>QHZP01000141.1:11447-26437 GCA_003224715.1 Acidobacteriota bacterium | reverse complement strand
ATGCCAGACGATGCGAGAGCCCACAATGCGCTGGCAGTTGCCCTAACGAAGATCAACGAAATACGCCAGGCCTTCACTGAACTGGAAGCCGCTCAGCATCTGGAGCCGAACAACCCGTTATTTCAAGCTAATCTCGCTTGCTTGAAGCAACATCTCCAGAATTGTGCTATGACGCCTTAGGGGCTTCGGAAGAAATTTCGCGTAAGAGCCTGTGTACAGCATGTAAGTGGGCCATTTCGGAAATACGGTAACCTATTTCATTTCCATTCGTGCTCTTGCTCGTACTCTTGCTCGGCTTTCTGCCGACTAATGAGTAAGAGCAGGAGCAAGAGTAAGATGATGTAAATTCACCTTCGACTGACTGGCCAACTGCACAAACTCCTGACGCAACGACATGACCGATACCTCTTTCCAGGGCATGGCAATCCTCCAAAGAAGATTTCCATGTCCTTATCGATGTGTCAGCCATGTCCCCGAAGGTTGTCAGCCATGTCCCCGGTTTATACAGGGAGAGGGGCCGGGGGTGAGGGTTTGGAGCCAAACGCCAGAGTCTGGCTTGATTCAACCTCATAATTCGGGTTTATAAAATCAAGTCCTAAAGTACAACCCAACCAGGAGGAGCTATCAATGAATGTTCTCACTTCCTTCACCCTTTTGACGCTTGTTTCTTTCTTGGTCCTTTTTGATACAGTTGGTATTTCACAAGAGGGTTCCCTTCCTGACGTGGACCGGCGAGCAACCGAAATCCGCAATCTGGACATGCCTTACACCTTCCAGCCTCCCAAAACCAAAGAAGAATGGCTGGCCCGGGCCCAATACTTGCGTCAACAAATTCTCGTGAGTGCCGGTTTATGGCCCCTACCAGAGAAGACACCACTTAACCCACAAATCTTTGGCAAGATCGAACGAGGGGAATATTCGATCGAAAAAGTTTATTTCGAAAGTTACCCGGGCTTCTATGTGACAGGAAATCTGTATCGGCCGTTAGGCAAGGCGGGCCCGTTCCCGGGCATCCGGACACCCCATGGACACTGGGAATCCGGCCGATGGGAAAATTCCGAGCTCGGCTCCATTCCAGCCCGTTGCATTAGTTTTGCGCGACAGGGTTACGTGATTTTTTCCTACGATATGGTGGGCTATAACGATAGTCGGCAAGTGGATCACCGCTTTATCGGAAAGCCTTTAAGTTTGTGGGGAATTGGACCGTTGGCTTTGCAACTTTGGAACAGCATTCGCTCAGCCGATTTCCTGGAGTCGCTTCCCGACGTGGACAAGAATCGCCTCTCGTGCACGGGCGCCTCCGGAGGCGGGACGCAGACGTTCCTGCTTACCGCCGTGGATGATCGTATCAAGGTTTCTGCACCAGTTAATATGATTTCCCACTATATGCAAGGTGGCGACGTTTGCGAGAATATTTCAAACCTCAGGCTTGACACGAATAACATGGAAATCGGCGCTTTGATGGCTCCTCGTCCTCTGCTCATGGTCTCGGCTGCCGGAGACTGGACGCGGGACACACCCCGGGTCGAATTCCCTGCCATTCAAAGTGTTTACAAACTCTTGGGGGCAGAGGACAAAGTTCATACCATCCAGATTTTTGCCGAGCACAATTACAATCGAGAGAGTCGGGAGGCCGTTTATAGCTGGTTTGGCAAGTGGATCCTAGAACAGAAGGACGAGTCCCTGTTCAAAGAAAAAGCTTTTCACGTGGAGTTCCCCGCTGATGTGTTGGTTTTTTACGGACGCGATCTTCCGCAGGGAGCCAAAACACAACAGCAGCTCATTGACTATCTCATTGAAAGTTACCAACGACAAATTATCGCCCTGCAACCTCACGATGTCGCCAGTCTCGCCCGTTTTAGAGAATTGATGGGACCGGCACTGCAGCATTCTCTCGCAGCCCAGTATCCGGACCCCCGCGAGGTCATCGTCAGCCAGCCCATATCGCCCAACTCGGGTTCCTCCCAGGAATTCACGATCGGGAGGCGCAATGCAGCGGATCGAGTTCCGGCTACCCTTTGGACGCCGCGGACCGGTCGAGGACATGGCTTCACTGCAACCTTGCTGATCCATCCCCAGGGAAAAACGGCCTTCCAGAGCCAGAATAATTCCGTGATTAATTCACTTCTGAAGCTGGGGCACCTGGTGATGTCCGTCGATACTTTTAATACGGGAACAGCCAAGGCCAATCGAGACATGAGTGATCCCTTCTTTACAACTTACAACCGGACTGACGATGCTAATCGGGTGCAGGATATCTTGACGGCCATTTCCTATCTCAAGAAAAGATCAGACATCTCCGCTCTCAATCTGGTCGGGTTCGAAGAAGCAGGCCTCTGGTGCCTTTTAGCTCGTTCGCTGGCTCCGGAGCTTCACTGTACGGTTGCCGACGTTGCCCAATTCAAGAGTCAAGAGGACGAGGCCTATCTGGATCAGCTCTATATCCCCTTGATCCGCCGGGCCGGAGAATTCAGGACCGCATTAACCCTGGCTCCAACCTCTCGTCTGCTCATTCACAATACGGGAGGCCAATTCGACACGCAATGGGTTAAGACTGTTTACCAACTTTCCCGGGTTGATTCAGCCTTGCGAATTGAAAGTGGGAAGCTCTCTCAAACCGAATTACTTTCCTGGCTGAAATGAGCACCAGTCAAACACCCCTCAAAGCACTGGCATCAATAGACCTCTTGGAAGGGAGATGAAAGCTTGATACCCAAATTATGCATCGAACAACACCATCGGCGCTGAAGGCGCTCGCTCCGTCGGCTGCAACCCCCTCACCCGGCCTACGGCCACCCTCTCCCACCAGGAGAGGGAGTAATGAATTACAGTTTACTCTCCCCTCGCCCTTTGGGAGAGGGGCCGGGGGTGAGGGGCATCGCCTCAGTGGGCATAATTTGGGTGATAAGCTTTCATGCCAACTGCTGGGATGTCCTGCCCGGAAAGGGTTCCAATTTATTTTATTTCTCCTCGAGCTGGTTACATAGACGAGCAAGGCAGTCCTGCAACGTTTGCGATTCCTGGACGAACGTCATGACCAGATGAGAAGGCGGGATATCGTAGAAATAGCCTGGATGAACCAGCACTTTTGATTTGTGCAATAAATCTACCGCCAATTCTCCTTCGTCTTTCTCCGCCCCGAGCACACGGGCGGTCAAATAAAAGCCGCCAGACGGTGGGATCAACTGAAGGAGTGGGCATTGGGAAAGCATTTCAACGGCAGTGTTTCGACAGTTCTTCACCCAGGCCTTGTAGATTTGCAGAAAAGTCACTCCCCTCAGGAAAATCTCGGGAACGGCAAATTGGACCATTTCGTTGACCGGGAGAAAGGTATCAGAGATGAGTTCCAGAGTGGACAGGGATTTTTGAACCCATTCCGGGTCCCCGCTGACGGCTACCCATCCCAGCTTCAATCCAGGCAGGGCAAACATTTTTGAAAATCCATTTAACGTAAAGATCAGTGGTGCCGCTGTCGAGGCCGGCCGGGGCAAGCAGTCTCTATCAAACAGGAACTCACTGAACACTTCATCTGCAATGATGGCCAGGTGATGACGGCAGGCAATTTCGGCTAAGCCTTCCAGCTGTTCCTGGCTGGCCACCATTCCGGTTGGATTATGGGGTGAGATCAGCACGACCGCACGGGTTTTAGTGGTGAGCTGGGACTCCAGGTAAGCAAGATCAATCTCCCAGTGAGCCGATTCCAGGAGACGATAAAACCTCAGTTTCACACCGCATACTCGGCCAATCGTCTCAAAAAGAGGATAGGAAGGGCTCGGGCAAAGGATCTCATCTCCTGGCTCCGCTAAAAGCTTCAAGCAATAGAAATAAGAAACGCTGGTTCCTGGTGTAATTAGAATTTGGCCTGCTGGAAGGCAGAGTCCCGCTCTCTTGTAGTAGTCCGCAATGGCTTGGCGAGCTACCTCTTGACCCAGGGAATCAGGTTGATAGACTCGTGCCTGATCCAAGGCCGCACGCATCACCTGCGCCAGCAGTTCTTGCGGAAAGAACATGCCATGCTGGTTAACGTTTCCGGAGATGAGGTCTACGATCGACTCACCCCGTCCCAGGGCTTCGTTACGTGCGGTGTAGAGACGATTCAAAGCAGCCGGAAGTTCCCTGGAAAGATCAGAAAGCATCAAGATTCAAGGCTTGATCTGTTGAACATTTAACTGCTTCAACCTTTCAACCACATCGCTCCCCGCATTCTGGGCTTTCACCTGCCGGTCAACGTACAGGATCCTTCCATCCATTCCAATGTAAAACGTCCAGCGTTCCGGCCAAAGGCGCAACCCGTGCACCACTCCGTAGGCTCTGGCCACCTTCTTCTCCGGATCGCTTAGGATGGGATAATCTGCTCCCAGGGATTCGGCAAATTTCTTGTTGGTCTCCAGCGAGTCAACGCTGGCCGTAAAGTAGGCCACGTTGAATTCTCGGATTGCGTTGCCATTCCCACGGAATGATCTGCATTCGGCGGTTCACCCGCCGGTAAAGGCCTTGGGAAACCAGGCCAGGACTACCGCTCGTTTCCCACGAAAGTCGAACAGGCGGTAAGTCTTGCCATCCGAACCTGGAAGTGTAAAATCAGGCGCCATATCGCCCGGTTTCAATTCGGCAGCCTCAGTTCTTGCCATCGCCACGATAAGAGTCATGGCCAGAGTTACCCATCCGCGCATGTGTCTCTTAATGGTTTGCGAAAAATCATCTTGCTCTTGCTCGATTGGCCGGCAGAAAGCCGAGCAGGAGTGGGAAGAGACCTGGTTTTCAAGCCAGTTCTTCATTCTGACTCCTGGCTCCTGACAGTAACTTGCCGAACACCCAGATATCAAGGGCTCAACTCACGCCCCTCACCCCACCCTCTCCCCGCCTGCGCGGGGAGAAGGAGAAGACTGGGAATGGGGCCGCAAACCCAGGGTTCCGCTAGCGCTTCACCCTGGGCTATCAATATTTCGCCCCTAGCGGGGCTTGGACAAAACACTCAGCCATTCTGACTCTTGGGTCCTGACTTCCTGTTGCAACCAGCGGTGCAGTAGCTTGCGGAGCCAGGGATATCAACGGCCGGAGCCCTATTATAGTTAGTTAGGGGCTCAATTCCTTTAATTTGCTGACAACATCTTCAGCGGCGCTCTGGGCTTTCACCTGGCGGTCTACATAAAGAATCTTGCCATCCTTGCCAATGTAAAAGGTCCAGCGTTCTGCTACCTCTCGACCTGGGTGAACAACTCCGTAGGCCTCGGCCACCTTCTTATCCGGATCGCTCAATACAGGGTAGTCGGCTTGCAAGGACTCGGCAAACTTCTTGTTCACTTCCGGTGTGTCCACGCTGGCCGTAAAATACGCGACATTGAACTCTCGAATAGCTTTGCCATTCACACGGAATGACTTGCACTCTGCCGTTCAACCTCCGGTGAAGGCTTTGGGAAACCAAGCCAGCACGACTATCTGCTTCCCCTTAAAATCTTGCAGCCGGTGAGTCTTGCCGTCTGAACCAGGCAGCGAAAAGGCAGGTGCTTCGTCTCCCGATTTCAGTTCAGCGGCATTTACTGTGCCCCAAGCCATCACCAGGCTCAGTACCACGCTTAGCATTATGAATTTGAACATCAACTATCTCTCCTTTCTTTTCACAGATTATAGAACTGGAAAGCTCATTCCTAACTGCTGCGCTTCCGCAATAGTGTAAGGTATTTCGGGTTCGTGCTCTTAGTCTTGCTCGCCCCGGTGCCAACGAATCGAGTACGAGCCTGAGCAAGAGCAGGATGTTTTCGCAGATACGAAACAGGGTAATACCCAAGTTATGCATCGTCGACGTCATTGGGTAGCCCCGGGAGGGGCGTCAGATCATAACCCACGGCGCCAGCCGCGGGTTAGCGTCATGCAGAGGCCAAGCCCCGGTAGGGGCGAAAGAATCCGCATGGATGATAAATTGTTCCACCTTGTCTTTCGCCCCTCCAGGGCTGATTCATCCATCTACCCTCCACGGCTGACGCCGTGGGCTATTATCTTGCGCCTCTCCGAGGCTAATGCCAATGGTGCCTATTTTGGGCAATAGGCCTAGCAGTCCAACACCTCGCGCACCTTTCGAGTCAGGGTAGCCAGGGTAAAAGGTTTTTGAACGAACGCCACGCCTGGGTCCAAAAAGCCATGACGACTAATGGCATTTTCCGTATAACCTGACATATAGAGCACTTTGACGTCGCCGGATCTTCTGGGTTATCCGGAAAAACCTCAAAGATCCCGCGGCGCAAAATCCCTTCCCGCTTCGTCATCGTCGCGCGCAGGTAAGCATCGCTAACCGCGACGATTGTAAAATCAGGTGTCAATACAAGATATAAGCCTGGCGCCGATTCGAACAGGACCTGAAAATCGGGCTTTGGAAGAGGCGTTGGCGACGTTCCCATTTCTCGCTCCTTTCCATTCCATCAGGTTGCGCCGCTGTTTTCATACCGGACATTCGAGGTACTTGAAAGAACGCTGAACTATTATTCAGCTGTAGCTAAGACGGACTCCTTTAGACTGATCACAAAGCCGGAAGGATTTCCAAAACAATTTCGAGAGCTGTCACTGCAGGCTGCAAGCAGAATGAAACGAGAACTTTGTTCCCGTTTCGCGCCGAAGGAAATACTTCGCCTGAATACCAAGGGTAAGGCCGCAGGTAAGACCCCTGGCTTGTCGGAAAATTTCCAGAAGTTTCTCGGCTCCTTGCGATAAGCGGCACCTCTCTAATCAAAAGGCCGTGAAGCTAAAAGTCACCGCCGTGACCTGATCGACATCGGCACCTAAACCTGCCCCTAGTCCTCGACCGGGTGACCTCCTTTCACCCATTCCTTATATCCACCGGCCATGGAAAAAACCTTCTGATAACCCATCTTCTGCAGTGCGTCGGCAGCCAGTGCAGAGCGATAGCCACCTCCACAGTAAAGCACGATTTCGGCCCTTAAGTCAGGAATGGTTTTTTCGATATCTCTTTCAATGATTCCTTTTCCCAGATGAATGGCTCCTTTGGCATGACCTTTGGCCCACTCATGGTCTTCACGCACATCGATGAAATGAAAGCCGCGACCAGTGTCTAATCTCTTGCGGGTCTCGCCAACCGAAGTCTCCTGGATGCGGGATTTGGCGTCGCCTACGATTTTCAAAAAGCCCTTCAAATGTTCCATGACTTCCTCCCTTGAAAATAGACAAGAAATCCGAGCCCCGACCGTCAGGGAGGGATAGGCCCCAACAGATTGCCTCAACCGCTCCCTCACGGTCGCGGCTCGGTGCAATGTTTTTATCCGCTGTGGCGCGCACGAGCAAAAGTACGACCACAATGGAAATGAAATACATTACCGTCTTTCTGAAAATGGCGCACTTAGGCAGGAACAGCTGATTCCTCGGAATTCTCCAGCACGGCATCGAGCTCAGCCTGAACATCTCCGGTTTGGACGGAAAGGACTTTGAAATTGAACAGGGACGCATCCAACAAGTGTGAGGGAACCACGTGACCCAGCGCGGCCAGCATCGACTCGCGTATTCCCGGGATCTCTCCTTGTAATTCTTCAATCAGTTGCTTAACGCGCTTGCGCTTTAAGTTCTGCTGCGAGCCACAGAGATCACAAGGAATAATGGGGTAATCCATCAGTCCGGCAAATCGCGTAATGTCGGCTTCACGACAATAGGCCAGAGGCCGGATAACCGTATTGCGTCCATCATCACTTCGCAGCAAAGGCGGCATGGTTTTCAGTGTCCCGCCATATAAAAGGTTGAGCAGGAAAGTCTCGAGAATGTCGTCCGCATGATGTCCCAGGGCAATCTTGTTACACCGGAGTTCAACCGCGGCATTGTAAAGAATTCCGCGCCGTAAACGTGAGCAAAGAGCACAGGTCGTTTCACCCTCAGCCACATTGGCTTTGACAATGGAATAGGTGTCCTTCTTAATCACGCGAAATGCCTGACCCAATTTCGAGAGGTATTGGGGCAAAACCCCTGCTGGGAAGCCGGGATGACTCTGGTCGAGATTCACGGCCAGCAAGTCAAACTGAACCGGAGCCCGGGCCTGCAAATCACGTAAGAGCGTCAGCAGAGTGTAGCTGTCTTTGCCACCGCTCAAGCAAACCATGATTCGATCCCCTTCGGAAATCATCGCAAAGTCCGCAATCGCCTGGCCGATGCCCCGCAGCAGTCGAGTTTTTACTTTTTGTAGTTCGGTCATGGAGTCATTTCAAACCGGAAACACCGTGTTGCTCATGCTCTTACTCATGCTCTTACTCATGCTCTTGCTCTTACTCGTGCTCGATCGGCTGCCAGACAGCCGAGCAAGAGCAGGAGCAAGAGTACGAATGGAAATGAAATACGTTCTAAAGATTCTTGCCATCCTCTATCTTCTACCCTCAGTTGGGGCCGGGATTGGCCCGGGCCCAGTTAACCTCTGCGCCACCGCGTCTCTGCGGTTCATCTCTATCTTGTAACCTTTCCAACCTTAGATAATTGGCCTTGCGCTTCATTGGCTGAAACCCCTCGGCCAAAATCGAATGGCGCAGGAGATCCTCGGTGGCGCGATGATGAGCTCCTGCCGGAGTGATGACATTTTCTTCGATCATGATGCTGCCCATATCGTTGGCGCCGTAGTGAAGTCCTTGACGCCCAACATCGATTCCCTGAGTCAACCAGGACACTTGAATATTCGGAATGTTGTCCAGATAGACTCGCGCCAGGGCCAACCAACGGAGATATTCCTCCGCCGGCACCCGATCTGGATTTTTACGGCCAATCACCGTGTTGTCGGGCTGAAGCGTCCAGGGGATAAAAGCGACAAATCCTCGGGTTTTTTGTTGGAGGTAATAGAGCCTCTGCAAATGCTCCAGACGGTGGGCCGGCGTTTCACCCAAGCCGAACATCATGGTGGCCGTGGTGGGAAGACCGAGACGATGCGCGGTTTCCATCACTTCGAGCCACTGGTTGGTGTTACATTTGTTGGTGTTTTTCTTGCGAACCTCGTCGACCAGTATTTCAGCGCCTCCCCCAGGAACCGAATCTAGTCCCGCGCCCTTCAAGCGCCGCAACACCTCTTCAATACTCAAATGAAAAATTTGCGAGAAAGCATAAATCTCGGGAGGCGAAAAACAATGTAAATGGATGCCGTAGCGGCGCTTCAGTTGGCTCAACAACTCTTCGTACCATTCCAGCGGCAGATCCGGATGAAGACCACCCTGCATCAATATCCCACTTCCACCGAGCTCAAGGGTTTCTTCCACCTTCCTAAAGATTTCGTCGAAGCTCAAGACGTAGCCCTCACTGGAACCGGGCTTGCGGAAGAAGGCGCAGAAGGTGCACACGGCTGAGCAGATGTTGCTGTAGTTGATATTTCGATCGACGATGTAGGTAACGATGTTGTCGGGATGGAGCTTCTTCCGCAGATCATCTGCCAGCCTGCGCAGTTCCTGCAACGGTGCGGTCTCAGCCACTTGAAGGTATTCGGACGAGGTTAGTCTCTCTCTTGATTCCAGTCTTTCGAGAAGTTCTGGAGTCGTCATCACGGTCTCTGCCCCAGCGTGGCTTTCAAACTGATCCGCTGTTGATTGCGCAAAACGACCATGTCTATTACCTCTCCGACTTTGTGTTCCTGTAACGTGTAGGTATAGTCGTAAATATTCTTGATCGTCTTTCCGCCACACTCGACGATGATGTCGCCACCTCTGAGACCTGCTTTTTCAGCAGGGCTACCGTCGCGTACCCCTGACAGCTTGACTCCTTCAACCTCTTCACCATAGTCCGGAATTGTTCCCAGGTAAACTCGAAATTCTCCGCTGGCTGGTCTGCTTGTCTCCCGAGTCTTGGTAAATAGTGGACGATTATCAACGGTATCAACTTCCTTAGCGATTTGATAAATGAACCTTAAGATTTTTTCTTCGGAGGCCACGTCAAGCTTATTATAGTCGTCACTGGGCTTATGATAGTCCTGATGGACACCGGTAAAGAAGAAAAGGACAGGAATCTCCTTTCCATAAAAAGAAGAATGATCGCTGGGACCATACCCGTCATCCTGGAACTTGAGATCGAGGTTCTTGACCCGGTTAAGGCGGGCCAGTAGCTCCTTCCAAAGGGGCGAAGTCCCCGCACCACCGACAATCAGACGATTATCCTTCATTCGCCCGATCATATCCATATTAATCATCGCCACAGTTTTCTCTATTGGAAATATCGGGTGGTTCACATAGTGTTTCGATCCCAACAACCCCTCTTCCTCACCGGAGAAGGCGATAAAAACCAAGCTATGTCTTACCTGCCTGGCCCCAGGGGAAAAAACATGGGCTAGTTCCAGAAGCCCGGCCGTGCCTGAAGCGTTGTCATCCGCACCATTGTGAATTTCCCGTCCCGACTTAGAGGCCAGGGAGCCATTCTCCCCCATCCCCAGGTGGTCATAGTGAGCGCCCAGGATTATGGGCTCTTCTTTCAAACGAAAATCATTGCCTTCCAGGTAACCGATTACATTGGCGGTCGGTCGATTTTCCTTGACCAGTTCGCAATGGAAGGTCAGTTGTACGTTGGGTAAGGAACAAAAAAAACCCTTCTTCTGATGGTTAATCTGCTGTTGGCGTTCCTCCAGATCAATCCCTGCTGACCGAAAAACGTCACGTGCCACTCGACGGCTGATAGACAAAGCAGCGATTCCAGAATCGGCAAAGTCGTTGTCATGCCGCAACTCGCAAAGTGTGCTCTTTGAGAAATCTTCCGTGTCATCGATGTAGACGATGCCGGTGGCTCCCTTCTCTCTGGCCGTCAGCGCCTTATAGCGAAGAGCGTGATATTTGCCAAATTTGCTATGAACATCCTGGCCTTCTGGACCATAGCGCAAAACAAAAATAAACTTCCCTTTGACATCGGCGCCCTGGTAATCATCGTAGCTTAGATCTGGAGCTGTAATCCCGTAGCTTGCAAACACGGCCGCTCCCTGGAAAGTGCCACTTCGAGAAAATGCCGCCGGCATGAAATCCGACTTCAACTGAATTGCCTGATGGTTCTGCCATGGTTCCGGCTGCCTGACGGCCGGCACGGATTGCCAATTCCCATAGATTATTTCCAATTGGTTTGTTTTGCCGAGTCGGACTCCAGACAGAAAAGTAAAGGCCTGCAGGTATCCTCCGCCGTCACCCACGGGACGGAGCCCATAACTCTTGAACTCCTGGGCTATATACTCTGCGGCTTTCTCTGCTCCCGGAGTACCCGAGAGTCTGCCAACCAATTCATCTGAAGACAGGTACTTCAAATGTTGAGATAATTCCTGGGCCTTGATTTCAGCGGTCACCTCTTGACGCCTGGACCGCCCCAGATGGTGTACGGCAAGAACCCGGTTCATGGCCAACCTAAACACAAAAATAGAGTAACGCATTTGCCGTGTCAGACGGCCTACAGAAATGTATTGGCTCTTCATTAGCCCCGTGCCTCAGCGCGGGACCTTCTGTTGTTATTTTCTTCCCTATCGTCCTATCATCCGGAAAAATTGTGGGCGAGGCCGGTCGCCCGTGCTGAAACACGGGGCCAATGAAAACGCGCGGAGCGCACCTCCTTGGAGTTTGGACATTTGCAACTCAAGACATTTCTTGATTTCTTGGGGGACTTGTTCTGGTCGCGCACTCGAAATAGATACTTCGTTTGGAATCCTCGAGATTTGTCAACGAAGCGTCTCCTTCCCCGAAGGGGATTAATAATGCAGCCCAGGGTTGCGGCCCAGCCGCTACCCTGGGACAACCAGCTAGCCACCTTCCCCTTCCCTGAAGGGGATAGATACCAAATGCCCCGGAGTATTCATCCCCTTCAGGGAATAAGAAATGTCCAAACTTGAGACCTCCTACCTCGAGCCCGATCCCAAATTCACAGCAATAATTACTGAATGGCGGTGCCAAGCTCCATAAGCTCGAAACCCGATTACAACCGCCTCAAATGGAATCCTCCATCGACATTGATCACTTCACCCGTGGAGAATGGCAAGTATCCTTGGACAATGGCAATTACGGCTTTAGCCACATCTTCAGGTTGGCCCCAACGTCGAATGGGTGTCAAGCCTTGGGCGATTAGTTGATCGTACTTTTCCTTAACTGCTGAGGTCATATCTGTCGCGATGATTCCCGGCCGAATTTCAAAGACCGGAATTCCAAATTCCGACAGCCGATCAGCATACAATTGAGTCATCATGGAAATACCGGCCTTGGAAATACAGTAGTCAGCCCGGTTGGTTGAAGAAGTGTAGGCGGAGATCGAAGAGATGTTAATGATGATCGGCGCAATCTCCGGCAGGTGTTGGCGCTGGGCAATCATCCACTGGGCGATGCGTTGGGTCAAAAAGTAAGGTCCTTTGAGATTAATCGAGATCAGCCGATCAAAACTTTCCTCGCTGGCATTGAGCATATCTTCCCGGGCCGTCGGCGCGACACCAGCGTTATTGACCAGGACATCAATTCGACCGAATTGGGTCTTGATCAAATCGATCAGCTTCGATTGTCCTTCCTTTTGGCTGATGTCGGCCTGGCAAATGACCGTGCGAATCCCATATTGGCTCGCCTTACCCTGCACCGATTGAGCGGCTTCCAGATTCGACCGGTAATTAATTACGAGATCAAAGCGAGATTCGGCCAACGCTAAAGCAATGGCCTGGCCGATGTGATCAGGGCTACTTTGTTTGCCTTCATAATTAACATTGGGAGGTTGGGGAGTTCCCACTGGTGCTGTTATAGCCAGGTTTCCCAGTCGACACCTTAATCCCCAAAGCTCGTGCCAAAGGCGCGAGCTGATTGAACCAACTGGCATTCAATCGGCACCAGGCGCTGCCGGGCAATGGCATCCTTGATCCACACCGCAGTGACTTCTGTCCCCCGCAGGCTCACCATTTTCCCAAATTCGCCCGCCGCCGCCAACTCACAGGCCAGCGTTCCGAACTTGGTGCCCAGCAATCGATCAAAGGGAGTCGGGCTCCCGCCACGTTGCAAATGACCCAATACGGTATAACGCGTTTCCAGGCCGGTTAGAAGGTAGATTTCCTTGGCAACTTTTTCTCCGACACCTCCCAAGCGAACGGCATCGGTTCGCTTGCCATCTATTTCTTTCACAGTCAGAGTGCCGCCAGCCGGCCTGGCACCTTCGGCCACACAGACAATGCTGAATCGCTTGCCGTGTTTGCTGCGCTCCAACACCTTTTTGCAAATACTATCCCAGTGAAATGGGATCTCGGGAATCAGTATAATGTCAGCTCCCCCTGCAACACCCGCCCCCAGCGCAATCCAGCCGGCATATCGCCCCATCACCTCAATGACCATTACCCGATGATGAGCCGAAGCGGTGGTGTGAAGCCGATCGATTGCCTCGGTGGCCACGAAGAGCGCTGAATCGTAACCGAAACTCACATCGGTCGCTTCCAGGTCGTTATCAATGGTTTTGGGGACGCCGACGACATTGACTCCCAATTCATAAAGCTTCTGGCTGATATGCATCGAGCCGTCTCCACCAATAGTAACCAGAGCGTCGAGATCCCAATTCTTATAGTTTTGCAGAGCGCTTTGGGAGGCGTCGATGATCTTAACCTCCTGGTTGGTCTCCACGACAGGATAGTGGAATGGATCGCCCTTGTTGGACGTGCCTAATATAGTCCCGCCGAGACTCAGAATCCCCGACACATCCAGGTTGGAGAGCTGATGCATACGCCCCTCAATCAGCCCTTCAAAGCCGTCTTCGATTCCGATAACCGTCACACCAAAGCGCGTCATGGCCGTTTTGGTGACAGCTCGAATAACGGCATTCAATCCAGGACAGTCTCCACCACCGGTCAAAATGCCCAACCGGCGCAATTTTATGGTTTCACAATAGCCTGTAGCAGCCATCGAGCCACCTTGGGCGGCGCAAAGTCATATTCCCCTCTCGGAAAGGAAGGTGTGAAAGAATTGGCAGGGCGAGCCTCCTGCTGCCGCCAGCAAATCTCATTTCAAGTGCACCATTTTCCACTGTCTGTCAGCCGCGGGCAAGAAGAGAAAAGCTTCGGCCCCGGGATGTTTTTGCATATAGATCTTGCTCTTTTCAACTCCCTGGACATAAAATACGTCGTCCAACGCATCGCCATCCACGCCGGTATCTGTCAGCACAGCCACGCTCAACATATTCTCCACGGGTCTGCCGGTACGCGGGTCCATTATATGAGAATAAGTCACCCCTCTGACGCGAAAAAACTTTTCATAGTTACCCGAGACTGAGAGGGACCTGTTTTTCAGGGTGGCTACGCCGGCACGCTTGTGGGGATCGTTGGGGTAGATGGGATCACGAATATTCACTTCCCAGCCGTCGCTATCCGGTGGGGAGCCCAAACCGTACACGGTACTTCCTCCAGCACTCACGAAAGCTCGCTTAATATTGTACTCTTTGAGCAAGCTCACGACGCGGTCTACGGCGTAGCCTTTAGCAATACCACCCAAGTCCAGCTCCATACCTGATCTGTCAAACCGGATAGTCCTTTCGTTGGGATCCAACACCAGGTGCCCGTAGCCCACTTTCCTCAGGATATTCCACAATTCAACAGTCCAGGGAATTCGACCTTCACCCCGGAAGAATCCCCAAGCCTTCATGAGAGGGCCGACCGTAATATCAAAGGCGCCTTCTGACTCCTGGCTGTACTGAGCACACAGTTGAATAAAATTGAAGAGCTCTGGCTCGACCAGCACGGGCGCCTTACTGGCCTCCCGGTTGATTCGGGATAGAGCGCTCTCCGGCTTATAGTTGCTCATCAAGCTGTCAATGCGATCAACTTCGTCCAAGGCGGCGTTGACGATCAGAGGCAGCTGCTTGGCATCCGGTCCGTAGACCACAATCGTATAAGTGCAAGCCATCGAAACGCGGCTATCTTCGTAACGAAAGAGTGGGGGTTCTTTGGTTTTCGCCCGGGTAGGAAAAGCCAGAGGGAAAAGGCTAAGGAAAACTGCGAGGTACCAGCGGAGAGGCACTTGATGACTAGAGGCCTTCAACACCACACCTTG
>QHZP01000141.1:0-11390 GCA_003224715.1 Acidobacteriota bacterium | reverse complement strand
GTGGGAGCGGTACAGGACTGCTGATCGGCTCACGGCTCAGCTGGCTTTGCTTTTCAGGCGGGTGGGTTGCACCTCGTGTCAGACGCCTAGGGAAGCATACCCTTAGGCACCGACCAGCGATGAAGTTCTATCTTCAGCCTACCGGCGATGACGGCCGGGTCAGTGTCAGTCAAAGCCTGCGCCTCCGCCAGCGAGTCGACCTTGAAAATGAAGACCCCACGGCGATCTCCGTCGCCATAGAAGGGGCCAGCCAGGACCAGTTTACCCGCTTCCGCCAGCCTGTTGATGTTCGCCATGTGCCCTGCCTGGATCTTGTTTGTCTCCTCGGTCTGCTCCTTCGTCCACTTCGGGCCGCGGACGAGGAGACCGAAGATGTAGTTTGATCGCGTCGTCAATGGCGTCTGCGGCGTTCTGAGGAGATTCCGCGCGGCATACCAAGATAGCGCATCCGCCTTCAGCATCCCCGCTTTGACCGCGGGGAGTAACTCAGTCACCTGCCGTGCTTGTTCAAGAGACTCGGTCTTTACGACCATGATCTCGCGGAGATCATCTTCACCAGTCACTTCTCCCCATAGCGCCAGCTTCCCATCTTTGACGAGACTCTCGACATAAGCCTGGTGCTCCTTGCCGACCTGCCCAGCGCGGTCTTTTGCCTTTAACTTAGGCGACTGCCTCAAAAACACCATCTGCATTTTGCCCATGTCATACTCGGGCTTCTGCTGCGCGAAGGAGAATGTACAAGTCAGGGCCACCAGCCAGGTGACAAGGAATGCAGGTGTGAATGTTTTCAAAGGCCAAGGCCCTTCTCCTGTTTCAAAATATCCCGCGGCCTGCCTTGAGCCATACATGCTTGAGTAAGAAGAGTCCGATACCAGTTTGTCGCCTTGAGGATTTCTCGATCCGGCAACCAATGCTTACTTTCAGGACGCGCCGCCTGGCAGCTCGCTCCACGCCTCACTTCCTCGCGCCGGACCGTTGGAGCGACAGGTTCTTGATGAAACCGTCGCGTCGCCGCTCGCGTCTGTGTGTTCCAGGTATTGTCTGTACGAGTGCGAAATAAACCCGCTTCATTGGGGGTACCCAAACTGGTTGCCGATTTCGACTTCCTGTTCCATGGCCATTTTCAGGTCCTTTCCGCACTGGTCACTGCAGGTCATGAACACTAAATCGTTACCTTGTTTTTTCGCCTCAGAATCTCGAGTGGCAACAGCCGCCAGCAATAGCTTCGGTGAGCGTGTCAATGCAATTTCGATGATCTGGCCTTCGTGAGGAGAAAGGTCAAAGTCGGATCTGACTTTCGCACCTGAACCAAATACCTCGACATCCTCAGGGATCGTCTGTCCACACCAGCCACAGGTTGTAAGGAAGCGTCGCTTTAACTGCTCCGCCTTGCGAAGATTTTTCTTCATTGCAAAAAATGGTATCTTCTCAACCTAACACTCCCGGTTCATCCGCCGGCACCTTTTGCCTGCAGCGGTCGGCTGCCAGGGCACTGCACGAAGCCAGGAGGCCGAGCACTGCTCCGCTGGAGCAAATGCCTAGCTGTCGCTTGTGACGACCTTCCATTCGAACAAATCTCTAAAATCTTCAAAGCATCTCCGACAAACCCAATAGTACCCATCACCAGTAGTATACCCCTCGCGATGAATCTTGGGGTCATCACGCTCCATGAATTTTGCCCAGCAGAACTCGCAATGATCATGGGCCCATTCTGGCCTTGGTACACACGATATGACTTCCAAAATAGATCGACACTTTTTAGATATTGGTATTGGTTGGTCAGTCGCCAGTCATTCAATTCGCGCATACTCTTACATTCGCGGCGGCTAAATTATCCTATAACTGTGCTCTCGTCCACCACGAGCCCGTAGGTCCTTTCCAACTCGGCAAACCAGTCTGGTGATGTCGGGAAGTCGTCCTAGGGTCGTAAGGCCTCCAACACCATCGTGTCGTACTCGTTGAGGGATCGGACTTCTCCATGCGCTCTCAGGTCAATGCCGGCCAGGTTGGGATCCGTGCTCTCGCCAGGCCTTTCGACCGTGACGTCGTGAAATCCGGCTGCTTGGAGATGCGCCTGGAGCATCTTGGCAGAGTAGACAAATTTATGACCCCACCGTCGCATGTGTTGGTTGAGGATGTAGCCCTCATTGTCCGCGGTTGCAGGCCACGAGTGGAACTGGAGCTCACTCGGGATATAGGCCTTCATTTGGGCCGTCTGCGAGGGGCCAAATAGATCGATGAGTCTATTCAGATTCGGCGTGGCAATGCGAATCCTCCCGCCGCTTCTCAGGACCCGTAGACATTCTTTCAACATGACTAGCCCTTGTTCATAAGTGAGGTGCTCTATTAGTTGCTCGGCGAAAACATAATCGATGGAACCGTCCGGAAGGGGGAAAACGGCCGTGGCATCGAGATAGGCTTGGCCAACGGTTGGCTCAATGTCGGTATTAAGCCAGCCCGGTAGATTGCTCGGGCCCGCACCGATCTGCAGCTTGCGAACCCCGTGACCCTTCACATAGTCATTGATTATTCGCGAAGAAACCACCTCGCGGTGGTAAAAGGTCGCGGCTCTGGTGTAAAGATAGGCTGCGATATCGAAGCGAATCATCATAAACACTACAATCACAGCCAGCGTAATAGCAGCACGTCTGGTTCTTACCTCTGAGCCTTGGTACGCGGCCACCGATTTCGAGGTGAGCTGCAGCGAGGCTGCAGGGGATCTTGCCTCGGTTTACTAGACACGGATGTTTTTACACGGCTCGTCGTTCAAAGTCAACGGGACGATCGATAACACAGGGTGGAGTTGAGCACTGAGTTCGCCCGCGGTCAGAAACCGGCTGCCATTGACGAGATCAGCTTCGAGACACTGAAGGAACGCCTCTAGTTGTCCCCGGCAATCCTATGGCCGTCCGGTTGAACTCCAGACTGCAGCGGGGCACTTTCTTCGGGCCGGCTCTTCCCATCGACACCTCGTGTTGTGAGGTAGAAGTGTCTACTTTTTCGAGGCAGGTTCTGCGGTCGGGTGCAACCGGCTGGTTGGCAATCGGTGGTGTCTCGTTTACTTCTTTAAGTAATTTCTTAGAAACTCCCTGATCCGATTGTGATAGTCCTCTCCTCCTACCCTCGCCAGATTATAATGATCGCCCTGGTCGAGTTGGTACCACTCCTTAACGGGTGAAGCCAGATTCCTGTAGATCCGCTTCCCGTACTCCACGACCGACGTGGGCGGTGTACTCCGCTTTTGGCGGCCATCCGTTCCAGCGAACGTTAGGCTTGAGCCGGGATCCGAAACTGACCCGAGCTCTCCCGCGCCAGTGCCTCTGCCAGTCAGCCGCGCCGGCGCTTCCGCAGGCGTCGGCTGGAGCGCGGGGTTAGGCCCTTGCCAGGTAGCCCAAGGCGACTGCGCATCTCTTCGCTAGATATTCCGCCTTCTCTTTCCTGGCGCTTCCGGGACCGCTGGATTAGTGCCAAGAACCAAGGATTGGTACTGAGACTAGCCATCTCCCAATCCGCGTTTTTGATCGAAACCAAAGCCGCCACCGGCCTCCCCTTGCGACTCACAATCACGGGTTCCTCGTCTGGAGAGTATTCGATCCGATAGGGCAATAGACCAGCGGTCCTTTCGAACTGTCGATCTTTGTGAGATCAGAGCTCAAACGGGCCAATGAGCCTAACGCAATTGAACTGAGCGGTGCCCGCCCCTTTTGGCGGGCATCCACTCCAAACGGTTAGGCATTGGTATTTTCTGTTACGGCTGCCGCGCGAGCATCCTGGAAACTGCTTGCTCTAATACAGGAATATCACGCTGAACAACGTCCCAAATTTTTTCAATGTCGATTCCGAGATAATTATGGACCAGCACATTTCGAAAGGCAGCAATGCGTCGCCATTCGATTTCGGGCTGGGTAGCCTTGATCTCTTCTGATAAACGCTGTGTAGACTCGGCGATGACTTGGAGGTTTCTAAGAACGGCGTCTTGAATAGTATGTGATACCATAAACGAATCTCTTCGGCCTGCCACGTCCTCTTTTATTCGCTTTATACAATTTAGGACATGGCGAAGAAAGACGGCGTCCTCTTTCACAAGGGTACAGCTTCTTGAAGCACCCGATCACGAATGTCAGGATTGAGCGCCCTTTCGGAAACAATCTCAACACGACGGGCAAGCAGGTCCTCCAAGTCCAGGATTAAACCTGCCGGAAACCAGGAGCTTGTAGTGGGACCAACATCAACCAGGAGATCAATATCACTTTCTGCTTGGGCCTCGCGTCGAGCCACAGAGCCAAAAACACGGAGGTTGTATACACCATGTTTTGCAGCAATGCGCTGGATTTCTTCGCGCTTTGTATGAAGAAGCTGTTCGACGGTCATGCTTTTGTGGGAATCAAAGCTTCCTGGAAATTTGAGACTCTAAGGGAATGGAGGGCTGATTAGGCCAGAACACTTTCTGTTTGAGTTCCATGGCACGGTTCGCATAAATCACCGCCCGGGAATCGGCGGCGCCGATATCGATGTTGGCCACAGGCTTCTTTCCGTTCCGAACACATTCAAAGAAACTTTCTTCTTCCACAGTCAGCGGGTCTCTCTCCCGATCCATCTCTAAAACGCCCATGGAAATCAGCCACTTCTTGGCATATTCAATTTCCTTGGCGATGAAACCCGGATTTTGCTTGGGAACTTCCGGGGAAATAGGAATTCCTTCCCTGGCCCCTCGGTTGGCAGCCGTAGCTCCTGCCCACCAATTCTGCTCCTTAGTATCGGCTGACTTCACCTTGTTGGTTGGAGCGTCGGCTGGCTTGTTTTCATGAAAGTACATCGCTCGGCCACTGTTGTTGCCCAAGGTGATTTCGATGGTGCCTTCATCCCCCATAATCACCTCGGAGAAATCTAGGTGAGCATTATTGCAAATGGAGGTGAAAATGAATTTCTGGCCCTGAGGATATTCGAAAATGACTGCGACGTTGTCAAAGATGTCTCTTCCGTCCTTCCAATAATCCAGTCCGCCGACCCCACTGACGGCCACGGGCTCAGATTGAAAGGCCCAATCTGCCACATCCACCTGATGCGAGCCCAACTCCGCCATTAGTCCGCCAGAGTATTCTTTATAGACCCGCCAGTTGAGAAATCTCTCTAAGCTCGGATCGGGGACAGGTATTTTCCAACTGCCATTTCTATGCCATTGGGCACGGATGGTTTGCACCTTTCCCAGCACTCCATTGTGGACCATTTGGATGGCGATTCGGTAAACAGTGCTATAACGCCTCTGCAAACCAACCTGCAATACCAAATTGGGATGGGCTTTGACAGCTTCATAGACTTTGGGAATTTGATCTTCTGTTTTCATCAAGCACTTTTCGACAAAGACATGCTTGCCCGCGCTCAAGGCATCCAGGATCATCGGCACATGCAAGTGGTAAGGCGCCACAATGAATACGGCTTCAATATCCTTTCGTTCCAAAAGCTTTCGATAGGCGAAAGGATCTTTGTCAGGAATGGTTTCAGGATTGCCGCCAACGGTCTCAACACCTTTTTTGAGGTTGGGTGGATAAATGTCAGAGATTACAGCGCAGCGACCCGTCTTGATCGTGCTAAGGTGTTTCAGATGATTGCAGCCCTGACGGCCCGAGCCAATGAACCCGTAGTTCACGGGATTCATTAAGGATTGTGCCTGGATAATCGCAGGCGCGCCAAAGGTTGAAATCGCCGTGGTGGCCGTAAGGGCAGCGGAAGATTTCAAAAAGTCGCGCCGCCTCAAAGTTTTTCTTGCAAGGTTTTCTGGCATGGAATGACTCCTTATTTGAAGACTGCATAGAATTTTACCAAATTTAAAATTCAAAATCTAAATAAAGATGCCACTCAGACGGGGGCCTGTCCCCTTGCCCTTCCACGAGTTGCTTGTTGGAGCGATGGACTCCAAGCCCCACCGGCTCAATGATCCGGTGGGGCTCGAAGAGGCTCTCAGCAGAGAGCGCGGTCGCCTATGCGACAGCCTCTATGTAATCTTCTCGCGGCCCTCCGCGCGGAAAACATTATGCGCCGCGCCGGACCTCGAATAGCGCACCGGGTGCCAATGCAGATTGACAACACCATTTGAAGCTGAGAGAATTCAATCCGTTTGCTGCTGGGCACGGCCTTTTATGGCGGCCCAGGAGCCGGCACCGGATCAGATGTTGCTCATCTCGAACTCCAGATGGCTCGGACAAACGATGAGTACGGATCTTGACCAATAGCCGAGACACGAAAGTGATTCACTTCAAATAGAAGTTCCTCCAGAAAGGAGCACAACAATGGTAACCAAGAAGAAGAAACAGAGCACCGCCAAGAAAAGAGGCAAGGCGAAAATGAGTGAGTTGAAACTCAACAAAGAGACGGTCAAGGAACTGACCGACAGCCAAACCCGGGGAGTTAAGGGAGGGGTTGGGTTGGTAGGGGGCGTCGTCCGCCCAGGACTTAGGGGAGGTCTTAGGCGCCAGGGAGACTCGGTGGACCTCTGCGACACCACTGAACAGGGTTGTGTTTCGCTCGGGTGCATGACACGAATTTCGAGCGTCGGTAACGGATGTTGTAGCTGAATGCCTGCTCCCTCACGGAGCCGGGCGTGCACGAAATGCCCTGCCCCAGGTGCGCAGCGATCTCGCAACGCTGAGCCACAACCGATTCTTGCACACAGCCCGCGCAAAAGTTCTTGCGGTCGGGGCGTCGATAGCTCCCCAAACGGAAGGGAGGACGTTCTTCGATGGCCGCAGGCGACGCTCGTGTGGTACCGCATCCCCTTCAGGAAAGTCCGGTCGGGTTGGTTGCCGACCCAGATTGACATTACCATTTGAGGTTGAGAGAATCCAGTCAAATCCCTTCGCAGCTGCTGGGTCGCCTTTAAGGGTGGCCCAGAAACCGGTAGGGTGCCAACCAACAGGACCAGCGCCACGGGGGTGGTGCCCTCCCAGAACAGGTTTGCATGTACAGTTATTGTGGCAAATGCCAGGATTTCGTTCCTCTGCCACCCCAACGGCCAACAGACGGCACCTACCCAGTGTTCATTGACGATTGCCTGGACCAGTGCCGCGTGCAGGAACTCAGCAGCTTGCGCTCTCGAATAAACCTCAAAACCGATGGCTACTCAAAACGATGGGGCAGAAGGTCTAAAAGCTGAGCGGCCGGAAGGGCGATGTCTCTGGGAGCCAATCCTCGACGGCTCTCTAGGCGAGCGTGCCTTGGAGGCGGTCCAGGGGATTATCGCCGGGCTTCCCGATCCTTCAGCAACGGAGATGTCCGATGCTTCCTTGGCCCGAGGCACAGCCGGACTGGCTGTTTTCTGTGGTTACCTCGCCCTAGCCGACTACGATGACGGTGAGAATGCAGAACAGTTCCTGGAACAGGCCGTGCACGCTCTCTCGTCAGGACCCATGGAGCCATCGCTTTACAGTGGCTTTGCAGGTGTAGCCTGGGCGACAGCGCACCTCCAGCAACAGCTCTTTGAGGCGGACGAGGAAAATTCTGACCAAGCAATTAACAAAGCCTTAAGAGCTTATCTGGCCCGGTCCCCCTGGCGCGGAGATTACGATCTCATCGGTGGGCTGGTTGGATTTGGTGTTTACGCGCTTGAGCGACTGTCGCATCCGATGGCTGCCGAACTATTGGAGTGCGTGATTGATCGTCTGGAAGAAACGGCTGAGCGCAATGTGAAAGGCATCACTTGGCTCACCTCCCCGGAATTGCTTCCGGCATGGCAGCGCGAGTTGTGCCCGAACGGCTATTACAACCTGGGGCTGGCGCATGGAGTGCCGGGAGTGATCGCGCTTCTAGGCCAAGCGTGCGCAGCCCAGGTGGCGCGGGCTCGAGCGCAGCCTCTGCTCGAGAAGGTGATGGCGTGGCTCTTAGCCCAGAAACTCAGCGGCGGCGGGCATTCGAGTTTCCCGAGCTGGGTTGGGCCAGGCATTGAGCGCGATGATTGCAGACTGGCATGGTGTTATGGTGACGCCGGGATTGCAGCAGCGTTGCTTGGCGCGGCGCGCTGCCTGGGCGAGCCGGCCTGGGAGCGCGAGGCGCTCGAGATCGCTCGCCGCGCGGCGGAACGCCCACCGGACACGGCAGGAGCAGCGGACGCCGGACTTTGCCATGGAACGGCTGGACTGGGCCACATCTTTAACCGGATGTTTCAGGCCACCGGCGCGGTGTGGCTTAAGAAGGCCGCTGTGTTCTGGTTCGAGCGCACGCTTGAGATGCGCCACCCCACTTTAGGCATCGGCGGCTTTTCCGCCCTCGATGTGGTCAACGGCGAAAGGCGTTGGGTAGACGATCCAGGACTCCTCAGTGGCGCGGCGGGCATTGCACTGGCGCTGCTGGCAGCAATCACGCCGGTTGTCCCGGCATGGGATCGGATGTTGCTCGTCTCGGTCCCTGACCGCTCTGACGGAGGGTGAGCACGGATCGCGTCTTGGCTTCGGCGCCGCCAAGATCCCAAGGATGTCGGGGCATGCGCCTTACGACGCGCGTAACCCTCTATCTTCGACTGTGCCGTCCCGGCCAATTGTTTCGGCCAGCAGGGTTGGCGTGCACGAATTGGCTACCCGGCTTTTTCGGTGTGACGAAACGCGCCTAAAGTTGATACTAAGTTAGAAACAGTTTCCTAAGTATGAACCTCAAAGGTGGTCATCGGCAGTGTTTTGTGCCTTCGGGTTTCTTTGCCTTGCGTACCCCGCTCCTGCCCTTCGACGAGCTGCTCGCCTGGGGCGATGGACTCGAAGGCCCAGCTCTGCTCGATGATCCGGCCCGGTTAGAGGAGGCTCTCGCCAGAGATCGCCTGCGGTTGCGCGATCGCCTCGGGAAGCACTGTTCGTCGCTGCGCCGGAACTTGAAGAGTTCTTTGATCTATGGGTGCGCGAGCCCGGGAGTAAGCGAGGCCAGCGCGTCGAGCTGGCGCTCGCGCGTTACTTCTTGCGAATGGCGGGGCGTGCCACGCCATTCGGCCTCTTTGCCGGTTGCTCAGTCGGGACGATGGCCGTTGAGACCCGGCTGGTGATTGAAGGTCAAGCGGCGTGCCAGCGCCATACGCGGCTCGATATGGATTATCTCTTCGCGCTTGCCGAGGCATTGGGACGAGAGCCGTCCTTGAGAAGTATTTTCGCCTACTACCCGAACTCCAGTCTCTACCGTGCTGCCGGGCGCGTGCGCTATGTGGAGTCGCGGCTCAAAGGCAAGTACCGCACTTATCATCTCGTTGCTGCCGATGACACGGACTATCTGGTGGCCACGCTGGCTCGCGCCCAAGAAGGCGCCAGTTCAGCTGAGCTGGCGGCGGCGCTGGCTGTTGACGACATCTCACAAACTGAAGCCGAGACGTACATCGCGGAGTTGATTGAAAATCAGGTGTCACCGGCCCTGAACCCATTCATCCTCTCATTGAGCAGTTGAGCGAGAACGCAGCCACGGCGCCGCTGGCCACTTGCCTCTCTCAAACTCGCGCGGGGCTGGCCGCGATAGATGTTTCGGGACTAGGAGTGGAGCCAGCCCGCTATCGCGCGCTCGCCCGGAAGCTCCAAAGTCTGCCTGCGCAGGTCGAACTGCCGAAGCTGTTTCAAGTGGATCTGGTCAAGTCTGCGCCCCAGGCGACACTGGGCAGCGCGGTCTTGGCCGAAATCACCCAGGGAATTGAAGTGCTCCATCGTTTGTTTGGCCGTTTGCCTGCGGGTGATCTGGCGCGCTTTTGCGAGGCATTCACCGCGCGCTACGAGCAACAAGAGGTACCGTTGGTCGAGGCATTGGATGAAGAGATCGGCATTGGATTTCCGCCAGGAGGCGCGGCGAGCGAAGAAGCGACCCCCTTGCTAAAAGGGCTGGCGCTTCCGGTTGAGCCTGCGGAGACCGTCCAGTGGAGTGCGTGCGATACTTTTCTGCTCCGCAAGCTGGCTAAAGCCTTGGCACTTCAGGCTCACGAAATCAGCCTCGAGTCGTCTGATCTCGAAGCCATCAGCTTCAAGGAACCACCGCCGCTGCCTGACGCCTTTGCGGTGCTGGCCACGCTTGCAGCCGCAGACGACGCCGCGTTGACCGCCGGTGATTTCCGCGTGTTCATCAGGACTGCTTCCGGTCCATCGGGCGCGTGCATCCTGGGACGATTTTGTCACGTCGACGAAACGATGCGGCAACAAGTGGAGCGCCACCTGAGAGCCGAGGAAGCGCTCCAACCTGATGCCGTGTTCGCTGAGGTCGTGCACCTGCCCGAAGGGCGGCTGGGCAATATTCTGCTGCGCCCAGTCTTGCGCGATTACGAGATTCCCTACCTGGGGCGCTCCGGCGCAGTGGCTGAGCGGCAAATCCCCGTCACTGATCTGCGGGTCTCAGTGCGGAATGGGCGAGTCCGTCTGCGCTCGGCGCGCCTTGCGCGCGAGGTGATCCCGCGGCTGACAAATGCCCATGCTTTCCATCATTCAAGCTCTGGCGTGTATCGATTCCTGGGTACGCTTCAATTCCAGGGGTTGGCCTCGGGAGTAGGGTGGGACTGGGGTGTGCTAGGGACTGCTCCATTTTTGCCTCGTGTGGTCATGGGGCGGCTGGTGCTCTCACTGGCCCGCTGGCGCGTGAGCAAAGAAGAGATTCAGCGTCTAAGCGCAGTTCATGAAGTGGCGCGCTTTCAAGCTGTCCAGCAGTGGCGTGTCGAGCGGCGCCTTCCCCGGTGGATTGCGCTTGCCGACGGTGACCATACGCTTCCGGTAGACCTCGACAATTTGCTCTGCATCGAGACATTCCTTCACCTGATCAAGCAGCGCGAAGAGGCGGCGGTGACGGAACTATTCCCGGGACCTGAGCAGCTTTGCGCACGCGGCCCCGAAGGCCGATTCGTCCATGAACTGATCGTGCCTTTTGTGCGAATTGACGATGGCGATGGGCGACAAACAATCCGCAACTGAACAGTCCCCAATCCCCAACTCCGAATCCGCAATGGGTTCGCCGCTTTCCTCCTGGCTCAGAGTGGCTGTATGCGAAGCTCTATACCGGCACAGCCATCGCTGACCAGGTGCTGCGCGACGTAGTCACCCCGCTCACGGAAGCACTTGGTCAGTCTGGCGCAGCAGACAGTTGGTTCTTCATTCGCTATGGAGATCCCGACTGGCATCTGCGTCTGCGCCTTCACGGAGTGCCTGAGCGGCTGCAGGCGGAGGCGCTGCCCGCGCTTCAGGCGGCGGTGGCTCCGCTTTTGAAAGAAGGGCAGATCTGGCGGATGCAGTTTGACACTTACGAGCGTGAAGTTGAGCGGTATGGAGGCACGGAAGGAATTCAGTTGGCTGAGCGGCTTTTTCATGTTGACAGCGAAGCTGTGTTGGAGATCATGGAGTTGCTTGAGCCGGGAGACGCAGGATTGGATGAGCGCTGGCAGCTCGTGTTGCGCGGGA
>QHZP01000579.1 GCA_003224715.1 Acidobacteriota bacterium | reverse complement strand
CTGGCGTTCGGTTCTCAATTGATCCTGACTACGCTGTTATTGAAGCGCTCAGGCCCTGGAGCCGGACTCATCATCCTGCCTGCAAGTATGAGCCTTGCCAGCGCTGCATTTTGCCTGGACCCCAGTCTCTTGATGGGCAGCCTGCTGATCATCTCGGACAATGGATTGAACTATTCAATCAACCAGACCTCGCGCGAGATGTTGTTTGTTCCCACTTCAAGCGACGCCCAGTACAAAGCCAGGGCCTTTACCAACATGTTTGTTCAACGGTTGGCCAAGGGCGCCGCAACTCTGCTTTCCGCCGCCTTCATCCTGATCGGTGTGCGCTGGCTCAGTCCCGTTACCGTGGCTATTGCCGCCGTCTGGATCCGGATTGCCATAGCCGCTGGTCGGCGTTTTCGGAGTGGCGGTGGTCAGGCCGCGGCTTCTGGATTTGGTTACGGACCAAAACAGTCAACGAAAAAACTAACGAGAAACCATGGATTATCACGACCTGATTACCAGGGAGCTGGAAAATAAGGGAAACCAAAACTACGAGTCATTCGTCTCTATCGACGGGATATCGCGAAGTCGACTACAATAACCATCACGAAAAATGACCCTGTTCAGTTTAAACTCGCGCCTCTCAGAGGCGGTGAAGTCGCCAGGCAGGAAGTGTGTGGCGATATGGTCAGTGACCGTGATGAGCCTCTTGATACAGCGCCCAATGGAAGTCTTGCGGGGAGAGGAATTGTCCCTGCTTCCATTGGCACCAACCCAGAAAGCGACCGCGCAGACAGACAATGGCGATGACTCTAAATCCCCGAACCACGAGAAAGGTATCTCCCAGGGGCATCCCTCAAGTGATCAGCAGGACCGGAACAGTGTCGATGTCAATCCCATCACCGGAGTGGGGACTGCGTCAGCCGTGAACTACCGGCCACTCACGGGCCGAGAGCGCTGGCGGCTGTATTTTAAGCAGAATTTTACAACTGTCGGAGCCTATCTGGGTGTGTTGGTAGGATCGGCTCTGGACGAAGTGGAGCACCAGCCTCCAGAATGGGGTCAAGACACGGCGGGGTATGGCCAACGGCTGGTTGCTCGATTGGGGACCAGTGTGGTGCAGGGAACCCTTCAAGCTCCGGCTTGTGCCCTATTGGGACAAGACCCTCGCTACATCCGAAGTGGGAGTGAAAAACCCTGGTCCCGCGCTGGGCATGCTTTCCTGTATTCGCTGCTCACCTATAACAATGAAGGGAAACCAAGGTTAGCCGCAGCCACGCTGGGTTCTTATTACGCTAGCAGCATGATTGCTACTTCCTGGCTTCCGGCCCGCTATACGCCTTTGGGCGATGGGGTGCGAGACGGCAATCGGCAAGTCATTTTGGCGGGCCTGTCGAATTTGGTCCAGGAATTCTGGCCTGAAATCAAGAAGATCCTTAGCAGGAAGTGATTCCCAGAGCCGTAGAGTGGCTCGGCGGCTGCCGCCGCGTGGTCCTGGGGCTTCCTTCAACGCCTGGCGCTCAGTTCTTCCGTCCCATCCGCTGCTTCCATGGCAGTTTGGCGATAGCGGTCGATCGCGCCCCAGAAGGTTTTGCGAGCCTCTTCCCGTGCCCGGGGAGCAATTTATTCGTTCCGGACACGCCAGAGTTGCTCAATGGCGGCGATGCACCACATCGCGCTCTGGCGTGAAGCACGAATCGGCTTACCGCCAATGATCACGTTGACCGGGTTGGTATGCATTTGCGGGAAATGCCGCACCGCCACCCAACTGCTGCGATCAATTCTTACCGAGAACTCCAGCTCGTGCACCTGGTCATCGGCAGGCACCTTTTTCGAGGCCACTGGCTGGCCGTTGATGACCAACTCCACCAATCTCAGTCGCCGGTCCAACGGAGTCGAAACGGCCGTCGACAGCGGCTCATGAAAATTAACCGTATCGCCAATCAACCTTTTTCCGCCTGCGGGAATAACACCTCCATAGGCAACCTCCAGAGGCGTCTCAGATGAGAAGGTGACTTTGGTCCTGATCTTTACCGTCTCCGGTTGAGCTAACCTGATCTCATCTCCGGCCGACTTGCCGTTCACGGTAAATTCCAAGGCGTGAGCGTACCCATCCGAAACATAGGATCGCCCGCGGACAAGCCCCTCACACCAGGTCTTGTAGTCGATTCGGTCCACTTTGCCAAGCTGGACGTACGTACGGCCTTGTCCCACGCGAGTTCCGCTCATGCACGGAAAGTCGGTTTCGCCAGCCGCTTTCAACGGGAAGCCACAATTGAGAAGATGATACCAACAGTTCCATTCCAGGAGCCGTGCCGTATCCATCGCACTGATGAAATTGCAAACACCCAGAGCCGTCGTGACAAATATCTCTTGCGCCCCCACACTGTTGAGTTCCGGGTTGGCCAGGTTCGGCAGTTGATCCGACACACGGTCCAGGGATTTGACTAACTCCGCTTCGCTTAAGGCTCCATCCCGATTGAGGTCCACGGCAGCAAAGTCCTCGGGCAATAAGCCTCGTAAGGCTTCGTTGGGATCAAGACGCCCGTCCTGATTCCCATCCAGCTCGGTCATCAGGCGTTTGGCCGCGGCGGCCGGGTCCACTTGCAGCCCGCTTCCCGAGTGCGCGTAGCCGGTGTACGCGCCTTGCGCCTTGGCCCACCGCAACACTGGAGTGGTCCAGGTGGGCCAGCCTTTGCTGCCGTCGGCGCCAGGATAAATCTGGTCTTGGAGATTCAACAGGCAAACATGACCAAGGGCCTCTGAACCAAATCCGCTCACTTCAATATCGTATTTCATCAGGCAAAACGGCTCACTGATGCGATCGACACCTGGAGAGAAAAACTGCCGCTGATAATTGAAGCCGTAGCCCCAGGTCAGAATGCTTCCCACGTTCAGTCCTTCACCTTTAACCTGCAGAAACATCTCCCGGGGGAGTACTCCTTCGGTGGGTGAAGTGTAATGAGCGCAGCCGGCCGCGTGAATGTGATGGTCACCGCTATAATAGCCGTAAGCCATCGGATGGACCCACCGTTCCAGCTGCACTTGAATGGTAGGCTCACCCCGGGAAGGAACCGTGACTGATCGCTGCAGCCAT
>QHZP01000578.1 GCA_003224715.1 Acidobacteriota bacterium | reverse complement strand
TACTTTCTGCAATGCCCCAGGTGAGAGACGTTATCACCTCAAGCGGTCTGCTTGACCCAGGGAAGTCCGTGACCATTATTGTCAGGGGTGGCGGGCGCTTCGACCACCTCAGTATGGCGGCAATGCTCATTCCCACCAACGACGGTTTTTTCTCGATTAACGACGTTGAAGCGCTGGAAGGTCGGAAAACACTAACGCTGTTTTCCCCCGCCTATGATGCGGGCAGCGAGAGGAATGATGAACTTTGCGCCTCCATTCCTGGTCCTTTCTTTGCTGAATGTGGTGGTGCGGGAACAGGAGGCAAACCGGGGCAAGGTGAAGGATTTGTTCATATTCACGCCGGAATTCACGGAATTGGGAATTTGAAAGCGGATGTGCGCGACTGGCGTAACCCAGTGGCCAAGGTGACTATACGACGGGTGCATTAGCTAGCGAACCCGGGTTTGGCAGATAGTCATAGTCGCCGCGTTGGATAGACTCAATCCACAGCTCGACGGCCAGCCTGGAAACGATGATGATCTCCATCTGCGTCTTCATTGGAGCCTCCGTTGGGGTTGCCTGACGAGAATGCGAAGAGATTGAGCAGGCATTTTCCTGACCGGAATAGCCTTTATACGGCCCCGACCGATTTTGCAGCCGTCATTCCTGTGGAGCCGGCCAGGGGCGCCAATTGAGATCTCAGAATCTTTCGTCCCCGGCTCAGGCGAGACATCACGGTTCCGATGGGAATTTTCAATGTATCTGAAATCTCTTTATATGAGAACTCTTGGACATCCGCCAGCAGCAGCACTTCACGGAAATCTCCCGGGACTTTCTCCAGGGCGGCTAAGATGTCTTCGTCAGTGAGGTGCTCGGGAATGGGGGGCTCGTAAGTTAAGACCTCTTCCAAAAGTTCTTCGCTCTCTTTGACAAACTTTAATGCAAACCACCGGCGCCGATGATGGTGGATGACGTGAAACAGAATCTTAAAGAGCCAGGCGCGGCAATTGGTTCCAGGCTCAAAGCGGTGAAAAGATTTCCAGGCTTCCAAATAAGCCTCTTGTACCAAATCTTCGGCCTCGGTTCGATCTCCAATCACCCGCACCGCCGTTCGGTAGAGGTCGTTAAAGTGGGGCATGGCCACCGCCTCAAACTCTTCGACAGAAATCCTGTTAGTGAATCCCATCGCTGCACCTCGCTCAGCACCAACGCCTCTAGTGATCTTGAAGCTTTTGCCAGATGACTCGAGGACCAGTTGGTCTCCTTAGCTGTACAACCTTAGACGGGTTTTGGCACTTTGAGGATTCAGAAAATTTTGGTGGTAAGGCTGAGGTTCAGGCCAGAGGAAAGTGAGGTTGAAGATGCTAAGGCTACGTTCAGGACGTGGGTGAATTCGGAGGATCTTGCCGGGTGGCGCCTCGCACCTTGTTCATGATTGACTTCGTTACCCTCATCGAGACATCCTCGGGAAGTTCAAAGGACTGGCTTTCCGTAACGATTCGCAGCGTCTTGCGAGTCGAATCGTAGATGACCTGGCAAGTGCGGCAATGTGACACATGCTGCTCCAGCTCCCTGCGGATTTCCGCCGTGACTTCGTCATCCAAATAGTTCGACAATTCAGCTAATACTTCGCTGCAGCTATACACCGGCGGCCCTCTTCTTGAAATTGGGAGCTAACGCTTCGCGTAGCATCAGGCGACCTCGCAGAAGTCTTGATTTCAGCGCCGGGACGGCCAGGTCCAAAGCCTGAGCGGCCTCTTCAGTTGAAAGTTGCTCCAAGTCACGCAACAGTACAGGCACACGGTACTTTATCGGGATCTTCATCAGTTCTCCTTGGACGAGCTGACGAATCTCTGCTTTGGAATACAACTGTTCCGGATTGTCTTCCCAAGAGACTACATACCGCGGGCGAAAAGGCTCGTCTTCGTCAGCGCTCTCTTCATCCAGGCTTTCCATTTCCCTTCGTTTCCTCAAACGCTCCACGCCTTCGTTGATGGCAATGCGTGTCAGCCAAGTCGAGAATCTCGCTGTTCCCTGGAACCCTCCAATACTCTCAAAGACTCTGAGGAAGACATCCTGCATCCCGTCCTCAGCTTCTGACGAGTTCTGAGTCATGAAGATAAGGGTTCTATAGACCCGCCCCTGATGGAGACGGACCAGTTGCTCGAAAGCGTCGAGATCTCCTTTTTTGGCTTGCGCCACTAGATTGGCGTCTTCATCGTGGAGTGCCTCTGTCTCGTAAACTACACCTTGGTCCTTTAGACGGACCGGCTCCGAAAAAAGATTCACTTTTTTTTCGGGATCCTCTGTTGACGACCAGGCCTCCGATGGAAACACTTGCAGCGGTTCGAAGTCCGGAACGGTGCCCAGCCCCATCTGCAGAGTGTTCAAGAACTGGGTGAGGCTGGTCATCACGATGCATTCCAGGATCTGGATATCACTGAATCCGCTCTCGCGAAGAAGCTCAATGTCTTCGCGACCGAAATCGTTGGGTCGCCGAGCCATGGCGATCAGGTCCGATTGCTCATCGGGGATTCCCAGGTTTCGCAGCATTTCGCAGTGCACTGCCACGCAGTAGGTGTTGAGATTGAGCGCAGAAATGACGAGAAGAATGGATTCCTTCTGAAGGCGGGTCAGCACATCATTGGTCAAAAGGATGTCTCGCACGGCTTGAGCTTCAGCCTCCAGAACATCGGGGCGCAGGGTTTGAGCTCGGAAGATGTTCGGGATAAATCCAAATCGCTCCTGAAAGAGGGCAAAGGGTGGGAAAGTCCTGGGATCCATTGGCACCGCTTGGAGATAGGGGCCTCCCCGGGAGTGGCGCGTCTGTGCACTGCGCACTGTATCCACCCAGGGCAAGGGTTCCGTTCCCAGCCTGGGCTCGACATCCGGTGATACTTTGAGCCCGGCCGACAGGAAACAGAGAAACTGCGCCAGGCCCGTGACCAGAATGGCCTCGAGGATCAGCTCATCATCAAACCCGTGGCTCCGCAGGATCCCTATGTCTTCGCTACCAATCCAGGTGGGATATCGTCTTAGCTTGAGGCTGAATTCCAACAGGGCAATGTCCGCCGAGGCGAGTCCCGCCTGGCGGTAATCAGTGGCTAAGTCCTTTAGTTGCTGATCAGGCACGCCCAGCGAACCAAGTACCTCCGTGTGGGTGGCGACACAGTATGTATTCTGACTTGCAAGAGCAATGACCAGGAGCAGGCGTTTCTTCTGAACCCGCGAAAGGCCCGCATCCCTAAGGACAACTGTGGCCGCAATATGAGCTTCTGCCTCGATGGCCCGAGGCAGCAAGGTCTGAGCGCGGAAGATATTCGGGACAAACCCGAACTTCTCCCGAAACTGCACAAAAGGCAGGAAGTTTTCCCCTAGTTCGACCTCAGGGAGCAGACTCATTTGCGACCTCAAGCTGTCAAGGAATTTGGATGACGATCGTAACAACTGACCTGCTGGTGTGTTTCAGACTTGGCTTCGCAACTCATGCTATTTCGGAAAACACCACACTAGAGGCGGTATGCTAGTCGCGAATTCCCAGGTCTGTCAAGGCCTTTGCGTACAGCCTCTTGCAGAGCCTCCTCCAGCCTTTGTGCAACTTTAGCAAGCTGACATAGTGCAAGAGATTAGCTAACCTTCATGTTGGCGCAGG
>QHZP01000577.1 GCA_003224715.1 Acidobacteriota bacterium | reverse complement strand
TACCTCGATTTGTCTTTCAATTCAAACTGAAACCATTCCTTCAATGAACTGAGGCTAAATGTCCACCACGCACCCGCGGTTCACGGCACGAATCGAAGGCTCGCCAAAGACCATTTTTGATCTGGTTGCCGACATGCCGAATTATGGTCGCCCGGTTCAGAAGGGTTCGGCGTGACAACGGAAGTATGGCCATATTCGTCTCACGCACTCTCGAAACGCAGAAGGATCTCGCCTTCTCGACCGACTTGCCGGCGAACCCTCCCGGAGCGGCCTCATCCTCACGAAGAAGCTGCATCGCAAGCTCGCTAGACGAACGTGTCATGGCTTGTATTACATCGCGCCACCGGCTCCGATTGGCGGCTCTCACCAAGAAAAGGGAAAAGCATAACGAAAAAAGGAGATCATATGCCATACAGACTTTTGGGCAACAGCGGACTTCGAGTTTCCGAAGCGGCTCTCGGCACCATGACCTTCGGCGATGACTGGCGCTGGGGCGCCGCCAAGGACGAGGCGCGAAAGGTGTACGACGCTTTCCGTGAGGCTGGGGGCAATTTCATCGACACTGCTAACGTCTACACGAACGGGACGAGCGAATCGTTTCTTGGCGAGTTTATGCAGGGCCACCGTCAGAGCCTGGTGTTGGCCACGAAATACACCAATGCCGCTCCCGGCACAGACCCGAACGCGGCCGGCAAACACCGCAAGAGTATGATGCAAGCAGAGGGATTAAGAAAACCGTCGAAGAACCGCTACTTCTCAAGAATGAATTTGTGGTGCTCCATTCCTCCTGATACTTTGGTAGGACTTATGAAAGCAAACCGAAGAGCAACCCTGGGTCGATTTGGCTGCTCTCTGCATAATGATCTCGAAGCTACCCCTTGGGTGGTACAATGGCGCCTTGAGAAAGCGGCTGGAGAAGATATACTTTTGCAGGTTCAGGAACAGGGAAGACTTCTGAACAGTCTCGGCGCTCCAGAAAAAGCTAAGCAGAACGTTTTGGGAGTGACACGTGATGAATGAGGCAGTCGAAAGAACCGGGGTATTATATCTGGAAGACTTACACCCCGGCCAGCGGTTCACCTCTGGTTTGTATCATATGGATGAGGATCGGATCAAAGCGTTCGCCACCGAGTTTGACCCACAGCCCTTTCATCTTGACAAATCTGCTGCTCAGGCGAGCGTCTTCCGAGGCCTGGCTGCAAGCGCTTGGCACACTGCGGCCGTAACTATGTACCTGCTGGTTACTAGTGGCTTACCCTTGGCAAACGGCATTATTGGCTTAGGCGGGGAGATCGCGTGGCCAAAGCCGACCCGCCCAGGCGATACCCTGAGAGTGGAAAGCGAGATCCTCGAAATCCGGTGTTCGCGTTCGAAACCGCAACAAGGCATCGTGATCGTCAGAAGTACCACGTTGAACCAGGACGCGGAACCAGTTTACGTGTTCACGGCAAAGATTCTGGTGTTCAGGCGTACTTCCTAAATCGTCGGCCAACCCATGGCCCCATTCGAGAAGGCGTTTTTGACGAGATGAAGAAATCGGAAGGGCAGCTTCGGATGATGATCGACAAGATCCCCACGCTGGCGTGGTCTTGTCAGCCGGATGGGACCGCCGAATTCCTCAACCAACGGTGGCTCGACTACACGGGGCTCTCGCTGGAAGAAGCGTTGGGTTGGGGGTGGAAAGTCGCCATTTATCCCGAAGATCAAGAGAAGCTAATGGCCACCTGGCTAGGCCTTCTCACCTCTGGAGAGCCAGGCGAGGAAGAGGCACGGCTGCGACGTTTCGATGGAGAATATCGCTGGTTCCTGTTTCGCGCTGTGCCGGTGCGAGATGGGCAGGGCAAGGTCGTCAGATGGTATGGAACCAATACCGATATTGAGGACCGAAAAAGGGCGGATGGTCGTGCGAGCCTCACTGATATCTTGGAGAATCTGTGTAGCACCATTGACGCCCAGGCCCCCAACACTATTACGACCGTTCTGCTGATGGATCCGGACGGCGAAAGGCTGTGGCCGGCAGCCGGGCCGCGGGTTCCCAGCGGGTGGTCTCAGGCCATCACTCCGTTGACGATCGGCCCGTCCGTAGGTTCGTGTGGCACGGCCGCATTCCTGAAAAAGCCGGTGATCACTGAAGACATCGCCAGCGATCCCTTATGGGCAGACTATCGTGACGTGGCTTTGAGCCACGGCCTACGCGCCTCTTGGTCGCAGCCGCTGATTTCAAAGAATAATGAAGTGCTCGGTACCTTCGCCATGTACTATCCCGAACCCCGAAGCCCCAGCCGCAGTGATCTTCAGTTGATCGAGGAGGCGGCGCACATCACCCTAATCGCAATTGAGCGCTGCCGCACCGAGGAGGCGCTGCGGCGGAGTGAGGCTTACTTAGCCGAAGCGCAGAGATTGAGCCATACCGGTAGCTTCGGTTGGAATGTTTCCAACGGACAGATCTACTGGTCCCAAGAAACCTTTCGGATCTTTGAATACGAACCGGCGGCCAAGGTTGCGATTGACCTGGTAGTGCAACGAACCCACTCGGAAGAGAGATCGGCTGTGCGGCAAATAATCGATCGCGTTTCACGTGAGAAGAAGGATTTCGATTTCGAACATCGGTTGCTGATGCCTGATGGATCCATCAAATACCTCCGGGTTGTGGGTCATCCCTCAAAAGGCGAGTCGGGCAGCTTTGAGTTCGTTGGGGCGGTTACGGACATCACCGAGCGCAAGCAAGCCGAAGCCGACCTCCAGAAGGCTCTGGATGAAATCAAGAAATTGCGGGACCGGCTCTACAAAGAGAACATCGCGCTACGGGAAGAAATCGACAAAGCATCCATGTTCGAAGACATCGTAGGCGAGTCACCAGCTTTGCAGGCTGTTCTTGAACGTGTCGCCAAGGTCGCGCCGACGGATTCCACGGTCCTCATCACTGGTGAAACGGGAACGGGCAAAGAACTCATCGCTCGTGCCATCCACAAGCGGTCACGGCGTTCCTCACGAGCCTTTGTGACTGTGAATTGTGCCGCGACACCCGCCACGTTGATTGCCTCGGAGCTGTTCGGTCACGAGAAAGGAGCCTTTACCGGAGCCCTGCAGCGGCGCCTGGGTCGTTTTGAGCTTGCAGAGGGAGGCACGATCTTCCTGGATGAAATCGGAGAGCTGCCCGCGGAGACTCAGATTGCTCTACTCGCGTTTTGCAAGAGCGGGAATTCGAGCGCGTTGGCGGAAGCCAGCCGATTCACGCGGACGTGCGGGTGATCGCCGCAACCAATCGCGACCTGGAGAGTGCGGTCGCTGGAGGCGCCTTTCGAAAAGATCTCTTTTACCGCCTGAACGTGTTCCCGATCGAGATTCCGCCTCTCCGCGAGCGGAAAGAAGACATCCCCACACTGATCGAGTACTTCATCTACCGCTATGCAAGAAAGGCCGGGAAGAAAATAGAGACCATCGAGAAGAGAACTCTGGAACTGCTGGAGTCGTATGCCTGGCCGGGAAACATTCGAGAACTGCAGAACGTGATCGAACGATCAGTCATCGTTTGTGAAACGGATCTCTTCTCAGTGGATCCAAGCTGGCTCTCTTTTCAATCTTCATCTCCTCGGCAGGACAGCGGTCCAACCGCCAAGAAGTCCGGCACTCAAGAGAGGGAAGCAATAGAGAAGGCATTAGCAGCAACTGGAGGCCGCGTCTCGGGACCGTCGGGTGCGGCAGCCCAACTCAGTATGCCGCCCTCCACTCTGGAGTCAAAGATCCGATCGCTGAAAATCAATAAATTCCGCTTTAAGACCGTCTGACGCTCGTCCTTCCCCTCTGGCAGCTTCGCGAAACGTCCGACAAGGTCGCGAAAATTTCGCGAATTCGCGACACTCGTGGTTCGCGCCGCCGTCTTTTCAATATCTTACAAATGGCCCGTCTTTTGCTTCTTGGAGGGATGGTGACAAGAAAGCCATGTTGAGAATTCAGCGGTCTTCCAATCCCGGAGTGGTCTTTTCGTTGAGCGGTCGAATCGAGATCGAGGACGTTACCGAGTTGCAACGGCTTCTTAGTCTGGAAGCGGCCGGTCAGGGCGTGGCGCTCGATTTGCAAGACATAACACTGGTCGATCGCGATGCCGTGAAGTTCCTGGCGCGCTGTGAAGCGGAGAGCATCGAGCTGGAAAATTGTCCAGCCTATGTCCGCCAGTGGATCGCTGCAGAAAGAAACCGAAGGAGCCAGCCAATGCGCCGAACGGCTGAGAGGGGCGTACCGCGGACCGATCAATCGTAATGAGAGGAGGATTGCGATGGGTTTCAATAATCTTCTTTCTTCTCGGCTGCAAGACAGCGCAACGCGCCCCGCAAGCGACTTCGCCGGAATCGACGGGGAGGGAGGAGTTCGCGCGTTGCCTGTCATGACATCCGTGAGTGGATCCACTACAAGCCTCGATGCGCGTTATGAAGAGAGGCTTGCCGAACGCACGCGCATCGCGCAGGAACTCCAGGACACGCTTCTACAGGGATTCTTCGCTGTGTCCATGCAGCTACACGCCGCCGTGGATCACTTGCCTGCGGATTCCGCCGCGAAGCCGCGATTTAGCACCGTTCTCCAGTTGTTGGACCGCGTCCTCGAGCAGGGACGATGTGCCGTGCAGGGACTGCGCTCGACTAACGAGCGCATTGCGTCTCTCGGTGAGGCCTTTGCCGGTATTCCGAACGACTTGGGCTTCCCCTCAGCGGTCAGCTTTCGAGTGGTTGTACATGGCAAGGAGAGGGAATTGAGGGCAGGGCTGCGTGACGAAGTTTACCGCATTGGCCGTGAGGCGATTGTAAATGCCTGCCGCCATTCCCAGGCCAGAGATATCGAGACGGAGGTCGAGTATCGGCCCACCGAACTGCGCCTGGCCGTCCGCGACAACGGGTGTGGGATCGACCCTCAAGTGCTGCAGACGGGACGCGAGGGACACTGGGGGCTGTCAGGCATGCGCGAGCGGGCCGAAAGAATCGGCACCCGACTCAAAGTCTTGAGCCGTGCCATGGTCGGAACAGAGGTCGAATTGTCTGTCCCCAGCCACATCGCCTTCCAACACCAACCAA
>QHZP01000576.1 GCA_003224715.1 Acidobacteriota bacterium | reverse complement strand
CAGGTCGTCTAGCTGAAGAGGTGTTTCGATGAAGAAGAGGTCGTAAAATTCCAGTTTCTCGAGGACGCGTAAGGCTTCTTTGGCATTGCTCCAGCAGTAACAGACATCCACCATCATGACGAATTCCGGCCCAACGGCTTCACGGCAAGCCGCCACAATCTCAACAATGAGTTCGTCGTCTTCCTGCAGACCATTATGACTATAAGGACCCTTGACGCAGACTTCCATTTTCCCAACCCGGAAACCAAGGCGCTTGGCCTCTTTGGCTTTCGCAACCAGAGATTCCCGGTACTGCGAGGCCGTACGACCGGTGGGCAACAAGGAGGCGTAAGCGGTAATGTGCTTCTTGCTGGCGCCACCCAGGAAGTGCCAACAGGGCAGGCCCAGCGCTTTACCTCGGATGTCCCACAGGGCCATGTCGAGGGCGCCGATGGCACAAATGCCCAGTCCCCGTCGGCCCGTCATAAAACTGCCCCTATACATCTTTTCCCACAGTGCTTCCGGATTGCGGGGGTCCTCCCCAATCAGCATTTCCTCCAGGCCCAGTCCGAGAACATGAGTGCCACGAGCATGAATCATCGCCTGGGCTACCCAAGGATTGGTGTCAACTTCTCCGATACCAGTGATCCCCTCATCCGTATGGACTACAACTACAATGTCGTCTTGTGCCGATGAGCACGCCTCGGGGTCATAATCTGGTACCAATAAAACATGCGTTTCAATTTGGGTAATTTTCATTGGCTCTGGCTAAAAAATCCCTTCTATTCCCACGGTTTGCTCAAGTCCATTAACGAGGCCGCCAATCGGTGGCTTCAATACGAATAGCGCGCGCGCCTTACAGGCTCAGCTAGGGAGAACGCTGCCATCGTGTGCAGTCCTCTGGCGTCCTCGCAACAATTGCTGACGGACTCTCAGACAATGATTTCGCGGATCACATTGCCGGCCACGTCAGTGAGGCGGAAGTCCCGACCGCTGTAGCGGTACGTGAGCTGTGTGTGATCAATCCCGAGCTGGTGCAAGATGGTGGCGTGCAGATCGTGCACGTGCACGGGCTTTTCCACCGCCTTGAAGCCGAAATCGTCGGTGCCGCCGTATGCCATCCCACCCTTGAAACCACCTCCCGCAAGCAGCGTTGTGAAAGCCGGAGGGTTGTGGTCGCGACCGTAGCACACCTTTTCTAACCCGCTATTCTGGATCATGGGTGTGCGGCCAAACTCGCTACCTACCAGCACAATGGTTTGATCAAAAAGACCGCGCGACTTCAAATCCTGGATCAATGCCGATATAGCGGGGTCAGCATCTCTAGCCAACTGTCGGTGCACCAATATATCGTCATGGCTGTCCCAGGGCTGTCCGCCGCCAAAGTAAACCTCGACGATGCGAACGCCCTTCTCGATCATTCGCAGCGCCATCAGGCAGCCCCGTCCAAAATGACTGTTGCCATAGCGCGCCCGCGTCGCTTCAGTTTCCTTGCTGGTATCGAATACTTCGGGCACTTCAGTCTGCATGCGGAATGCTACTTCCATTGCCTGAATGTGCGATTCGAGCTCGGTCTGGTGACCTAGCTGCCTAAGATAGGAGCGGTTAAGCTTATCGATAAGGTCAAGCTGCTGCCTTTGTTCGGCCGGAGTGAGATCCGTGTTGCGGATGTTCTGAACCATCTTCAATGGGTCTTGTTCCTGATTGGGAATGTAAGTGCCCTGATATACTGACGGCAGGAAGGCAGAGGACCAGAGCTCCGCGCCCAGGGTCGGATAGCCCGGACACAGAACGACGAATCCAGGCAGATTTTGATTTTCAGTTCCCAGCCCGTAGGTGAGCCAGGAACCCATCGACGGGTGCCCCAATTGCGTATGGCCGCAATTCATCATGAGCAACCCAGCCGGATGATTGCCAATATCGGTGAACGTCGAGCGAATGACACAGAAATCGTCGATCATCGATCCGACCCTTGGAAAAATCTCACTGACTTCGAGGCCGCTTTGCCCACACTTCTTGAATTGAAAGGGTGAACGCATTAGATTGCCAGATGCGCGATCAGTCTTGATCTTCGGTCCCGGCATCGGCTCACCATCGTGTTTGGTGAGCATCGGCTTCGGGTCAAACGTATCGACCTGTGAAATGCCGCCGTTCAGAAAGAGAAAAATGACGTTTTGGGCTTTAGGTGCGAAATGGGGCGCCTTAGGCGCCAGAGGTGTACGGCTGGCTTCCGCGTGCAGGACTCTGGCTAAACCTATCATCCCGAATCCGTTGCCAAGGAGCTGGAGAGCTTCGCGTCGAGTCATGGGATTAGCACCCTTCATTGCTTAATTCACCGTGCTGAACTCGCTCGAGCTCAGCAGCGCCTGTGTGTAGCGTGACCACCCATCATGGGTTTGCCGCAAATAGTTCAAGCCAAGTTGGATTTCGGAAGGCTCCGGCTTACGTCCGTAGAGCAGTCGGTATGCCAAGACAATCCGGGCTTTATCGCTGCTCGCTTCTTTGTCCAGCCGCTTGGCAAGCGCCTTCGATTGGGCCGCGATGAAGCTGCTGTTCATGAAATACAACCGCTGCAATGGCCCCACAGTTACCGAGCGATGTTCGGTGGTGTTATTCGGGTTCGGAAAATCGAACAGTTCAAGGCTCGGATCTATTTTGTTCCGACTGATCAGCGCATAAAGGGTGCGTCGCTTAAAATCGTCCGTCAATCTGCCGGCTGGCCCGCCGAGACTCCGATCCAGGTTCCCCGTAACCGCCAGAATTGTGTCTCGCAATGCTTCGATATCCAGACGTTGCATCATATTGGCGCGCCAAAAAAACCGGTTGTCTGGATCTACCTCGACATTCGGCTCGACTTGATCTGTGCTGAGCTGGTA
>QHZP01000575.1 GCA_003224715.1 Acidobacteriota bacterium | reverse complement strand
AAGGGTTGTTGCGAGCTCTGGCAGGCGATCGGATCGAGGTTTCGAGCGCTGGGGCTCAACCCTCCACAGTTAATCCATTGGCGATTAAGGTAATGGCCGAACGCGGCCTTGACATCCGCCATCACCGTTCCAAGCATCTGGACGAATTTCTCGCCAAGCCTTTTGACTATGTCATCACGCTCTGCCACAGCGCCGCAGAGAGCTGTCCGGTTTTTTCCGGCCCGGCTAAGCGTGTTCATTGGGACCTTCCCGATCCGGCAGCGGTTGACGGAAGCCAGGAGCGGCGCTTAGCCTCCTTCAGACAGGTCCGCGACGACCTCGAAGCCCGCCTGCAAGCATGGCTGGAAACAGTCCCGCTCTGAATGCTGGGAAAACGAGCTTCGTGTTCGCAACCTCCCTTTGGCGCCGCGCCGGCGCTGAGTTCGTTGGCACCTATGCCCTGGTTACAGCCGGGTGCGGGGCAATCATTGTAAATGCCTTACAGGTGCATTGGCCCACGTTGGGTGGCCTTCACCTTTGGTCTGATCATTACCGTGATGATCGCGGCTGCAGGCCACGTCTTAAAAGGGGGCCTCAACATAATCGAGAAACAAAATAATGATGACTTGGCACTAAGCCAGTATATAATGCGCTCAATCAATCCCCGGTCTCTTAATTTTTGACGAGTCATAGGACTCGGTGGATAGCTCAATCGTTTAACCCAGTTAATCTTAGGCGGAGAAAACCAATGAAAAGAGTAAAGGATTTTGAAGCAACTCTCGGGATCTCTTGCCCTGCACTCTCACTGGTGACGTTAGTTGTTGTGACATCACTCTGTGTTGCACAAATGCCTCTCTATGCTCAGTATACGACTGCGAGTTTAGGAGGAACGGTGTTGGATGCTAGTGGGGCCTCCGTGCCAGGCGCCAAAGTCACGGTTCGAAACGTGGAGACGGAATTTACTCAAACTACATCCAGAGACTCGGCAGGTGCGTTTTTGTTTACCAGATTGCCGGTCGGCGACTATGAGATCAAGGTCGAAAAAAGGGGCTTTTCTACCTACGTGCAAAAAGGAATCAAGCTCACGGTCAATCAGGCGGCAGCCAGTCTAACCGTCACGATGAAAGTGGGCGAGGTCACGCAGAGCGTCTCCGTCGAAGCGGACACCGAGTTATTCGTAACCCGAACAGCCACCACCGGCCAACTCGTCGACCAGAGGCGGATTATAGACCTGCCTTTGAATTCTGCAGAACGGTTATTTCATCTTTGACGGGCATCATACAGGGGAAGGGCTGGCAGACTTTTTGCTGGGTAAGGCCTCTGCTTTTGGACAGGGAGGTGGGGAATACAAAGATCTGCGCGGGACTAAATGGGGCTTTTTTGCTCAAGACAACTGGCGCGTCAATCAGAGATTGACTTTCAACTTCGGTCTGCGTTGGGATCCCTATTTCCCCTTTTATGATCGCGAGGGACGTGTTACTTGTTTTCAGCCCGGCGTGAAATCACAACGCTATCCCAATGCGCCGGCAGGAATGATTTATGGAGGAGAAAATCATGATCCCTCCTGTCCCGTGGGAGGATCCGAAAGTAATATCTGGAATCTTGCTCCGCGGCTCGGCTTTGCCTACCGGTTGACCAGCGACAATAAAACCAGCCTGCGAGGCGGGATCGGTTACAAGGAGGCGGAACGGGACCTTCTGGCCGCTTGGCCAGCCACTCCTTTTCCCAAGGTAGCAATTTCAGCCAGACTGACCTATGTCTAGTCTCATACTGAAGATTCTCAAACGCACGGCATCCTGAGGGCATACCGCCACTGGAAAGCTTAGAAAAACCTCTTGACATACAACCCGGGCTTGGATATATACCAGTTCAAAATTCGAACTAAATCAAAAAGGGGGATTGCATGCTTCGAAGGTCTGCGCAAATGGCGCCCGTGATGCGGGCAAGTGAGTTTGGGCTTCTGTTGCTATTTTCCTTCCTGCTCTTGGGTTCACCACTCTGGGGCCAGCAAGGCTTGTCAACGCTCCGCGGTACAGTGACTGACAAAAGCGGAGCGATCGTGGTGGGAGTCGGGGTTTCCGCCCGCGAAGTTGCCACCAACATTACGGCACGGACAGTCACGAGTGACTCGGAGGGTAACTACGAGATGCCGGGCCTGAAAACGGGGACGTATCAGGTAACGGCGTCCATCTCCGGTTTCAAGACGTCTGTGGTGGATGATGTTCAGCTCCAGAGTAGCCAGGTGAAGCGTGTCGACATTGTTCTGGAGGTCGGGGAAGTCGCCACCGAGGTGACGGTGAGCGCCGCGGCCTCCGCCATCCAGACAGAGACCGCAACGGTCGGAGCTGATTTTAATGCTGCCAAGCATTACTGGGACCTTCCCACTCCCGGCAATGCTTTTTCAGGCACGTACGCTGTGTTGGCGATCCTGCCTGACGTCCAGCGCGAACGAGATTCGCTGGGCAGGGTGGAGCCCAGGTCCACCAGGGCCAGGACGGGATTAAGGAGGAGACTCTGAACAGCCAGACCATAAATATGGAGGCAGTACAAGAAGTCAAAGCGGTCTATGTGAACAACTCCGCCGAGTACGCGAGAGTGGGCTATTTTGATACAATTACTAAGAGCGGCACGAACGAGTATCATGGGGAAGGCTCCTATTATCACCGGAACTCGGCCTTAGCCGCCCGCAACTTCTTCGAGTCCGAAAAAACGAAGGTCATCTATCACACCTTCAACGTCAGCGCTTCCGGCCCCATCATCAAGGACAAGACCTTCTTCTACGCCTT
>QHZP01000563.1 GCA_003224715.1 Acidobacteriota bacterium | reverse complement strand
GCGCGAGTGTCGGATGCGCCAGCCGCGGCGCTCGAGGTCCCGGGCGTCAGTCATATCGCGTTCCCAGCGCAGAAACAACGCCAGCTCCAACGGCTGGCGAGTCAGCCGCGGCAGGTCGGCAAACTCGAGGAACGCCACACGCTTCGTGTTTTCGTACGTTTCGTTAGCATCCACGATCCAATCCGACGAATCCCAGATGGAGACCGTGGTGAACGCTTCACAGCGGGGGTCAAACCGGTAAGGCCATCGTTCCAGACACACGGCGGGTCGAATGTGAATCCAGTCCAGACCGCAGTCGGGGATCTGGCTCCCCGGCTGGCCCACGTTTTCGCCGGTGGTGAAATAGAAATCATGGTGTGGCACGCGTAATTGTCCGCGGCTGATCCAGAACTGCAGCAATCCGGGATCGATATCCACCAGTGCCGTGCGCCGAAAGCGCGCCAGCAGCTCGGGGCTGGTGACGTACTGGAAATTCAGCAACAGGTCCGCGTGGTCAAAGACAGCTTCGGTTTCGTCGCGGGTCATATTCAAGTATTCCGACGGGGCGTGGGAGGTACCTTCCTTGCTGTGTGTGAGGTAGAGAATGAATTTGTCGCGGAGGCCGAACGCTTCCATGCGCGCGCGAAACGTGGCCAGCGCGGCCGCTTCCTTTTCGGTGCGGCCTTTGCTACGGAAACCTTCCAACCAGTACACGTCGCAGCCGAGTTGGCGCAGCCCCAGCACGTATTGCAGGTAAACCCAGAAGTGCCCACCTCCGTCTGGAAAGGTGGCCACGTTGTGAGCAGCAATGACGACGGTTGGCATGGCCATTCTCCCTTAGGCCGGGGCCTTCAGCTCTGCGGGGGCAGGAATTAGAGGCAGCACGGGCTCGAACTGTTCAAACCATTGCTCGATCTCCGCCAGTGCCTCGTGTCCCCACCCCGCGCTGTCGATCACCAGCGCGATCGCGGGCCAGATGATCCGGTTGGCAAAGCGCACATACTCATGCGTCTCGAATAACAGGTTCGAATCGCGTTCGCTGGGTAAATGCCAGCCGGCCTCGCCGACAGCTTCGCGGTAAAGATCGAGTACCCACCTTCGATGCTCCGACGGGAATCGGAGCAGAAAGGTGGACAGATCGTAGCTGGGGGGACCGACGGCGGCGTGATCCCAGTCGATGAGTCGCGCACGCGGGCCGTTGGGGCCGGGAATGACAAACACGTTGATGGCCCAGAGGTCGCCATGCAGTAACGTCTCCGAGCCTTCATCACGCAATTTGTAGAGCCGGTCGAGCAAGCGATCGCTCAGCGAGCGTTGAGACTCGGGCGGCCGTCAGGCCTCCAGGCTGTAGATCGCGTCGCACACATTCGTTTCGTAGAAGTGCTTTCCCAGATCGCCGCCATGCAACCGAACTTCTCCCAGTAAGGCATGGCCGGCGAACCGCGTGTGCATCCGGGCCATCAGATCGATTGCGGCCTTGACCCGTTCGCGGTCGGGTTGACAGGGGTCGAGCTCGTAGGGGCCGAGGTCTTCATAGACGTGCCACACACAGCCGCCGGTGCGGTCGGCGACACGGCCCAGCACTGGCGGACCGCAGTCACTCAAGCCGACGGCGGGCAGCCACCGTTTGGCTACGAGTTCGTTGCGCTGAGCAATCTCGGGCTTGAGACGTTTCACCACGACCGAGCGCGTTTCCCCTTTGATTTCAAAGCGCAGACGAAACACGCGCGCGCCCCTAGGTTGGAGCTTCTGCTCTTCCAGGAAGCGACCCGATGCTTCGGCTCCGCACAACAATTCGTCCAACAAACCGCGGAGCTCAGCGACGCCCGGCTTGCCCGTGCCTTCGAAAACCTTCTCCAGTCCATCAATCATATCGACTCTCCCTGGCATGCAGATGCCCGTTAGCTCCATCTAGCCTCGCGCAACGCCTGCGCCAACCGCCCCTCATAAACCTTGAGGCAGGACATGGGCAGGGAAATCCATTCCTGGAAGGGGTATTCGAGCAGGTTGCTCTCCCAGTGAATCTCATCCAGCAATCGAAAGAATTTTCCGCACTTGGCCAACCGTTGGATCTCCGCCACTGTGGGCTTTCCGGTGTCCCAGTTCACAGCCGCGCAATAAGCGGAGACATCGGGACTGATCGTCGCGCCGGTGAATTGAGCAAAGTCAGCGGCGGGAACACCGTGGCCGGCGTATTCCCAGTCAAAAGCCAGGAGCTGCAAACCCTCGGGCCCGGGACGGAGACGCACATTCTTGATCACAAAATCGCCATGAACCAGTGTCGGCGGGATGAGTTCACAAATGGCTTCCAGCTCACTCCAGTGCGCTTCCAGCACATTGCAATCGGCCGCAAGCGCGTCCAGCAACCAGAGATCGTCTGGTAGCATGCCTGGATTGGTAAGTTGTTGCCGGAGATGCTCACGTGAGGAGCGCAGCATGGCGAGATAATGGCTGGTCCCGCGATCGGGTAGTCCTGCCGGCAGCGTGGCGCTGATGCGTGCGGTGGCCGTGTGAATCATGCCAAGCCAGCGTCCTGCCAACTCGCGATGCTCGGCATTCAGCGAGGAATACGCTTGTCCGCTGGCATCTTCGAGAAACAGCCAGCTAACCTCCTGGTTGCCAGCTTCCAGGAAACCATAACAGCGCAGTGTCGGGACTTGCAACTGCGGGAGCAATTCTTCGTAAATCATCCGCTCGAGCATGGCCGTGCGCGTCCCACAGCGTTTGGCGATCACGGCCGAGCCGTTCGGCCCGACGCCGACCAGTCGATAAACGGTCGATTTCTTCTTTCGTTTTAGAAGTTGGATGCTCTCCGGCTCAATCCGTTCGGGCTGGAGCTGGCTCCAGGCATAAACGGCCGGGTGTTCCAGCACGTTGGCCGGCAAAACTTCGGCAATCGCAGTCTTCGACATCTGTTCTAATCTTTCATTGGGAGCCGGCTGTTTGAAATAGCTTGCCGGAATTTATTGAGAATGGAAGTTTGTGTTGCTGAAGGGGCGCCACGACTTATGAAAATGGATGGTTCCCCCTTTCGAAGGGAAGGTGTGAAAAAATCAGCTACCGAGAGGATGGCAATCGCCCCCTCACCCCTGGCCCCTCTCCCCGTTGGGGCGAGGAGAAAGTAAACATTAGATTTAACTCCCTCGCCCCCTGGGGGAGAGGGGTGAACGCTTGATAAGTGTTCACAAGGGCGGGTGAGGGGTGGTTTGAATTTTTTCACACCTTCGGGGGTTGCAGCGGGATGTCCTACGGTGATCATGGCACTGGAAAGCCGAAGGACACGCTCGTCCGTCCCCTTGATGGGGGATTTTCAGGGGAGATAGAGTCAACCGGTGCGGTCAGGCATCAATGAGACTTCGACATCTTGCCGCTAGAATACTGCTTCAATTCAAAGAGAAATGGAGTGAGATCATTCCAGCGATTTACTTCATACCTGGTATTACCTTCAAAGAAATTCAGGAACTGGACCACGGAGCGCCATTTCTCCGCGCGCGTTAATTGCGGAGTCGTTTCGTTTTTTAGCAAAAGTTTGTAGAGCTGGGCACAGTCGCCCAATAGCCATCGATTCTTGACCCCAATTTTGTACCCATTGCTCTTCTGCAAAGGATGGCCGATGGCCAGACAGTAGAGCAACCAGGGGAAATCCACACCCGAATCTATGGCAAGTTGAAGCGATCCCCAAAAGCGGGCGTTGACCTCCATGAGATAAGGCGTGCCGTCATCAGAAACTTTGAATTCCACCATCGCAATCCCGTGCCAGTTCTCAGTTTCCAGGATTTTTCGAGCCATGGCGCACATGAGGGGATTAAGTTCGATGCTTTCACTCAGAACGCTGACCCCTCCAGAAGGAGGCTTTTCTCGCAAGCGCCTGTGAGCAAACAAGGCAACGGGCTTCCCCTGATCATAAAGAGCAAAGATCCCTTGTCCCTGTCCCTGAATGTATTCCTGTATCAAGAATGGATGGTGATTGAGATATTCATGTTTGGCCACCCTATCTTCCACTTCCTGAACAGAACCGGCATATTTTACGGAAGCCGAGATCCAGCCACCGTTGGTCCAGATTTTGGAACGGTAGGGTTTGAGGACTACTGGAAACCTTAGTCTTGGGTATATCTGACTCAGTTCCTGCTTTTCGCTTATGAAGTAGGTAGTCGGGATGGGTATGCCAAGCTTCAGTGCCAATTCAAAAAGGGTCCACTTGTTCGTCAGTCTATCAAAGGTTTTGAAAGGGACAAAAGGCAAGCTAACATCCTCAAACTTTTGCCGGTGTTTTAGTACAAGCGAGGTGCTGATTTCGGTCATCGGAAAGATGACTTTAATACCGCGCTCCCGAGAGTCTTTTTTTAAAGTTGTGATGAAAGCTTCTGGATTCTGGTGGGGGGACGGGTAGACCAGACTCTCGCGACAGTATTTT
>QHZP01000562.1 GCA_003224715.1 Acidobacteriota bacterium | reverse complement strand
CCTTTCCACCGAGGGCTTTCGCCACCTCTTCAACCGCCGCTCGACGTTTGGAGGCGCCGTCCTTGAGAAGCCCTTTTGTACCCTCCGGGGTATAGGACGCCTGGTAGAGATACTTCGGCATACGACACCTCCTTGAATTGGTTATTCAGAAATTGTCGTTGATCAGTCAGCAAATTATCACATTCAAGAAGACTCATCAATACTCTCTATTGACGCAGTTACCGCAAGAACGAATTGCACGAACTCGTACGATCCCGCAAAAATCCGCCCCACCCTCAGCACAATTTTAATCTATAAGAAAAATTAATAGGAGGGACAAAGGGTGGAAACCACACTGGTCGAAAACAATCTTTGAACTGATTCGAGGACGACTCACAAGCCTTGAACGAAGGGCTCCCCACACCAAATTGCGTTTGTCAGCTTCATTAAAAAAATTGATTTCCCAAATGGTTTTTCTTGTGCCACTTTCATTGTGCACAGCAATTCCTGGTCAAGCCATTCCGGTGATATCGGGCAAGAGACGAGCTAGCCCATTTCACCACGTTCACTTGATTAATCGAAATCGTGGGTCGGTATCGGAGGATCAGAAAAGGCAGTTTGAGATTCGTTATGCTCCTAAGCCTTGTATACGTTGGATAGCATTCAAGAAAAGACTGTCGACGTGATTATCCTTGTCCTGGAAAAGCCTTTCGAAAAGGCATATGAGCTACTTTCCCAGATAAAGGCCGGGGTAGCCGAAGTCGAAGTCGTGTTTGTCTCTAGATTTGATGATGAAACCCTATGGATAGAAGCCATTCAGCGCGGGGCTTATGAATATTTGTCGAAGCCTCTTGACCTCTCAGAATTGAAACGAATTTTGGTTCAAGCGACGGAGAAGCACCATTCGGTGAACGTCGTGAAACGTCCTCCCGCGGATTCGGTGAACGGTAGAAGGGCTGGCGCGGAGGCGCGTGCACTCGGGGCAAAATGAATCAAAGATCCTTCAACAGGAGAGACTGGGAGGAAAGTCGTGAAAGACCAACTGGAAGCACTCGTGAATCAAATGGTAGACCGGGGGCTTTTTTTCGAAGAAGCGATTGCAGCGTTTGAAAAGAAATTCATTTCTACGGTGCTGGAAAGAAACCGCGATAACCAAACTAAGGCCGCCAAGGCCTTGGGAATCCATCGCAATACCCTGAAAAATAAGATAGCTTCCTATAATCGTTCCAAGAGAGGAATCCCTCGCCGACCAGCACAAACCCAGAATCAAAATGAAATGTAACCCGAGACAGCCGTAGCAGCCTTCATTCTTTCTTTACTGGAACTTCTATGCTGGAGGAATCATACTCGTACTTCTTGGCGCTGACTTCGATTTCCTTTACTGCTGCGTCGGCTGCAGGCGCGTTGCCCACCTTAATGACTTTCTCGTTGGCGGATGATTCTGTTTCTCCGGCAGCGACCCTCACCACAGAGTGGGAAAGCAGAAAAACGGGGCCTAACGCTATTGTCTCTCATAAATCCTCCCGGTCCCATTGCGTCTTTGAAAGCATCCTTCTTAGCAAATGTTTGGCCGATTTCCCTCAGTCAACATCACACTACCTCTATGATAGCTAGAGTTCACTATCGGCCTATAAGTGCCCGGAAGATTGTCTGAATTCCCTGTCGAATGGAATGAAACCCACTTTGAACGGTGCCGCTTGAAGCGAAGGGGTCATCTGCTGATACACGTCTGCCAGAGCCTCCTAACTTCAGTCGGAAAGAGGCGTAATATCTTTGCCGATGGCTGCCTCCAGGTCGGCGAGTGCAGTGAAGTAGTCCCTTTGCGCTACCACGTAGCTTAGTTGTGCCTCAAGGAATAGACGCTCCTGGTTGATCACATCCAGCAGCCGTAACTCACCCAGGCGGTGAGCCAGTTGAACAATTTGAAAACTCTCTCGACTCTCCGGAAGAACATTTCCAGTTAGCACTTCTAAGCTCCGGCGCGCCGTTTGGTAGTGCTGGTAAGCGAGCAGCACATCGCGCCGCACGCCTTGCTCCAATGACATTCGTTCCGAGCGAGCTCGCGCCCGTAGAGACGCTGCTTCAGCGATGTTTCCTTGCTGCCGATTGAAAACCGGTAAAGGAATCGAGATGCCAAAGCTAAGCAACTTATCCCTATCAACGATTCTCTCTTCCGGCTTAAGCAACCCTTCGATGATGTTTTTCTCCGGGGTGTAGCGCACCGAGGCACTGATATTCGGAAAGGCTTCGGCTCTTGCAAGCTCGATTTCAGATTCAGCCATTGCTTCTCGTACTTTGGCGGCCCGGAGGTCAGGGCGTCTTTCGAGCGCCATCTCTAGTGCAGTTTGTTGGCTGATACCAATGTCCTCAGGTGGGTGAGCCTTTCTCAGCACCAGGGAATCTTCAGGCGAGAATCCTATCAGTGTCTTGATTTGCAACAAAAGTCCCGACAATTGATTTTCTGCCTGGAGCCGCTGGGCTTCAAACTGATTCGTGGTCACCTGCAGCAGACGCTGGTCGAGCTTGGATGCATCACCGGCCGCTAAGCGCGTCTCCATGACGCGCATCATCTGTTGATTCAATCGTCCGATTTGATCGAGCTGCTCCAATTGAGCCGCCGCGGCCACGGCTTGCCCAAACAAGGTCCACACTTGAGTCGTCAGTTGGCGCTCCACTTCCGCGATCTGGGCCTTGGTTAGCTCGGCAAACGCTAGCGCCACCTGAATACGTTTGCTACGTTTACTACCGAGTTCAAAGGGTTGCGAGAGGGAGAGGCTACTTCTGCGCTCACCTTCGTTGGCAAAGAGAGCGTCATCGGCGTGCTCGATGTCAAAGGTTGGGTTCGGCCGCAACCGAGCCTGGGCCAGGCGTGCATCGGCTTGACGCTGCTGTGTCCGAACTGCCTCAAGCTCTTTGTTTCGCACCAGCATGACTTTGATTAACTCTCGGACAGTCAATCCCTCAGTCTCGCTAACACATCGCGCCGCGATTGATGGAGGTTCCGTTATGAGGAGTGTCTGTTTTGTCATTCCTTCACCGGCGGTTCCAGGCGTCTGAGCGGTGGATTGAGCCATTGCGGGTAGCGAGAGGCTCATCCAGAGGAATATAGACTGCTTTCCCAGGCGCTTCCTAACTCGAGTCTTGTCCAATTTGATCTCCACAGTCACCTCTCCTAAAACGATACTCGAATTCCTTTCTTCACAGGACGTTCTCGTACCCGTCCTCAGATAAGCCAGGTCTTCCATACCTTAAACAAAGCACAGGCAACACGACCAGGTTTAGAAGCGTGGAAGAAAAAAGTCCACCTAGGATGACCACCGCCATGGGTTGTTCCAACTCGCGTCCCGGCTTGCCCGCGCTAATCGCCAATGGCAACAGCCCCAAACCAGCAGTCAGTGCTGTCATCAATATCGGCGAGATTCGTTCCATGGCTCCCCGGGTAACCAAGGCGCGGCCGAAGGGCATTCCTTCTTCCCTCATCAAATGGTTATAGTGGCTAATCAACATGATCCCATTCCGGGTGGCGATGCCGAAAAGCGTTACAAACCCGATCAGTGAGGCCACGGACAGCTCCCCTTCGCTGGCAATGACCACTGCGGCAATCCCGCCGATCAGAGCCAAAGGCAGGTTGGCCATCACCAGGAGTGACTGCTTGATTGAGCGAAAGGCTAGAAACAGCAGGAGAAAAATACCCACCACAGCAGTGCCACTGAGCAGGATGATCTGGCGCAGTGCTTTGGATTGAGCCTCGTACGCCCCGCCATAGACGAGGTAGTAGCCCACTGGCAGCTGGACTTTTTGGCTGATGCGCTGCCTGATGGTTGAGACTACGTCGGTG
>QHZP01000140.1 GCA_003224715.1 Acidobacteriota bacterium | reverse complement strand
CGCACGGATTACGAAGGCGGGATATGTCTTACCTGGGTCAACTGCCATGGGAGGGCGATAGTTCGAATTTTGAGCGGTCTTTCCAAACAAAAATGAAAAAATTCGGCCTGGCTTGTCTCTCTCTGGTTTTGGTGTTGCTGGCCTACCAGCAGATCAGGCGGAGCCGAACCTCTCCTCCGGCTAACGCCAACTTGCGCGTTATTTCCCTGTCGCCCACTTTAACAGAGATTCTTTTTGAACTGGGTGTGGGAGAGAGCGTAGTTGGAGTCACGACCTATTGTGTTTACCCCCCTGAAGCCCGGAAGAAGGAAAAAATCGGCGACTTCATCAATCCCAACGTCGAGAAGATGCTGGTTCTCAAGCCCGATCTAATATTTGCCGAACGTTGGAGTTCGAGCAAGATCGTTGCCCGCTTGCAACAAGCGAGATTGAATGTGATCGAGGTCATTAGCCCTCGCTCAATTGAAGAAATCTATCAAGTGATTCACCAGGTTGTATCGAGGCAGATATGCGAAAGAGGATTGACTTGATCCGGGCTCAGGCCGAGACACTGGGCTATCGACCTAAGATTTATATTGAAATCGATCTTCCCAGCTGGACGGTGGGACGAAACAGTTATACCAGCGAAGCGGTCAGCCTTTGCGGCGCTCGAAACATCTTTGAAGATATGGCCAAACCCGCGCTTCAAGTTTCAACCGAGGCCATCATAGAACGTAATCCGGACGTCATTTTATCTTTTGATGCCCCGGCTGCAGAATACCTTCAGCGGCCGGGCTGGGCCAGGGTCAAGGCGATTCAACAGAGAAAGATCATCGACGATGTTGGCCGCAATCTTCTTTCGCATGGCAATCATCGCCTGGTCGCGGGTATGGAGCAGCTCCAGGCAAGACTCTTACAGATGAGGTGAAAGAGGAGTTGCTGAGCCGTGCAGGTCGATTTCCAGGTGCCCAAATTATGCATCGCGTCACATGCCCGCTCGCCCTCGGTGGGGGCGAGGGGAGTGTATTCCTTTTTGATAACGTCCTTCTCCCAAGGGGAGAGGGTCTGGATTGGACATTTCAAGTAGCGACAGGCATTCTTGTCTTGAGCTGCTTCAGAGACGAGTTTGACAGGCAGGAATGCCTGTCGCTACCCCCTTCTGCCGCTGAAATCGCAAATGTCCAATCTCTAATTCCTCTCCCAAGGGGAGAGGGATGAACGCTTGATGAGCGTTCACAAGGGCGGGTGAGGGGGTTGACAGACGGTTTGGCGGAACTCGCATCACCCCGCACTGAAGCACGGGGCTATGGAAAACAAAAACGGAGTTTCTGGTCCTTTTACGGTGCCGCCTTCTTCACGCGATAATTTAATTCTACTGACCATGACCACGGTCGTGGTGGCTGGATTGGCTCTCTTTCTCGGCCCGATTGGCCTGCCCGATCGATATATCCTGCTGAACGTCAGGTTGCCGCGTGTTCTGCTGGGATTCCTGGTGGGCTGCGGTCTGGCTGGAGCAGGCACGGTCTTTCAAGGAGTCCTGCGAAATCCCTTGGCGGATCCTTTTATTTTAGGAACCTCCAGCGCGGCCACGGTTGGAGTGATGACAGCCAATCTTCTGGGCTGGCACAACTACTACGCCCTCTATTTCATGGCACTGGGGTTCGCTCTTTCTTCCATTGCCTTCGTCTATCGTATTGCCCAAACGAATGGTAAAGCTCCCATCCAGACCATGGTATTGGGTGGGGTCATTGTCAGCCTTTTTTTTAATGCCGTAGTCTTTGTTTTCTTTTCCATCTTTTATCGTGATTCGTTCTCCATCCTCTTCTACTTGCTGGGAACCCTGACCGGCGGAGACCCCAAATTGATGTCCATCTCCGGAGTTTTCATTTTGTTGAGCTTGGCGGTTTGCTGGGCTATGGCAAGAGAATTAAATGGATTGACCCAGGGTGAGGAGACTGCCTTTCACTTGGGAATAGAAGTGGAGACCGCCAAGAAGATTCTCTTTGTGGCAGCTTCTGCCATGGCTGCGGCGTCGGTGGCGGTTGCCGGGATGATCGGTTTTGTTGGACTGGTGGTGCCGCACATGATGCGGCTGGTTGTGGGCCCCGATCATCGCTGGCTCATTCCTGCTTCAGCCTTGGGGGGCGCCTCTGTTCTGATTTTGACGGATTCCGCAGCTCGCACGATAGTTCCCCCTTTCGAAATTCCTGTCGGGGCGCTGACTGCTTTGCTGGGTGCCCCGTATTTCTTGTATCTGCTCAAACAGAGACAAAACGCAGGTGAATTTTGATGCTGAGACTCGAACAGGTCAGTTTTTCCTATCGGGAATACGCCGTGCTGCAGGACATCACCCTGGAGATTCCCCGCCAATCTTTTCTAGCGTTGATTGGGCCGAATGGTAGCGGAAAGACGACCCTCCTGCGGTTGATAAGTAAGGTCCTTCAACCGCGCTCAGGAAAGATCTGGCTGGAGGCTCAGCCCTTGTCTAAATTCAGTGCGCGTGAACTAGCCAAGCGAATGGCAGTGATTGCTTCCGATCAGCATTTCGAGTTCCCCTTCTCGGTGATCGACGTGGTGGCAATGGGTCGTTTCCCACATCTGAACCGGCTGCAACGCCTGTCCTCCAAAGATTGGGAAGTTGTGGACCAGGCTCTGAAAGTGACCTGCGTCGATCATCTGCGCCACCGGCCCATCTCTCAACTTTCCAGCGGCGAGAAACAGCGGGTGTTGATTGCCCGCGCCATTGCACAACAGCCTTCCGTTCTCATGCTGGATGAACCAAACTCTCACCTGGACATCAACCATCAAATCGCCATTTTTAACTTGTTGCGCTCGCTGAACCGGCAACATCAGATGACCATTATCGTCGTTCTGCATGACCTGACTTCCGCAGCAGCCTTTTCCCAGACCATCGCACTGCTGCACGAAGGCAAACTCATTAAGACCGGCAGCCCCGAAGAGGTGATTACCACGGAACTCATTCGCCAGACCTATGGAGCCGAAGTGGAAGTGTTCCCAAGCCCTCTAGGCGGATTCCCTCAAGTGGCTTATGGACCTGACGGGTAATGTCACCACAGAGACGCGGAGATCTAACGCCCGCCGCAACCCCAATGTCACAGACTTTAAGCGGTGAGACAGCGTCAAGAGACACAGAGAAAACTTTCCTGGACGCAGATGGACGCAGACCAGCGCAGATTTTTTCTGTGAAATGTTGTGAGGAAAAGAACATTCCGCGATCTGGAATAACAGGGGTGCCCTAACGGCATAACCAACACCGTTGAGAAACAAAGGGGGCGGCGGCCCGGTGGAGAGCGATCAATCTTGGCTCCTCAGGCATGGCGCTGAACTTCGCCTACGAACGTAAGTCTTCGAGGATCGATGGCAGTCTTCGATTGTGCCATCGTCGATCCCCTATTCTCGATCCTCGACGCCCTCCCCCAAGAAGGTGAATGGGACAACGGATCACGTTCACTTTTCTCATCTTTGCTCCAGGTATTCTTTTATGTTGCCCATCCTGTCTTTTGGGTTTTCTTTCCATGTTAATTCGTGTAGCTGTTCTGTCTTGGTGTTTTTCTTTGCGTCCTTCGCGTCTTTGCGGTTCAATTTTTGGTTACGGCATCTGGCCGCGTTGTGCTTGAGCGTCTCAGCGGCAATTTGAACTGCCACTCCAGGATGAACTCTAAGGAGGAAATCAAGGCGAGATAAGGGTGACTCTGCGGCGCTGGCTCACGCAAAACCTGCTACAATCCTACCTATGGGCGCCGGAGTCAAACCTCGTGTTGCCATTGTCGGAGGTGGATTTGGTGGCCTCTATGCGGCACAGACGCTCACTCACGCCGATCTTCAAATCACACTGCTGGACCGTCGTAACCATCATTTGTTTCAACCTCTACTCTATCAGGTAGCCACTGCGGGGCTTTCTCCGGGAGACATTGCCTACCCCATTCGCGCCATCTTGAGAAAGCAAAAGAATGTCAGGGTCCTCCTGGCTGAAGTGGTTTCGATTGACACCGGTCGGAGGCTTGTGCACCTGAAAGATGGAGAGCTGGGTTACGATTTTCTGATTCTGGCCACCGGAGCTCGTCACGCCTATTTTGGACACGAGGAGTGGGAGATCAATGCTCCTGGACTCAAGAGTCTGGAAGATGCGTTGGAAATTCGACGCCGCATCTTGCTGGCGTTTGAGAAGGCGGAACGTGCGACGGAGGAAGCCCGGAGGTGCGCGCTGCTGACCTTTGTAATTGTTGGTGGAGGGCCTACCGGTGTCGAACTGGCCGGTGCCATCGCCGAGATTGCCAGGCAGGTAATGGTCAGCGACTTTCGTGCCATCAATCCGCGGGAAGCCCGTATTTTTCTGGTGGAGGCAGGTCCTCGGATCCTGTCGGCTTTTCCCGAAGAGCTCTCCCGCGCAGCCGAGGAAGCTCTGACCAAGCTCTGTGTCGAAGTCAAGACGAATTGCCCTGTAACTTCGGTGGAGCCGGGGCGGGTAGGCCTTGGAGAGGATCGATATCCAGCCGCAACGGTTCTTTGGGCTGCCGGAGTAATGGCTTCGCCACTGGCAAAGTCACTAGGTGTACCCCTGGACCGTGTCGGCCGAGTGCTGGTGGAGCCGGATTTGACAATTCCTGGCCATCCTGAAGTCTTTGTGGTCGGCGACTTGGCGGCTTTCACCCATCAGACGGGGAAACCGTTGCCGGGTGTTTGTCCCGTAGCCATTCAGCAAGGACGGCATGCAGCAAGAAATATCGTGCGGGCTTCCGCAGGTCTTCCTCTCGAGCCTTTTCGATACTGGGACAAGGGCAACCTGGCCACCATTGGTCGCGCCCATGCCGTGGCAGACTTCGGGCGTTTCAAGATTTCTGGATTCTTTGCCTGGCTGGTCTGGCTCTTCGTTCACATCTTTTTTCTGATTGGGTTCCGCAATCGATTCATCGTCCTGTTTGAGTGGGCCTGGGCCTATTTCACCTTTCAGCGTGGGGCGCGGCTCATTACGGGGGATATCGATAGATACAATCGCACGCCCTCATTGTAAAAAACTCCTACGAAAATCGCCCTTGAGAGGGGTAGCAGCCATTGGGCTGCGGGGGTGTCCTGTTGGAAGGTTCCGTCCGGCTGCGACAGAGACATCCCCCTGCACCCCTTCGAAGGGGGAATAATTTTCATCCTTGGGATGCCGGCCCAGGCGGCATGAGAGACTCCCCCGAAATCCCCTGTTTCTGTCCTGATCATTGCGGCTGGCCGGGAAGATAGGTGGGGTCCTGCGTGGCGTTGTCGATGAGACTGCCGTAGACAAATATCGGCGCGCTGGCTGTCATCTCCACCGTCATGACCTCGCCACTCTTGGGCGCGGAAGAAAGAGTGAATAACTCGTTGAAACCCATCTGGAAATAATCCAGAGGCTGCATCGTCAGCGAGTGGGTGGAAGCAGTTGATCCATCCGGTTTGTGCAGAACGCATGACACAGAAACGACTTCATTGGTTGGGTTCGCAAAACCAATGTTGGTGCGGAACCGGTCGTCCTGTTGGACTCCGGTGATCTGCACTGACCGCGTGGCGTACGAGAGAGTCACTGGATCGACCTGTAAACCATAAGTCCCGGATTTACCACCGGCTGGCGTGGCGGTCTGGCTGGAGAAGATGGGAGCGGTTCCTGAGGCTGCTATCCAATCGACCTCCAAAGCTCCGTAACCAGACTCCTTATGCAAGAGCTGTTCCAGCACATCAGAGAACACCAGGGTTGTTTTCGGCCCCAAGGCTTGTTGTACCGGAATGGCCTCTCGGTTATCAGACTTGGGCAAGTGGAGCGAAAAAAAGAGCGCAATCGTTTCCGAGCCTGGGTTAAAAACCGCCAGCCGTGAAGACCACTGGGTTCCAAATGCTCCGGCAACCTTGGTAACTACTGGAACATAATGGGTGCCGCCCGAGAGGTCTGTCTGGACTGGCACTGCTGAGACGAAGGAGCCATCCCCGGTGCTGTTATCCACGGAAGTGGCATAAGCCCTCAGGGGCGCATCGGGCGAACTGACTACCACCGTCAGGCCATCCAAGTTTGAACTGTCATTGATGGCTGACGGGAACAGGCCTACCAGAGAGGATTGTGATGCCCCATAGGCGGGCAGGTTACCACTGGCAGTTCCCAGCCCTGCACCTGCAGAGCTCAAAAGGGTCAGCGTGTAGGTAGCGGTGTGGTTCGTCAGGTTAATGATTCCCACATTGGATCGGAATGCCGGGTTCTGCCTGAGTCCAACCAGACCAATGGCCGATGTGGGCGCCGAAGTCACCTCGCGAGCCTCGACAGCCAGCCCATAGTTCGAGAGACAATGGCAACATGATCGGCCGCAACTCCCGGGATCGTGAAGCGGATCGGTCCGAATTGATTGCTCTGGATCCCAAAAAGGCCTTCCAGAATGTTTGGAACAAGACGGGTTTCGTGGGCTGCCAGGGCCAGTGTCGTTTTTGGAGGAACTGTGTTGTCCTGGCCACCGGCCCGCAGAAACTCCAATGTCAGATTGACGCTGGCCTCCGAAGCATTTGAAATCCAGACATCCGTCGTGAAAAAGCTGCCCGATAAACCCGAGCTTCGCGCCGTTGTAGGCAATAGCCAGATCTTATCTTCGAGCACAAGGCTGCCAACGGGCACTCCAGAAGCCGCGTTGGAAGTAGGGCTCTCCCGATTGGCGTTTACGGCAACGACCGAGTAATAATATGTCTCCCCAGCTTGGGCATGCGTGTCAACGAAACTGTTCGAAGTGACGCCAATGGCGATGGTGGCAAACTCTGATTCCGATTCGCTCCGTCTCTTGATGGTATAGCTGGTGGCTTCCGGTGAAGCAGTCCAGCTAAGGGTGATTTGCCCGCTTTGATCCGGGGTGACCACCAGATTGGAAGGCGCTGTTACCTGTTGTGGTGGTCCAGAAACTCCACTGCCGAACGCCAGAGCCAGGAGTTGGTCGTTGCCGCCAGTCTCGTCTTGCCACAACACATTCATCTGGCCGTTAGGGCCGACAAGGATGAAGGGCGTTGTTTCAACCTGGCCGATGTTATCAGAAATATTGATCGCTGACGAAAACGCTTTACCATCGCTTGACTGACAAAAGAAAACGTCGAGACCGCCGGGATAGATCAGACTTGCCGTGAATGCCTGCCAGGTAATGCCAATGTTTCCGCTTCCGTCTGTCCCAACGGAAGGAGCCAACACGTAAATACCCAGATTCGCTGTGTGTGTGGCATTAACCGGCTCAGAAAAATGAGCCCCTCCGTCAACTGACCGGGTGAAATAGACGTCGCGCTCGCTTGTCTTGAAATCTTCCCGGCGATAGACCGCATTAATGTTGCCCAACGAATCGACGGCGATGGCAGGATCCGAGGCAAAGGCTGATGAATTACTTCCGCTGGTTTTGGAGAGATTGACTGCCGGCTGAAAACTGGTGCCACCTTTCGAAGCGGACAAGAAAATGTCAAAAATCGTGGAAATCGAACCCACCGAGGCGTCATAAACGAAGATCGGGTTGCCCGCAGGATCGAGAGCCATTGCGGCAGAATACACGAATCCAACTTTTGTGGTCGTTTCAAACACATTGACCTTGGTCGAAAACTTTGCGCCGCCGTCCGTCGACCGGATAAACCAGAAGTCGACGGTTGAACTGGTTGGGCCTCCTGGAGGAGTATCTTGCACATAACCCACATTAATCGCTCCCGACTTGTGAACTGCTAGTAATGTGACGTAGATGGTCATCCTTTTGTCCGTAAGTCCGGTGAGGTTGACGGGCGGCGAGAAAGTCTTTCCCTGATCCGTGGAACGACTGAGAAAGACATTGGTAATGTCGGTGTTGGAGTTTGTCTGGAGCCAAATCATGGTAATGTTGCCTGCCTCATCGACACCAATCGAGTAATTGAACAAACCATTGGCCGGATCACTGACCCGAAACACTGTGTGGGTTGCCAGTTGCTCATTGCCGCGGAAGCGGGCATATTGAAGCGAGCCATAGGGAGCACCAAACCGGTCCGGCTGCCCGCCAAACAGCACATGGAGACTGCCCGCCGTGTCAGAGGCAGCTTTGGGTTCCAGGAGAGCCTCGCGGGCACTGCTGATGGCCAGCGGCACGCGAGGAACTTGGGTCCCGTCATAGACAGTGAGTCGCAGACTGACAGAGCGTCTGAGATCCCCAGCGCTTCCAACAACAGAAAGCGGGTATGTTCCGGGAGGGGTGCCTGCGGCCACGGCAATGCTCAGGACGGACTGCTGGCCTGCGGTCAAGGAAGGAGGGGAAAACTGATAGCTGATACCTGGGTAAGCGATCTCTGATTCCAGAGAGACATTGTCAGAAAAACCATTCCGTTCGGTGAGACTGATGGTCAGACTCGCACTTCCACCAGCCAGTTCGTTCACGGCCAATTTATCGACCGAGAGGACAAAATCGGGGATCTGTTTGCTGGCTTCGGAAACCGGCAACACAGCCGCATAGATATCTGAATCTCGTCCCGAGCGGTCATCCGCCCAGTTGAGCACAAATCCTAGTTCTCCGGATGACATTTGATTGTAATCCCCATGATAATGAGTGCGGAGGCCAAACGGAGTTGGGACCAGCATCCAACTGGCCGAAGTGACTCGCCGGTTGGGGTTGAAACTTTTCCCACCGTTGCTGGACGTGGTCAGGTACACATCCAGGAGCACGTTGTTCTGGGGATCGTTGCGACGATCGTACCACATGAGACCCAAGGTGCCGTCGGGTGCGACCGCCAAGGAGGGATGAAATTGGTCAGTGGCGGTTTGATCGTCATTAGCCCTAACCGGTGGGCTCCATTTGCTCCCCCCATCCGTGGATTTTACCAGCACGACGTCGCTCAGGTCGGCGGGGTCTGACGGTTTGATGTCAGCAGCGATATAGATCGTGCCCCGATTCGGTCCTGAGCTGTTGTCGACAGCGATACTGGGAGAGGGTTGTACGTCGAAGCCTCCGCCTAGGGTCCTACCAAAGCGTATTGAGGAATGGACCAATGCCTGGACAGGTTCTCCAAACGACTGGCCACCGTCAATTGACTTTGCCACAACAATACCCGGTAGTTTGCTGTCATAATAGGCCACATATACCTCTCCACCAGGTCCCACCGCAATCGCGGAGCTTTGAACCACGCTCGAACTGTCGCTGGTGTTTCCTACCCGTTTTGCCTTGGACCACGATCTGCCTCCGTCCAGCGAGCGCACAAAAAGAATCTCATCCGTATCACTATTGAAGTTGAAGTGAGACCAACTGACGTAGACGTTGCCGCTTGTTGTATTGTTGCTGTTGTCCACCGCCAGCCATTCTTTGTCATGGGCCTCCAAATAGCCTGGCAGGCTGAGCGCGGCGTTCACCGGAAGAGACCAGGTGGCCCCGCCATCCTTCGACTTGCTGACGGCAACAGCATCGTCCCCAAAGGTGTTGGTGGCCAGTTGCGCATGGTAGATGACACCGTTCGGCCCGGCAGCGACTACCGGATCGCCCTGCCCGTAGCCGAACGGAAACAGTGAAGGCAGCGCCTGTTTCCAGCTCTGCCCTCCGTCATTGGAGAAACTGAAGCTGCAACCATAACTGAAAAGGCTGTCGTCATTGTAGACGACTACAATGTTCGTTCCGGAGACTGCACTGCTGGTCTCACTTTGTGTACGGCTCAGCACATCTAAAATCGGGTTGTTGACCTTAGCATCCTGGCCCGGTAGGACGAGAGCCGCTTTCGCGGTTGCGAGCCCGTTACGGAGAGTTTGGTGCGGATCTGTCTTGTCATTTTTTGCCGGCACCGGCAACAACCCATACTTGCGCATCAGAAAGGTCTGCTTGCTACCGGAGAGATGGTAAAAATGCGCAGAATAAAGAATCCAGACGTCCTGCCCGTTCTGAAAACCAGGTTGAAGTTGGGGCACTTTGCCTGGCGCATAAAGACGCAAGGCATTCCTGGCTTTGCGAAGAGGCAGGTTTTGAAGATCCTGAGCCTCAACCTCCCTGAAAGTCCAGATCATCGCGGTCCAGACAAGTATTCGAAGGAGTCTACATATCGGACCATTCATGGCATCTCCTTTGGAACTGCCCAATTGGAATCGGGGGAATGACTTTGCTTTACGTGAAAGATTTGTGAACTTCGCGTTGTCAGATTATGGCTCAGGCTGTCCACATAGTCAACTCGGTTTGGTCTCGGTTCGAGCCATGCGCGTGCGAACTCTCTTTGTTACATTAACCCCAGGCGGGCACGTCCCAGTATTGGAGCTATCTGAGAAATCCACTCGCGCCACTTTTTTCTGAACTAAGCTCGTCGTTGAGCGGATCATCCAAAGCCAGTATTTTGCGCAGCTCCGGGCTCAAGCGCCGCTGCACCTCCGGACTGACCAACTTCTTCTGATACTGTTGCTGCGGTTTATCCCAACGGCAGTAAAAACTGTGCAGCGCCCGCCGTGCTGAACCGGTGCGATTAGCCGTAGCTCCATGCCACATGTGCACGTTCATAATGACTGCACTGCCTGCCCGGCCTGTAAGCAGGACTTCGTCGGCATGCGGCCCCTGAGGATCTGGCAGAACGTCTTGGGGTAGGATCCCCCATTGGTGCGAGCCAGGCACCATCCGAATCGCCCCATTCTCGGTCGTAAAATCATCCAGCAGCCAAATCACATTGCAGACCCAGTACCCTTTTTCATCAGGGACTGCGCCGGCATCACAATGTAGAGGCTGAACCCAATCGGAGTATGGATTGGCCGAGCGTGCGTTTAAGCTGCTGAGTTTAAACCGAGGTCCAAGTACGTGCGAAACGTATTCCAGCACCCTGGGGATCACAATGATTTGTTGGAATATTTCTCCTTTGTTCACGAGATTAGCTAGACGACGAGATTGGGGCTCTTGCTTAAACTCTGCGCCTGCTCGCTCTCCTTCTTCAGCAAAAATCTCCTCGATCCGGTGCCGAACCGCCTCCAGCAGTTCCTTTGACATGAAATTCTCAAGGAGAAGATATCCTTCATCGTTAAGGTGCTGCTTCTCACGTTCATTCATGGGATTACGATCTGACTCCTGAAAATCCCCCCTATCAAGCGGGGTATAGGGGGGTGTCCTTCGGGTTTCCAGCGCCATGCCCGCCACACAGGACATCCCCCTGCACCCCCTTCGAAGGGGAAATACTTTTCATTCTTGGTGGTGCCGCCCTGCGGCATGGATGGCTCCTTTCATAAATACGATGAAGTATTTCGATTCCTCCCCGGCGATCCTCCGGGGGATCAATTTGAATAGCCATGGGTGGAGCAATGGGACCTGAGTCCGAGAGCGGAACCCGTGGTTTGTGCGAAATTAATCCCACGCCCGACAGGTTGTGGACCACCAGGAACGAATAGTTCAACCTGCTTTGGGCCGGGATTGTCGTTAGCGCCGGTTTCGCGGGCGACCGATCCAAACTCGCCCGTGGCTATTCATCTTGTCCTTCGGGGTACTTTTGTTTCCTCGAAATACGTTAGCGAATTTATGAAGCAATGTACTCGAGAAATTACACTGTTCTCTGGAGATTGTAAATAGGAAAGCGGAAACGGAAACTCAGTGGCAATTACCTTCACTCATGCGATATGATTTCAATAACGCGATGAGAAACAAAGTGACGCTGCCTCGCCGCGATGGCCACACCCATACCGAATTCTGCCCACACGGTTCACGCGAGCCCACTGAGCAGTTCATTCAGCGGGCCGTCGAGTTGCGATTTGAAATCTATAGCCTCACCGAACATCCGCCGCTTCCTCCAGGCTTTGAAGATCCTACCCCCGATAAGAGCTGCGGGATTTCCTGGCCACAACTTCAACCCTACTTGGAGCATTGCCGAAAGCTGAAATCGCGGTTTGCTAATCAAATTGAGATTCGAGCGGGACTGGAAGTGGATTACATTCCAGGCTTCGAGTTGGACACTCGCGACATGCTGAAAAAATACGGGCCGGACCTTGAAGATAGCTTGCTCTCGGTTCATTTCCTGGAAGGCAAAGGTGGCTGGCGCTGTGTCGATCACAGCCCGGAAGACTTTCAAGACGGATTAGTTTCAGTATACGGAAGCGTCGGGGCGGTACATGAAGCTTACTGGCGCACTGTGAAACAAGCGGTGCTGGCCGACTTGGGACCCTACAAGCCCCGGCGTCTGGGACACCTCAGCCTGGCTCACAAATTTCAACTAAAGCATCCCCTCGCAAATGCCCGGCAGTTCCGTCCCCAGGTCCTGGAGATTTTGGATCTCATGAGATCGAGAAGGATGGAGTTGGATCTCAACGCTGCCGGTCTCTTCAAACCGCATTGCCGGGAAATTTATCCTGCACCCTGGATCATACAAGAAGCGATAAGACGGGACATCCCGTTCGTCTATGGCTCAGATACCCACAGCGTCAAAGGAGTTGGACAAGGCTTTGAAGAGGCCGAGCAAATACTCGCTGCTGCGGCCGGGTGAATGGCCGAGGCAGGGATTCAAAGGGCGCTACGATTTCAGTCGGCACTGCTCGCAAGGACAGATCTCACGCAGGTAGCTGAAGGAATAGATTCCGGTCGCATGACCATCGTTCCAGTTGAATTGAACGGCATAGTGACCGATCTGGGCAGCGCCCGTTACTTTGATGGGACCTTTGCCCAGAATTGGAAAGGGGTCGGGTTCTGTCTTAACTTCGGGAGGCTTGTCACGACAGGTAGCACAAGGGCATTGCTTGCGAAGATAACCATAGGAGTAGGTCGCCTGATGACCGTCATTCCAGGTGATGGCAACCCCGCCAGGCGCGGCGAGCTTTATCGAAGTAGGCACGGGATCCATAGTGCGCTACTCAATGGAAACGGCCTGGGGCGCGTTGTAGTTGGCAATGCTGATCTGGGCGGCGATTGCGCTGGCCAAATCGTGAAAGGCTTTGGCGTACTGGCTATCGCCCTCATCCAGAGCGGTTGGTTTCCCACTGTCGCTCCGGGCACGGATGATGGAGCTCAGGGGTATTTCTCCCAAAAAAGGATAACCCAGTTGTTCGCTGGCTTTACGAGCGCCGCCATGACCGAAGATTTCGTCTCGCTTCCCACAATGAGGGCAGACGTAGTAACTCATATTCTCAATGACTCCCAGAATGGGCGTCTTTAACTTCTGAAACATAGCGATTGCCTTGGAGGCCACTTCCAACGCCAGATCTTGAGGAGTAGAAACAATGACCGCTCCGGTCAAGGGGATGGTCTGGCAAAGGCTAAGCTGAATATCTCCCGTACCCGGTGGCAAGTCAATCACGAGATAATCAAGTTCCCCCCATTCCACTTCACCCAGGAATTGCTGAATCATCTTGTGCAACATGGGACCCCGCCAAATGACAGCTTCGCCTTTTGGCAAGAAATACCCCATGGAGATCAGCTTCACATCTTGGACCACTGGAGGGACTATCCGCGCTCCAATGACTTGCGGTTGCTCAGAAGCGCCCATCAAAATGGGAATGCTGGGACCATAAACGTCAGCATCCATCAAGCCAACTTGGGCTCCAAATTTCATTAGAGCGACAGCCAGATTGGCAGCCACAGTGGATTTACCTACACCCCCTTTGCCGCTGGCCACCGCAATGGTGTTGCGGACATGAGGAATAAGAGTCCTGGCCTGGGAGCTTATCTTCGACGTCACTTTGAAACTCAGGGTCACTTCTACATCCGTCACGCCAGGAACTTTGGCAACCGCGCTTTGGGCCTCGGCTTTAAGCTGATCTTTCACCGGGCATGCCGGCGTAGTGAGTTCAATGGTAAAACTCACTTTTCCATTGTTGATTCTTAGATCCTTGACGAAACCTAAACTGACAATATCTCGCTTTAAGTCAGGATCGTTAACAACCCTGAGGGCCTCAAGGATTGAGCTTTCTTTAACGGCTTCATCTTTTCTAAAAAGTCCCATCTGCCTTCCGACTCCTAAACTTATCAGCTACCCATCATTGTAACACCAGGTCAAGCCAGAAACCCAAAACCCAAGGTGTGCACAACAGATTTACAGGGTGTGCCAACGCTTTCTCCGATTGGAAGCCTTTCGGAGCCCGCCTGTCATCCAGCCAAAGTCAAGACAAAATAGGGGACCGAGCCAAAGCAAGAGTACGAGCCCAAAACCACGGAGACCACCGAGGAGCCGGAGGGAAAGAGGTGGAGAAGATAGCGCGTCAACGGCGCGGCTTCACTGTGACTTCCCCCGAGCCGCGATTGGCCAGATATCTTCCACTCTGTCAGCTCGTACGGCATAGAGACGATCGTACAAATTGACCGTCGGATCACAATGTGGGGTTAAGAACTCCAGGCGATCACCCAGCTTAATTTCCTGGCTAGGTTCCTTTAGTTCCAAGATGCCGTGCTCGTCGCCCGCCCAACGAAAATTCACGCCGGTAATATTCTTAAGTTCCGGTGTGAACGGCTTGTCGGTGGCAAAGGCCTTATATCCGCCATCCACCGTGGCCAGATTTGAATGCGATCTGCTAATCACCGTGGTCACGACCGTCAAGGCAAATTCGAAATCGAGAAAGAGTTTGTCGTGGTCGCTCCCAATGCGACGGTAATCCAGGTCCATGAAAATGTAGGAACCCGCCTGCAGTTCAGTAAAACCTTGAATTTCGCTATCAATATTGTAAGACCCGGTGCTTCCCCCCGTAACGATCTCAATGGGACAACCGTACTTTTCGATAAGGGCCTTGCTTTCCAGCGCCCTCTCCAAGGCTTCTTGCGAACTCTTCTTTCTGGCCTCGAAGCCGACGGTGTGGGCCACATGACCCGCATAACATTGAATGCCACGCAACTTGAGCCAGTTGGAGCGGGCAATCAGGTCCGCCAGGTCAACAACCGGTCTGCCTGGAAGACACCCGGCACGATGGTTTCCTCCATCAATATCAATCACCACATTAAGTTTGACGTTTGTGGACTCCGCGGCTTCCATAAAATCACGAACCGCCTGGGGATGGTCAACTGCCACCAAGAGACTCGGACACTTCTGCGTCAAGGCGATGAATTGCCCAATTTTGGGCTTGCTTACAATCTCGGAAGTGATCAAAATTTCTTCAATACCCGCGGCAATCATCACCTCGGCTTCACTGAGTTTGGCCACACAAATTCCTTTGGCTCCCCGCTCAAGCTGCTTTTTGGCAATGGTCGGGCATTTGTGGGTTTTGGCGTGAGGCCGGAAATCGCCTCTCTTCTGATTCAAGAAATCCGCCATTTTATCCAGGTTGCGTTCGAAAACGTCCAAGTCCAGCAAAAGAGCCGGAGTTGGAATTTCGTCTTTGTAAATGGGAGAATGGGATTCTTTGGATATTACCAAAAGAAACCTCAACTTGCCGGAAGTCGATCAATATTGCGAATCTGACGCCCTATGATAGAAACACGCTTCCTATTTCGCGAAGCAAATATAATATAGTTACCGCCACACGGCTACTTTTTTGAGAACTGCCGAAAGGAATATCTCTGCCTTGAAAAGTGAGCCTTGTGTCGCAGAAGCGAAAATCTGGGAGACGAAGGGGTGAAGGCATTGCGCACGAGTTAGGGTTTCCGACGAAACAGTCAGCCGCCCCTTACTCTCCTCGTGAATGCTTTTCGAGGCTTCACCATTTTGGGCCCAATGGGGCGAGAAATCAAAAGATCTCTAGACTGGGAGTCTGTATGACTAAAGGAAAGAAATTGGCGGTGCTGGGCGCTGGCAAAATGGGCGAAACATTGATTTCAGGAATGCTTGATGGCGGAATTATTACCCGGGATAAGGTCGTGGCCACCGCCAAGCATTCAGACCGCTTGGAACTGCTGAAAGAGAAATACAAAATAGCCGCCACCAGCAATAATCGCAAGGCGGTGAAGGGCGCCGATATCGTCTTACTGGCCGTGAAGCCGCAGGCTGTTAAGGAATTGTTGGAAGAGATCCGCGGAGAACTCACGCGTCAGCAGGTTGTCATCTCGGTGGTTGCATCGGTAACGACAGCCTTTATTGAAAGAAACTTAAATATGCCGATTCCGGTGGTTCGGGCTATGCCTAACACCCCTTGTCTATTGCGCGCGGGTATGACGGCCATCTGCAAAGGACTTTATGCCGAAGACCAGCACTTAAACGAAGCTCAACGCATGTTCGATTCGGTAGGTCGCACATTGATTTTGGACGAAAAACACATGGACGCGGTCACGGGTCTGAGTGCCAGCGGCCCTGCATTTATCTATATCATCATCGAATCGCTGGCCGAGGCAGGCGTGAAAGTCGGTTTGCCCAGGACAGTTGCTACCGAATTGGCAGCCCAAATGACGCAGGGGGCAGCCAGAATGGTTTTGGAGACGAAAGAACATCCCGCGCTCTTGAAGGACATTGTCACGACCCCGGCCGGTTGTACCATCGACGGTATTCTCGAGCTGGAAGAGGGGAAATTGCGGGTCACGTTAATCAAAGCGGTCGTGAAAGCGACCCAGCGGGCGGCAGAATTATTGGAGAACTAGCGATGATTTCGCGAAAAATGCGCATCGGAGTGATGGGTGCAGGCCAATGCTCAGAGGAAATCTATTCTCTGGCGGAGCAGGTAGGGGAATTGATTGCCCGGCACGACGCCATTCTAATCTGCGGCGGACGGGGCGGCGTTATGGAAGGAGCCGCCAAAGGAGCCAAAACCGCCGGCGGCATCACAGTGGGAATTTTGCCAGATGAAGACGACCTCGGGGTGAATCCTTATATCGATATCCCCATCGTTACGGGCATGGGCAACGGGCGCAACGTGATTAATATCCTTTCTTCCCAAGTGATCATCGCCATCAGTGGTGGCTATGGAACTCTCTCTGAAATTGCTCTGGCCTTAAAGACTCAAACGCCCGTGGTGGGCCTCCTTACCTGGAATTTCTCCGCTGAAACAGAGCCAGCCAATAAGGCCAATAAGCAAGATCTGTTTTTCCGGGCGAACACTGCCGAAGAGGCGGTAAAAAAAGCGATAGAATTGGTTCAATGATGTGCTCTGCAGTCTTGCCGGCGTGATATTCTTACTCCTAATTCTAACGCTTGGATCTCTGGATCATGGGCAGGTTGAACAGGATCAACGGGCAACTCGATAGTTCAATTGGACCAGGCCAGCGCCCTTATCCTGGGCTCGCCTGTGAGGGCGTCACCTATCTATCGAGGAGCTAAACCTACAAACTTAGGAGGTGCTTTATGGCTCAAACCAGTACGCAGAAGCAAGCTGTTGCGGGGTCCTTCCAAGACGCCGAAATCATCTTGAGGCTGTATGATCTGCGTCGGGAAGATAAAATGCGCAAAGCGAGACATTGGTTTCAAACCAGGTTTAAGGCTACCAATCTGGACGAATTTCAAAAGCAAATCGCCACGGCTGAAGCCAATGCCTACTTTCGAAACGTCATCAACTATTGGGAAATGGCCTGTATGTTTGTTGCGCGAGGAATTCTCAATGAGGAGATGTTTTTCGAGACCTGCGGGGAGTTGCTTTCGGTCTGGGAAAAGGTCAGGCACATTCTCCAGGATGTGCGCAAAACCCGCAAAAACCCGCTCTTCCTCAAATACACCGAGCAGATCGCCGGTCGTTACATTGATTGGGTCAACAGTGAAGCGCCCGGCGCTTACGACTGGATCGTCAGCCTCAACAAGCCGCAATGACTGCAGCGCCTCAGCAAGTCCTTGCCCCATGAGGCTCGGCGGGAGCCTCGCCCTCCCGATGTCCGCCGGTTTTGAACTTTTTCACACCTTCAACGGCTGGGTGACGGGTTGGCATTTCCAAGATCTTCAATAATCATATGAATGATGAGTGCAGCTGGTATGACTCCGTCTCTACCCGCCAGCAATGGCGGGGATAATGGAAACTTCATCGGCGTCTGAAATTGGGGTCTTGAGGTTGTCCAGAAACCGAATGTCTTCCTCGTTAACAAATATATTGACAAACCGTCTCACTTTGCCATCCGCTTCGCAAATACGGTCCTTTATTCCGGGGTATTTCTTTTCGATGTCTTCGATGATCTCCAATACAGACGTGCCACTGGCACTGACCACCTCTTCCCCGTTCGTGAGCGTTCTCAATTGGACCGGGATGCGCACTTGAATCGGCATAATGCCTCCCTGAAAAGAATTAATGCGATTTCAAAATTCCCCTGGCTACCAACAACTCCGCATTAAGAATGGCTGCTCCCGCGGCGCCGCGAATGGTGTTGTGCCCCAGCACATCAAACTTATAGTCAAAAATGCTGCAGGCGCGAATGCGACCGACGACGGTCGCCATTCCCTTCTCGAGGTCTCGATCCAAACGAGGCTGCGGCCTGTCCGGACCTTCCACATAGATCACCGGACGACGCGGCGCACTAGGCAACTCGAGTTCCTGCGGCAGAGAAGAGTAACTTTGAAGCGACTCGATCAAGTGTTCCAGCGTCGGATGACGCCGAAGGGCAACGGAAACCGCCACCAGGTGGCCATCCGAGACATTCACCCGATGACAATGAGCGCTGACGCTGAAATCTGCCAAAACAATTTTTCCGTCCTGGAATTTTCCCAGAATCTTGCGAGGCTCCGTTTCTACTTTTTCTTCCTCGCCCTCGATATAGGGGATGACATTGTCGATGATATCGAGGCTGGCTACCCCGGGGTAACCTGCGCCCGAGATGGCTTGCATCGTAACCACATGGACTTTCTCGAGACCAAATGCTTGGTGTAGCGGAGCTAGAGCCAGAACCATTGCCATGGTGGTGCAATTAGGATTGGTGAGGATATAACCCTTCCCATAGTTTTGCTTTCTCTTCTGGACAGGTAACAGTTGCAGATGCTCAGAATTGATTTCAGGCACCAGCAGGGGGACGTCCTCGTCCATGCGATGATTCTTGGAATTGCTCAGGACCGGGTAGCCTGCCTTGGCGAAGGCGCTTTCCACTTCCCCAGCTACTGAGGAAGGAAGCCCCGAGAAAACCAGCTCACAATTCAATTCCGGAATGCAATCTTTGATCACAAAGTCTCGAATATAGTGAGGCATGGGTCCGGAGATTTTCCATGAACAGGCCTGCTGATACGGTTTACCTTGAGAGCGATCCGAGGCGGCAATGTCTCCCACTTCAAACCAGGGATGATTCTCCAACAGTTGAATGAAGCGCTGTCCTACCGTGCCAGTGGCTCCAAGAATTCCTACCTTTATCTTTTTCGTCATGTTCCGCTTCAGAATTGCACCAAGATCATCAAGACCCAATGTATTTGGCATAAAGGGATCTCGCCACCTTGGTATCTTTCGTGCCCTTCACAATACCACGCCCATCTGGAAAAACCGCAATCTCGTAGTGGTCCAGGTTAAATCGGAGCAGAAACTGGTTGAAATGGACTGTGCCCCAATGACGTAATCGCTTGGCCAGTTGCTCAAAGTCCAAGCTATTCCCGCCCCCCTGGCTGATTTGTACCGAATCCCGTCCACACAGGGTTGTTACGGTTGATCCTTCTTTACCCTCCAGAAACTCAAACCTTCCCAATTGACAGGCCGGGCACTTCCCCTCAGACCTGGCATTGGCGATTTCATACTCCTTCCAGCAGTTTTTCCACACATCAAAGGAAATCAATTTCCGATTGGTGCAATGGGAATTCCCCGTCAGGATCTTTATCGCCTCTGCCACCTGAATCGAAGCAATGATATTGACTATCGGAGCGAGAACTCCCGCGGTATCACAAGTGGGGGAAATCCCTGCTGGAGGCAGCGATTCAAAGATACACCGCAGGCAAGGCGTTTCAAACGGAATCACCGTCATGGAAAGTCCGTAGCTGCCAACCGCAGCGCCATAGATCCACGGAATGCTGTATTTTACCGCAACGTCATTGATCAGGAAGCGAGTTTCGAAGTTGTCGGTTGCGTCCAGGATACAGTGGGTCCCCTCGACGAACTGGTCGATATTCTTGTAATTCACGTCTGCGACTAAACCTTCGACCCGCACCTGAGAGTTGATCTGGCGTAATCGCTGCTCCGCTGCCACGGCTTTGGGCAAGCCCTTTTGAACATCGTCCTCGCTAAAAAGGGTTTGCCGCTGTAGATTACTCTCTTCCAGGAAATCTCGGTCCACGATACGAAGGCTTCCCACGCCTGCCCGGCAAAGGGCATCGGCTTGAACCGTGCCCAGGGCGCCGCAGCCAAAAATCACCACCTGGCTTTGAATGAGTCGCGCTTGGCCATCCTCCCCAATTTCCGGAAAAAGCACTTGGCGGGAATACTTTTCTAGAGGTCCTGGCATTAGGTCTTCTTTAAGACTCCGAACTAAAGCGTGGGCTGGTCACAGAATATCGTGTTTTCGAATTCGCTGAGTTTGGCACTAATCACCTGAGGCTTCACCAAATGGTCCTGAATAGCTTCTTGCGTCTTCAATCCATTGCCAGTGATAGCAATCACGGTGACATCGTCCTTTTTTATTTTACCCTGCCTGATGAGCTTTTGCGTCACGGCCACCGTCACGCCCCCGGCTGTCTCGGTGAAGATCCCTTCATCTTCGGCCAACATGCGTATGCCTTCGACTACTTCCTCATCAGAAACATCTTCCGCCCAGCCGCCCGATTCCGTTATGGTTTTGATGGCATAATAACCGTCGGCAGGATTGCCAATGGCAATGGATTTAGCAATGGTGTGAGGTTTGACCGGCTTGATGAAATCTCGCCCGGCTTTGACGGCGGTCGTGATGGGAGAACAACCCGTAGCCTGGGCGCCATAGATTCGGCTGTGATTTGCGTCTACCAGACCAAGCTTTTTGAACTCATTGAAGGCTTTGTAAACTTTGGTAATCAAAGATCCCCCCGCCATAGGTACCACGACACAGTCTGGCACCTGCCAATCCAACTGTTCCGCGATTTCATAGCCGAAACTCTTGGACCCTTCCGCGTAGAAGGGCCGAAGATTGATGTTTACAAATCCCCAATGATACTTGCCTGCAATCTCACTGCAGAGCCGGTTGACATCATCATAGTTGCCATCTACTCCGATGACTTTCGTCTTGTACACCAAGGTGCCGAGGATTTTCCCCAATTCCAGATTAGCCGGAATAAACACATAGCTCCGCAAACCAACGCTGGCTGCATTAGAGGCCACGGAATTGGCCAAATTTCCGGTGGACGCGCAGCCCACGGTATCGAAACCAAATTCCAGCGCCTTGGATAAGGCCACGGATACAACTCGATCCTTGAAAGACAAGGTGGGAAAGCAAACACTATCATTCTTGACATGAAGATGCTTAAGTCCCCACCGTTTGGCCAGGTTACTGGCTTTAACCAGGGGCGTGAAGCCCACCTGTTTTCCCACGCTGGCTTCTGTGTCTATGGGCAAGAGTTCGCGATAGCGCCACATGTTCGGAGATCTGCGCTGGATGATCTCTCGCGAAATCTTATTGCTTAGGGCCTCATAGTCGTAACTGACCTCTAACGGTCCGAAACAGTATTCACAAACCGAGAGCGGAGCTTTCGGATACTGCTTTCCGCATTCCCTACATTGAAGAGCTTTAACGAATGACATGCTTTCCTCGCTTGCAGCGGTATTCAAACGTTTGCCGGCTGTGGCCATAGAGCTTCCACCTGAAAGAATTTCTCCAAAAAAAACCTCTTCGATAAGAAGAGGTTTTAAAAGCGTCTCATTCTTATCTGCCAGAAACATTCTTCTGCAGGAGTTGGCACCTTCCCTCGCAGGGGGTTGCCGTGGTTTCAAAGGGCCGGTCCCTCAACCACTCTGGATAAGAACTTCCTATTCAATTGTAAAAACTGAATTATAGTCACGGAGGGAAAAATGTCAAGTGTTTTGTCGGAGCCATTGGAGTCATTGGTAATGGGTTAGGGCAGTCCTTGGCAGCCTGAGGACACCTTCTTTCTACCGCTTATTCAGTTGTGCGACAGAGAAGGAGCGGCTATTGCCATTCCATAAACTCGAGTCCTT
>QHZP01000566.1 GCA_003224715.1 Acidobacteriota bacterium | reverse complement strand
TTATGATTTCGAGTTGGCCGAAGGGCAAAGTAGGCGGACTGAGCAAGTGTTTCTCGACCACACGTACCGCTGGATCAAACCCGGTGGCTTACTGGTCTTCGTCATTCCGGCAGAACGGATCGGCGACTGCAGCAAAACTGTGGCTTCTCAGTTTCGAGACATTCGAATTTATCGGCTCGGCGATCCGGAATGCGTCCGCTACCGTCAGGTGGTGATCTTTGCTGTAAAGCGTGGCCGTCGAGAACGGGACCGTCTTCAAGATGCGGAAATTCGAGACACTCTGACTTACCTGTCTAAGTTGACCCGAGGCCCCGTAGGGACCAGTCCCTTGCCTGATGATCCGGATTTTCGGTATGTAGTGCCTGAAAGCGAACCAGTGGAGCTCGTAAACCGCGGCCTGCCACTGGATGAAATCGAAGATCTCTTGATAAAGTCACCTGCTTATCGGCAAGGCAACAGAATCTTGTTTGGAAGTCAAACGACGGTTAGCGGGCGACCGCTCACCCCGCTTCATGGAGGTCACGTTGGCTTGCTGTGTACGGCTGGAATGCTGAACGGTATCTTCGGAACCGGCGAGGATCGTCATGTTGCTTGCTGGCAGTCCATAAAGGTGAGCGATCACATTGAAGAGACCGAAGAAGACGGCACAGTGATCATCCGCGACCGAGAACGCTTCACTCAACGGTTAACCCTCGTTTATGCTGATGGCCGAACAGTCGTCCTGGGCTAGCAGCGCTGACAGTCACTTGGGGCCCAGAGGATCCGCTCAACTAGTCCTTTGGCCCGTTATATAGCCAAGCCGGTGGACGAGACTGACTAATGACTGGCCAGATATCAACACCTTCGGGTCCGGTCGCACCGATCGCCATTTCAATAAAGAAAAGATAGCTTGCGTGAATGGGCAAGAATGTCAGGGGTGATTATGAAGAATGCTTACCTGAGGGTGGGAACCCTGGAATTTAGAAAATGGTCCGAGGCATCGACGACTCGGATCAAAGTCACCATGGATCGCTTCATCGGTGAGCATCCCAAGAAAAAGAATGATATTGGGAAAGCACATCTGATTTCAGTCTATGGTAACGATCAGAATATCGGAGCCATCTGGAGCGCTACTGTGACGGGAGAATGTTTCCAGGTCGACGGACCTGGAATGCCTTCGATTTCTGTGAGGTTTGACCAAGAACCCTTATCATTCCGTGGTTCGATCGCAATTTCGAACCGTAAGTGGCCGTTGAGGCATCTAGTAGTGATCTCCGCCGAATTGGCCACAACCCACGCCGGCGACCATGACGATTACGGCCGCACGATTGTGTGCGATTCAGATTCAGGCTTTGTGTTGTATCGAGTGGCAACCAAGTTCGGGTTACCGGTAGTGCCCGACTGGGCGCCCTGGTTTGTCGCCGAACTGACGAAACGGGAAAAGATCCGGGCCTTGCTGGGCGTGAACTGCAGTCCCAATATCGTCTACGGGAACAAAGCAACCTTCCTGCGCTGGATCTCCATAGCTGTAAAGAAGAAAGTGATTCTCATTCCCCAAGACAACGAATCGATTCACTGGGACGTTCCAACCTCGTTTGGTTCTATCAACCAACTCGACTCAAGCGACTGAGTCAACCCTGCCTCTCATCTGTAGCCTCGCTCCTATCGAAGGTTCCAGCTAGAACGCCCCCAACGTTAAGTCCCGGGTTTTTGTTTCACTAACAAGTCAAGCCCCATTTTTCTAACAATCTCAATGGGCCAAAGGAAAGAACTATGCCCCTGCCTCAGGACACTAGCGATTACTTGCGTCGTTTCGCCCAAGAAATGGGAGAACGGATTGTTCGAATGTACCCCGCCCTGCATCAGGCGGGAGATCCACCCGCGCCCTCCATCCAGAAGCTTTTGCGCCAGCCCTTCGCCGCCCAGAAATTGGCCATCATGGGGATCGTCAAGCGTTGGGAACAAGCCCGAACGGCTGCTGTCATTGCCGAGTGCGGTGCCGGAAAAACACTCATCTCTTTGGGTGCAGTTCATACGCACAGCACGGGGCGCGGCTACACGGCTTTGGCTATGGTGCCACCTCAGTTGGTTGAGAAGTGGGCGCGCGAAGCCTTTATGACGCTGCCTCGGATTCGGGTGTTCTTTATCGATGGCCTCAAGGAATGCAAGGGTTCAACCAGCCCCACCGGCATCAATGAAGTAAAGCTAAAGAACGGGCGCATTGTGCATCAGGGTTTCCACACCACTCTTCCAGATCTTCGTTTGCGGAAAACGGCTCCGAGCGCAAGAAAGCGGTGGGATTCGATTTGCCCTGGTCCGTCATTATTTGTCGTCGGAAGAGACCGGGCCAAGTTGAACTACTTCTGGAGGCATGCTTACGGGATACCTCGATCTGGCGCGTTTCAGGGGACAGTAATCAACCCTGATACGGGGCTTCCCGTTTACGAGGGCGAGAATCGGCTGCTTGCCTCCGATTTTGCCAAAGTGCGGCGCCGCCAGATGATTGGCCTGGGGCACGATCCTGATGGCGGCCCCAAATCCCGCCGGCCGTTCTTCAGTCCCCTGTGGCAGGCTGATGAAAAGAAGATTCGCCGATTCGCTCCGATCGAATTCATTGGCCGGTACCTGCCATGCTTCTTCGATTACGCCATTGCTGATGAAGTCCACGAGCTGAAAGGTGACACAGCACAGGGCAACGCCTTGGGGACCTTGGTCAGTTCCGCCCAAAGGAGCGTCGTGCTCACTGGCACTCTTCTTGGAGGTTACGCTGATGATCTTTTCAACATCCTTTTCCGCCTGGAACCCAGCAAGATGGTGGCACACGGTTTCGAGTGGGGCGAAAGCGGTGTACGAGCATTCATGGAAGGCTACGGGGTTTTAGAGAAGGTTACTGTAATTCATCCGGAGGAAAATGTATGTTCGAAGGCCCGAGTTACCAAGCAGGTGAAACGACGGCCGGGTGCGTCACCCTTGCTTTTTGGCCAGTTCCTAATGAGCTTAGGTGCGTTTATTTCACTGGAAGATATCTCTGAGGCGTTGCCGCCGTATGAGGAGCAGGTCATTCGGGTTCCAATGGACCCGGAACTTGCCGAGGCATACTCGAAGCTGGAAGAGGATGTTAAACAGGCTTTGCGGTCCCACCGTGGTAACCGCTCCGTATTGAGCGTCGCTCTCAACACACTGCTGCTTTATCCGGATCGGCCTTTCGGGCTGGGGGATCTGCTTGGAGTGGAGTATGACCCATTAACCCATCGTCGAACGACCTTTCTCATTGCGCAGACACACGATCTCGACTCTTCCCGTGTTCAGGCCAAAGAGCGGAAATTGATCGAGGAAGTGAAGGCTGAACTGGCCGATGGCCGCCGTTGCCAGATCTACGCCGTCTATACCCAGAAACGCGACGTGACCCGCCGACTGGAAACGATCCTGTCAGCCCAAGGCATTCGGGTGGCAGTACTAACCTCCCAGGTGCCACCCGATCACAGAGAAATCTGGTATGACCGGGAGATGCGAAAGGGGACCGAGGTCGTGATTTGCCATCCCCGACTCGTACAAACTGGGCTCGACCTCATCCAGTTTCCCACCCTTATCTTTTATCAGTCAGGTTATTCCATCTATGTGTTGCGGCAGGCTAGCCGAAGGTCATGGCGGATTGGTCAGACCCTTCCCGTCAAGGTGAAGTTTCTTTACTACGAGGACACAGTGCAAGCCAGTTGCCTTCGATTGATGGGCAAAAAGCTCTTGGTCTCTCTGGCCATGGAAGGGAAATTCTCTGGCGAAGGTCTGCAGACCATAGATGAACCTGACGATCTGCTGATGGCCATGGCGCGCGAGCTGGTCAACCAGGAAAGTATCGGTGAATCGGCTGATGCCGTGTGGCGGAATCTTCGGCGGCAATGGCAACAGGAACAACTCTCACCCAGCAAAGGCAGGGTTCCGGATGAGCTACCTGCAGCCTCCCCTGCTGATCGGTTCAGAGAGGGCACGATGGCCGAGGAGCCGGAACCTGTTCCACTGTTGGCAGTGGGTTCTGGCCCGGTGACTCAGTTAGCGCTGTTCGAACACTTTCGCCGGGTCAAAGATCGCAACCGCGTCCGGAGAAGACTCCGGCCGCAATCGTCCAATCCGCCAAACCAGCAATCCCTATTTTGAAACTCGAAAAGGAGGCAATCCCATGAAAGAAAAGGTGTCATTCGAAGTAAATCTGCCCGTTGAGGTCTGCTTGGCTAACGCTGCCGGCCACGATGTTGAAGGCCGTTTGGGCAACGAGGTCATGTACCAGCTCATCGACGGGCGTGTAATGTTCGTCCCACCAAGTGTGCGCGACCAGATCGCCCAACTTGGCATTAAGACGGGTGAGCCGTTCAACATCTGCAAGCGAGAAGCCAATGACCACGGAGAATCGGTGGTTGAATGGCTGGTCAGACGAAATGGAGATCAACCGCCCTCGAAGGCGGTAGAAAACGTCAGGCGCCGCCTTGAAGGCGCCGGTCTAATTCTCACCGTTTGCAATCGTCTGCCCAACAATTCCGGTCATCAACTGTGCTTTGCTTCTGGTGAGGTGGTCAATGTCTTTGACAGCGGCAAGGTCACGGTGCAAGGCAAAGCCGACAGCCGCGTTCGGGAACTGCTTGGCCTCGAGCCCCTGGTTCGCCCTGCCA
>QHZP01000565.1 GCA_003224715.1 Acidobacteriota bacterium | reverse complement strand
GATATAAAGTTCTTCTTTAGCTTTAGCAAGAAGATCGGTTGATGCGCCGTCAGTTGCCTTTCTCTCGACGAACTCTCTAGCCGCGTAGAGGTATTCCCACGCCAAGTTGTCCTCGGGGTGTCCTATCCAAACGCGAAAATTGGAGTTAATCCAAGAACCGGGAAAAATGTGCTGAATTTGAGGGGGAGATTGAAATTGACCTGTTGCCTGCTGCATCGTTACAGCCTCCAACAAGGGATCGTCAGAAATGTGCCGGTAGGTCTCCGCCAGAAACTCTCTTCCGTTCTCCCAATACGACTCCCAAGCGTTTTCGCCATCCAAAATGACAAATACAACGGGCTCATTAACACCTTGAGCTTGAGCAGACTCACCGGCTTGTCTTAGTTTCCTAACAAAATCTTGAGCGGCCTCACGCTGGGGCATAAACTTGTAGGTAAAGCCGATTAGATCTGAAAGATAATGGTCTCGAAATGCAACCTTGATAGTATGGCCGTGCTTATTTGAGATGTATTGATAGGGACGGTAAAGATCCTGGGGCTGGTCCAGCTTTCCTCCTTCCGATCGGCTGAATCCAATTCCAAGGGTTCGGGCAAGTATTTCTTCGTCGGTAGCAATCCAATGAAAACCTAACCTAGAAGCGATATCAAGAACAGCGTCTGAGACCGAACCTTCCGAGGGCCATAAACCCGTGGGCCGAACCCCAAATAACCTCTCACAGAAATCGATCGCTTTTGTTAATTGCGTCTCGGCGTCCTCTGGATGCACAAATCGGTTCCGCGGCAACGCGATGGTGGGAAGGTTCTCCCGGGCTATGCGTGAGTCACAGAGGAGAGGGAGAATCGGATGGTAAAACGGAGAAGTCGAAATTTCAATCTGACCACGCTCAAAGGCCGCTTTGTACTCGGGAATCACTTTATTAATCAATTCGAGTTCTTTCTCTCGTACCATCAATTTGTCTTCTTCACTGTAGTTCCTGCCTTTGGCAACCAATTCTCGGACAACCGGATCGTCACGTAAATAGTATTCATCGAACCAGGCGAGCTGAGACAAGACTTGAAGGTCCAAGTACTCTTGAATTGAGAAGCGCTTGGAAAGCCGCTCAATTTCTTCCTGGCTTTGAAAATGACGCACCTTTTCAAAAATTTCCTGGTAGCGAGGCAATCGCTTGATCAATGTGAATTCATTTGATTGAAAGAAGTAGCGCAAGAGAAAAACCCGCTCTTCCACCGATAATGCATCCGCCGGCTTAGAGGCCAAATAAAAAAAACGATCTTTGGCGCTATCATCAGCGTAGTCTTGAATCTGGACCAGCAGAGATGGAACCAGATTAAAAGTCAGATGTAACTTCGGGAAGAATTGCAGTAAATGAACCATCCCGTAATAATCCTTCAAAGCATGAAAACGTACCCACGGGAGGGCATATTCATTGGTTACTAAATCCTTATAAAACGGCTGGTGCATATGCCAAAGAAAGGCAACCTTGGTTTTCATGTGCGATTTTCCTGTTTACCTTGAGAAGCCTCTTTAGCCCGTGCTAACATCGACATGGTCTGAGGCTCACAGCGCTTTTAAGCACGTTTCGGGCTTGATTATCATACAAAATTTCCCCCCGATATTCGAGTGAAACCCTGGTCTCACTTAGGCAATGAAGACCTTAAGGCGATACGTCTTTCTTGAAATCCTGGGACCTTTTTTCCTGGGACTGCTGGTATTTAGCTTCGTATTGATAACGCGTGCCACTGGCAAGCCACTCGAGCTTTTGGTGCAGAAGAACGTCACTCTGCAAGAAGTATTATTAATCTTTATTTATCTCTTACCGGGCGTCCTCACCTTTTCTATTCCCATGGCGGTACTCCTGGGGATTTTAATTTGCTTTGGCCGCCTTTCCGCCGACAGTGAGATTACCGCCATGCGTTCCAGCGGGGTTGCCGTCAAAGATCTCCTGCTCCCGGTAATAACCTTTTCCAGTATTGCTTTTCTCGTGGCCTTATCCAATTCTACCTGCTGGGAGCCCAAAGTGAATTATCGCTTCAAGCTAATGAAGAACAACATTGCCCTAAGGTCCATTAGCACTGAAGTGAGACCACGCGTATTCGAAGAGCAGTTTTCCAATCAGGTTCTCTATCTGCAAGACGTTACCGCTGACAAATCGCGTTGGAACGGAGTTTTCCTTGCCGATATCGCGAACAAAGACAAACTCGAAATTACCTTAGCCAGAACTGGCTATTTGATCAGCTACCCTTCCGAGCGGAAATTACAACTTCATCTTTCGCAGGGAGCTGTTCATTCAGTTGTTAACAAGAGTCCGGAAGTTTATCGCTTGACTACGTTTGATCAAACCGATATTCCCAGAAGATACCCTGCCTACAAGAATCTCTGAAATGGATATCTTCGAACTCCTTCAGAAGGAATATTCCATTAGCACTGATGGAATCTTGGCGGAACGGGACCGCCGGGACAGGGTTGTTGAAATCAGTAGGAGATTTGCACTGCCTTTCTCCGTTTTTATATTCTCAATATTGGGCGTTCCTTTGGGAGTGATCGGTAAGCGCGGGGGAAAGTCGTATGGTTTCATTGTAAGTCTCGCCGTATTCCTTGTCTATTATCTGCTCTTTTTTCAAGGAGTGAACTTTGCCAAGAATGGCCGCATTCCCGCTTCTACCGGTCCCTGGCTGGCCAACCTGGTTTTTCTTATGCTAGGGATTTATTTGTTATCCAGGGCGGACAAACATTTACAATGGAGCCGATCGTTCCAGCAGTTGTCAACGATCTTGTCACAAAGGTTCCTTAATGTATTGCAACACAGGGAAAGGGTTTTGGCCCTCCATGGTTTGTTTAGCAATTTAAAAAGCAAACAGCGACAGATCCGTACGGCTTTGCCGCTCCTAATAGATAAATACGTCATCAAGGGGTTTTTCGCCTATTTCTTCCTCGTCCTGGCCGCCTTTATCATCATTTTTGTCGTCTTCACCTTCTTTGAATTACTCAACGATATTGTCGAAAACAAGATTCCCCCCAGCGTGGTGTTTAATTATTTTCGCTATTTCTTGCCTCAGATTGTTTATTACATGATTCCGGTAAGCATGCTGGTGGGCGTTCTAGTGAATTTTGGCGTCTTGACTCGCACCTCCCAAATCATAGCCATGAAGGCTTCTGGCATTAGTCTGTATCGCCTCTCTTGGTCGCTGTTGCTTGTGGCTGCCCTGATTAGCTTTTTTTCCTATGCGCTTCAGGAATATATTCTTCCCTCCAGTAATCAAAAACAGGATGCCTTGCGGAACGTCATCAAGGGTAGAAGTCCTCAGACCTACTCTCGTCCCGATCGAAAGTGGATGATGGGTAAGGGAACCAAAATCTTTAATTACAATTTTTTTGACGACGATCGAAATTTATTTGGCGAGATTTCTGTCTTTGAGTTTGACCCTGTCAGTTTTGAAATTAAACGCAGGATATTCGCCAATCGAGCCATCTGGGCCGAAGGCGAGAAAACGTGGATATTTGAAGAAGGCTGGTCGTATGGATTTGAAAATCAGCGTACCAAAGAGTTTCAAAAATTTCACCAGGCCCGCTTTCCCGAAATAACCGAGCTTCCTCAGTACTTCAAGAAGGAAGTGAAAGAGTCTTCACAGATGAATTATAAGGAACTTCTAGAGTACATTGAAGATCTAAAGCGAAGCGGCTTTGATGTGGTCAGATTGACGGTTGCCCTTCACAAGAAGCTCTCGTTTCCATTGGTCAGCTTGATCATGTGTATGATCGCAATTCCCTTCTCTTTCTCTACCGGCAGACAGGGATCCCTTTATGGCATTGGGCTGAGCATCTCGATTGGGATTGTGTACTGGGTGACACTGAACTTCTTTGAACAGATTGGCGGGGCCGGCAAGCTCGTCCCCTTCCTGGCCGCCTGGGCGCCGAACCTGATTTTTGGGGCGAGTGGAATCTATTTATTATTTACCATCAGAACCTGACTCACAGGCAGGGGCTTGACCGAGTTAGCCGTAGCCAAAGTCTATGTCAGAGACATATCGTCAAGTCTCTGCCCGACGGCTATGCGACTTTAGCCTAGCGGCAGTTTTGAGGGATGCCTTGTGGGAGGGTGGGTGGACGCCTAAGTCCCTTCTGACCAAGATGCCAGGTAGGCCTCCTGCTCGGGAGTGAGAGAGTCAATACGAGTACCCATCGACTCAAGTTTGAGCCGGGCAATTTCCTTATCAATGGCTACGGGTACAGCATAAACTTTTTTCTCCAAGGTCTTATGGTTTTTGCTCAGGAATTCGACAGAAAGAGCCTGGTTGGCAAAGCTCATGTCCATGACGGAAGTCGGATGCCCTTCGGCGCTGGCGAGATTGATGAGCCTGCCTTCTCCCAGCAAAAAAATCTTGCGCTCATCCAGTAAATTGTACTCTTCCACGAACTCGCGAGCTTCTTTGTGGCTTTTGGACAGTGATTCGAGAGCAGGAATGTCGATTTCGACATTGAAATGCCCGGAGTTGCACACCACGGCGCCATTCTTCATCTTTTCGAAATGCTCTTTGCGGATCACTTTCTTATTCCCGGTCACTGTAATGAAGAGGTCCCCGTGGACAACTGCCTCAGACATGGGCATCACCTGATAACCGTCCATGACTGCTTCAAGGGCCCTGGTCGCATCCACTTCGGTGACTATCACCTTTGCCCCCAAGCCACGGGCGCGAGAAGCAATGCCGCGGCCACACCAACCGTAACCGCAGACGACTACATTTAGTCCGGCTATCAGAAAATTAGTCGCCCTGATAATTCCATCTAGGGTCGATTGCCCTGTTCCATAGCGATTATCAAACAGGTGCTTAGTGTCGGCGTCGTTGACAGAAATAATAGGGAAATTAAGCACTCCATCTTTTGCCATGCTGCGCAGTCGAATGACGCCAGTTGTGGTTTCCTCAGTTCCACCAATGATATCGCCTAGAAGTTCTTGCCGATTTGAATGAATTGTGGAAACCAGGTCTGCTCCGTCATCCATAGTCACATTGGGTTTGTGGTCCAAAGCCGCCGTAATGTGCGAGTAGTAGGTCTTGTTGTCCTCCCCTTTGATGGCAAAGACTGAGATACAGTAATCCTTCAACAGAGAGGCAGCAACATCATCCTGAGTGCTCAGAGGATTTGAGGCACAAAGCACGACTTGAGATCCGCCGTCTCTCAAGGTAGTTATCAAGTTAGCCGTTTCGGTGGTGACGTGAAGGCATGCAGAAACCTTCAAACCCTTTAAGGGCTGTTCTTTCAAGAAGCGCTTACGGATCATTTCCAGAACCGGCATGGAGCGCGAAGCCCACTCGATACGTTTCTTGCCCTTTTCTGCCAGGCTGAGATCTTTAACATCGGCATTGGTTTTTGTAGCTGTTGACATATCAAAATGGCTCCTTTGATTGGCTGACCAGGAACAAGAAGAGGCAAACTACCACATCGACCTTAGACAGTCAATCGCTAAGGAGTAAGTAGAGCGTCCGAACTTCAGAAGCCCATTTGTCAAGTTTGGCCAAAAATGCTAGGGTTACTTGATGGCGAGGAA
>QHZP01000139.1:3451-20856 GCA_003224715.1 Acidobacteriota bacterium | reverse complement strand
CAGTGGCTGCTGCCGCGGAGGCTGTTGGTGGCCTGCCAATTCTTGCGGGAGGAAAGTCCATGGGCGGACGTATGACGTCCATGTCGGCCGCCAAGGTCCCCTTGGCCTGTGTGCGTGGCTTAGTATTCTTTGGTTTTCCGCTGCATCCGGCGGGGAGACCGGCAATCGAGCGAGCTGAGCACTTGAGCAAGGTTACTGTGCCGATGCTGTTCCTCCAGGGGACCCGTGACAAACTGGCCGAACTGCAGTTGCTTCGCCCGGTCTGCACTCGTCTGGGCGAGCGGGCCACGCTGCATGTTGTTGACGGAGCGGACCACTCGTTCCAAGTCTTAGCGCGTTCAGGTAGTACCGCTCGTGAGGTAATCGACAAGCTTGGGCAGACCGTTGCTGACTGGGCATCTCGGCTGGGCTGAAGGCGCGTGGGCGCCGGTGCGACTCTTTGAGATCACCCATGCTAAGTCACCTTCACAAAACAATGCACCGAGTTTTCATTAGCCCCGTGCTGAAGCATGGGGCTCTCGAGTTTGGACATTTGCGGCACCGAAGAACGCGGTTGACCCTCACCCGTCGCTTTGCGCCACCCTCTCCCACCAGGAGAGGGAGAACAATAAATGGGCGTGTGGCTCAGATCGACGTTTCCTGCCACGCCGTTGCCACGGTGTCATGAAACGTCTGTTTGTTAGCCTTCAAGTCAGCGCTCTAATCCCTGGATCTTTCCCTCGCGCTTGGGGAGAGGGTGCCGCAGCGACGCCGGTCGCGGAGGCCGGGTGAGGGTCAACCCTCGGGAATTGCTCCTCAAAATGTCCAAACTCCAGGGCCCTGCGCTGAAGCACCGGAGCTAATGAAAATATAGAGAGGGGAATTTAGTGGATTGATTTGTGTTGTCTATTTAGCCCCGGCCATCATAAGGTTGGCCTGCTAAAGTCAGTGGATCTCAAATCTGCGTTGATACGGAGGTACCCTAGTGAATTCAGAAACTTTGACAGTGATCGACAACCGCACGGGGAAAACCTATGAAATGCCAATCCGCCACGGCACGATCCGGGCCATGGATCTACGGCAAATCAAAACCTCAGAAAATGACTTTGGGATCATGAGCTATGACCCGGGGTTCACCAATACGGCGTCGTGCTACAGCAGGATCACCGTCATCGACGGAGAACGCGGTATCCTCCGTTACCGCGGTTATCCAATCGAGCAATTAGCCGAACAGAGCACGTTTCTGGAGACAGCCTACCTGATTCTCTATGGCGAGTTGCCGACTCCATCGCAGCTCGATGACTGGACCCGCAGCATCATTCGTCACACCATGATTCATGAGAACATTAAAAAATTTATCGACGGTTTTCACTACGATGCTCACCCCATGGGAGTCTTGGTGGGAACTGTGGGAGCTCTCTCGACTTTTTACCCGGATGCCAAGAATATTCACGATGCGGAATCCCGCCGCAAGCAGACCTATCGGCTGATTGCTAAAGTGCCCACCATTGCTGCCTTCGCCTATCGTCACAGCCTGGGCATGCCGTATGCCTACCCCGATAATGACTTGAGTTACTCCGGGAATTTCTTGAACATGCTGTTCAAAAGGACAGAGCTGAAATACCAGCCCAATCCGGTGTTGGAGCGAGCGCTGGATGTGTTGTTCATCCTGCACGCCGACCATGAACAAAACTGCAGTACCAATGCCATGCGAGTGGTTGGGTCTTCTCACGCAGATCCCTATTCGGCCACAGGGCCCGCTGCACGGTGGTGCCAATGAAGCTGTCTTGCGCATGCTGCGGCAGATTGGCTCGCGAGACAAGGTCTCCCAGTTTATTGCCCGAGTCAAAGCTGGAGAAGGCCGGCTGATGGGATTTGGTCACCGGGTCTACAAGAACTATGACCCACGCGCGCGGATTATCAAGAAAATTGCGGATCAGGTGTTCCAGGTAACGGGCCGAAATTCGCTTCTGGATATCGCCTTGGAGCTGGAGAAGATTGCTTTGCAGGATGAGTATTTCGTTCAACGAAAGCTCTATCCCAACGTCGATTTTTACTCCGGAATCATCTACCAGGCTATGGGGTTTCCGGAGGACATGTTTTCAGTGCTCTTTGCTATTCCGCGAACTTGCGGCTGGGTAGCTCAATGGGAAGAAATGCTGTTGGATCCGGAACAAAAGATCGCCCGTCCCCGGCAGGTCTATTTGGGAGCAGCAGAGCGCAAGCTCGTACCTATCGAAAAACGCAGGTAGTTTTGATCCTGTCGCAGTCCGCCAGGCCCCTGACAGCCCTCTGAGAGTCTTCTTTTAAGGCGGGAGTCGCCCTCCGAGCGGCGATGGAAACGAGCGGGTCCTCAAATGAATCCAGGGAAGTGGGCAAAAATACAGTGATATATTCGGTGCGATCTGGTAGCTCTTTCTGACTGGCTCAACCGCCGCTGGGCCGGCGGCTCCCTATCTCTGGACACTCCTGATGGGAGCTCAATTCGAATGATTTGATATTCCAGTGCCAGTCCTTGAAGCCTCGTACGCATCGACAAGGAGACGAGGATGCAAAGATCAGAATTCTTGACAGAGCATGCTTTTTTCGTACAATGGGCATGCATCACCTTGGTACACCGATTCAAATTACACTGACCTAGTTCGGTGCGGTGTCCGCAACCAACGAAAATCGGTTGGGTTTCCTTAGCCCCGTGCTTCCGCGTAATTCCGAAACATCGTCCTGTCCTTATCTGAACTCCCTTGCATCGAAGGCGGGGATTTGACCGGAGAAGCCTTCATGAACATGAGAAAAAGTAACGTGACCCGACGTAGATTTTTAGAACAGTCCGCCAGCGGCATTGGAACAGGCCTGGCCCTCCGGGGTAGCTTGGCCCCCGGCAAAGTTCTGGGAGCTAACGATCGTATCCGCATTGGAGCCATCGGCACCGGAGGTCGCACTCAGTACCTCATGCAGCTGCTCAAAAAACTTTCTGGAAATGAAATGGTGGCTGTGTGTGATGTGTATGAGCCGCGTCTCTTGCAGGCCGCTCAAATCGCGGGACAGGGCGCCAAGCTTTACCGGGACTATCGGGAGTTGCTGGAAAGCAGGGAAATTGATGCTGTGGTGATCGGCAGTCCGGACCACTGGCACAAACAGATGACCATTGATGCTGTCCAGGCGGGAAAGGACGTTTACATCGAGAAGCCGGTGTCGCACTCCATTCAGGAAGGTGTGGAAATGGTCCGGGCTGTGACGTCGTCGGGGCGCGTGGTCCAAACCGGCACCCAGCAGCGAAGTTGGGAACATTATCTCTTAGGGAAGCAAATTGTGGATTCGGGTAAGCTAGGCCAGATTAATTTTGTTTATACTTTCTGGTATCAAAACTATAGCCGCAATGCCGAGTGGCACGATCCCCGGGGCATCCAGCCGACCAAGTTGAACTGGAAGCAGTGGCTCGGTTCAGCTCCCGATCAACCCTTTATGCCGGAAAAATACGTGTTATGGCGATGGTATTGGGATTTCGGGGGAGGTGCTCTGACCGACCTGATGACCCATTGGATCGATGTTATTCAATGGTATATGGGAACGCCCGTACCTGTTGCGGCATTCGCCAACGGCAACCGTTACATCCAGTCCTGGGACTGTCCGGATACCATCACCTGCGTTTTGGAGTATCCCAAAAACTACACCGTGACCTATAACGGTTCAATGGCTAGCAACATTGATGATGGAGGCATTGAATTTCGTGGCACCCAAGGAACCCTGAAGATCGATCGGGAACACCTGGCATTCTATTCCGAAGAAAGTAGCCAGGTGCCGGGTACAAATGCTCCCGAACCGGAAGTCTTTGTCCGCTCTTTGGGCGATGGCACTCGTGCCCATCTAGGAAATTTCCTGGATTGTATCCGTACTCGTAAGGCTCCTACAGCCAATATTCACGTGGCTCACCAAGCTGCCCGCGCCTCACACCTTGGGAACCTTTCTCTCAAGATGCAGCGCAAGGTCAAATGGAATGCCCAGCAGGAGCTGGTGGAGAGCTAGACCGATTTGCGGTATACCCAGGCACAACAACGAACAGGAGGTCTAAGTCATGGGGAAATTGCTTTCTATCGGGACGTGGGCTTATGCGTTTGGCCCCTACCAGTCGAACCCAGTCCCGTTTAACACAGTGGTGGAGAAGCTTGGCGAGCTGAAGTATGACGGCGTGGAGATCGGGGCTTTCAAGCCGCACATTCATCCGGATGATTATCCGACCGAGGCCGACCGGCAGAAAGTGAAGGCTTTCATCCAAAAAAAGGGTCTTCGCGTTTCTGGTCTGGCCGCAGACTTTTGGGGAGACAAGGGACCCGCGACCGACGCCGCCCAGCAAGACGGCTACTATGTAAATCTCTTCAAGAAGAATCTTAAGCTGTGCACGGATCTTGGCTCCCCCAGCATTCGGGTGGACACCGTCAACGGGCCGGACGGTGTCCCGGGCGTTGACCGCAAGACGGCCTGGCAGCGTATCGTGAGCTTGTGGCGCACCTGCGCCGGGCTGGCCCAAGAGAAGGGAGTTAAGGTGGTCTGGGAATTCGAGCCTGGTTTTCTTTTCAACAAGCCGTCAGAAGTAGTGCAGCTTGTGGAAGAAGTAAACCATCCTAACTTCAGCGTGCTTTTCGATACCTGTCATGCTTACATGTGCGCGGTGGAGGGCGCCCGCCAGCCTGGAGCAAAGGAAACGTTACGAGGGGGTGTGGCCGAATTTGCCCGCAAGCTCAAGGGGAAGATCGGTCATGTCCATGTGATCGACTCCGATGGCACTCTCCACGGCAACGAAACCAGTACCCATCGGCCCTTCGGAGAAGGGAAAATCAATTTTGACGAAGTCCTGGACGCCGTTATCAAGGATGCGGGTTATAAAGGCGAGTGGCTCACAGTGGACCTTTGCTTCTGGCCCGAAGCCTGGGAAGTCACCGCCAAGGCGAAGGAGTTTCTGAAGCCGTATTTGAAGAAGTATTAGGAGATGAAACGTGATGGGTGAGGCGTGAGAGTGGCTGTGCAAAGCAGGGTGAATGTTACTTGACGCTTGTGACTTAGGAAAACTTCTTTGAACCGCGAAGACGCCAAGAACGCGAAGGAAAGATCACAAGCAAAGGTGGATACAAAAAATGTTTTCCTCAAGCTAATCGAGCGCTTGACCCAAGTGCCCTCGCCCTTGTAATTATCCCTTCGCGCTCTTGGCGTTTCGCGGTTGATTGTAAGAATGTCGAACCTGAATACTACATCCCCTTTTACGGAGAAAGGGACTCATGGAAGCTTTTTATTCATTGAAAAACCGAGTCGCCATTGTTACCGGTGCAGCGCGAGGCATAGGGGCGGCGATTGCCGAGAGATTTCTAAGAGCTGAAGCCAGGGTGGTTTTTGCCGATCGTGATGAGGCAGAAGCCCGAAAAGTAGCCCACAGCTTAGATGCGCCCGGTGAACGGAGTCTGGTTGTTCCCGTGGACATCACCCGCCTGAACGAGACAGAAGCTATGGCGAAGCAGGTGACGGACAAATTTGGGACCATTGAGATCCTGATCAACAACGCCGGCATTGCGGGGCCCAACAAGCCTCTAGTGGACGTTTCAGAAGAGGAATGGGATTTTGTGACGGCCATCAATTTGAAAGGGGTGTTTCTCTGCTGCAAGGCCGTGCTACCGGTCATGCTGAAAAATCGATATGGTCGCATTGTCAGCGTGGCCTCCATTGCCGGCAAAGAGGGAAACCCCAACTTGGCGCCCTACTCAGCCACGAAGGCTGGGGTCATTTGTCTGACCAAGGCTTTGGCCAAAGAAGTGTGTGCACAAGGTATCTACGTCAATTGCATAACCCCTGCCGTGATCGACACTCCTATCTTGCGTCAGGTAACTCAGCAGCAAATTGATTACATGACAAGCCGTATTCCTATGGGTCGAGTGGGCAAGCCGGGAGAAGTGGCGGCGTTGGTCCATTTTCTGGCCAGCGACGATTGCAGTTTTACCACCGGCGCCTGCGTCGACATCAGCGGCGGCCGCGCGACGTACTAACAGCGGCTAATAACTAAGTGGAAATCCTGAGAGACAAAGACACCAAGGTCTTCCGTGGCTTGTGGCCGTTACCAAAAACAAACCGCAGAGAGGCCGAGACACAGAGAGAAAATCTCTAGAACGTAGATCCACGCCGAGTGCACCCAAATGTTGGTGGGTGCAAGGGAGTAGCTATCAATTAAGTTGCATAACCGTCGCCTGGCCTAGCCAGAGGCTTGAATTCTTCGTAGCCTTTCTGATAGCTTCCTTTATCGAGGCGGTAAACATGGACCAAGTTTTTGCGAATCTGAATAAGTAACAAGTCCAAATGGTTTCATTCATGACGGTCATACCATTCAGAAATAGGAAGAGAACGCTTAGGGTTCGCTTGGCCTTTTTTTTTATCCCACTTCTCATCTCTTTTTTCGTTCATCCTGGCGCCATTTTTGCACAAACTCCAATGGCCACCCTCTTTGGCACGGTACGCGATCAGACTGGGGCCATGCTGGAAGGCGTGCAAGTTGAGATCCAGGAGATTAGTACCCAGGTCATTCGCAGCACGGTTTCAGGAAGGAGTGGAACTTTTATCATTCCTTTGCTGTCGCCGGGCCGGTATCGCGCCACTGCCACCCTGACCGGGTTCAAGAAGGGGATTATTGAAGGGATCGTGCTCAGTGTGGGTGATAAAGCGGCCTTGAATTTTGTTTTGCAGGTGGGTTCCGTTCAGGAGTCGATAACGGTCGAGGCGGAGGTTCCCCTCTTGCAAAGTGAGAGCAGTTCGGTCGGACAGGTCATCGACAATCGTAAAATTACAACCCTTCCTCTCAATGAGCGAGAGTTTTTGCAACTGGCTCTCTTAGGTCCTGGCACGGCTCCGCCGGCACCCGAGTCGAGGCTTTCGACGCAGGGCAACAGCGGTATTAATGTGAACGGAGCGCGTGAGGCGGCCAATAACTTCCTGCTGGATGGGGTGGATAACAATGACCTTTTCCTGAACCGGCTGGTGATCAAGCCTTCTGTGGATGCCATTGACGAGTTCAAGATGCAGGCCGGCAATTACGAGGCTGAGTATGGGCGAAACGGCGGGTCCCAGGTTAACGTGGCGCTGAAGTCTGGCACGAATGATCTGCATGGTTCCTTGTATGAATTCCTGCGCAACTCCAGTCTGGACGCCAAGAATTATTTTGATCTGACCGATCAGAAAATTCCCGTCTTCCAGCGTAATCAGTTTGGAGGCAGTCTGGGAGGGGCCCTTGTCAAATCTCGGACCTTTTACTTCCTGAATTTTGAAGGACTGCGCACTCGCAGAGGCGAAACTCGTACCAGTAATGTGCCGACGATCGCAGAAAAAAATGGTGACTTTTCGGGCTCGCCGGTTATCTTGCAGAATCCTTTCACAGGCCAAAATTTTCCCGGAAATCGCATTCCCAGTGAGCTGATCAATCCGGTCGGTTTGGCGGTTGCCAATCTCTATCCGGATCCCAATCGTGATGTTCCTGGCCAAAACTTTGTCGCTGCGCCAGTCGCTCAGGAACGCATGACTCAGTTTAATGTCAAGTTCGATCATCAATTCAAGCCAGGAAACAAGTTCTTTGCCCGCTATAGTTTCATCGATGAGTTCGATATCTTACCTTTTGCGCAGAAGGGACCGAATCTACCGCGTTTTGGCATTCGGGTCCTCGATCGCGGCCAGAACCTGGCACTAGGTGATACGCAGATCATTGGCGCCAGAAGCTTGAATGATTTCCGTTTTGGCTTTAATCGACTAAGGCGTGAAGTATTTCAGGAGAACGTCGGGCAGGATGTCCTCGGGAGTTTGGGCATCACGGGGCTGAACCTGGGATCGCGCGATTTTGGATATCCCAGCATCGTACTGGCTGGATACGAGAAGTTAGGGGATGATCCCAATATCCCGATTGTTCGCCGAACGGGAACGTTTCACTTTTCGGATAGCTTGAGTCTTCTGCGAGGCAAACAACTATTCAAAATGGGGGGCGAGGTCCGTTACTACCAGGAGAACGGATATAACGATCTGTTTGCCCGGGGCCAGTTGAACTTTCAACCCGCTTTCACCGGCGATGCTTTGGGAGATCTCTTGCTGGGGTTTCCAGTTCTGTCAATCAGCGCAGTGAACGACAATCCCCAAGCCCTGCGCACAACCTCTTACAATCTCTTCCTGCAGGACGATTGGAAGATCCACCCGCGTTTCAATCTGAACTTGGGATTACGCTATGAATTTAATACGCCTCCAGTCGATGCTCATGACCGCCTGGTGACGTTTGACATTATGGCGCACCGGCTCTTTCCAACGGGTCAAGAGGGGACGCCCCGTTCTGGCGTGGATTCCGACTATAACAATTGGGGTCCGCGAATAGGCTTTAGCTGGGACCTGATGGGGACGGGTAAATTGCTGGTTCGCTCCGGTTATGGCATCTATTACGATAGCGGAACCCTGATTGAAAATGAAGCTCTCTATTTTAATCCTCCTTATTTCCAGCTTAATCTTTTCTTCACTCGTCCGCCTAATTTCTTGACCTTGAACGATCCTTTTCCCGCTGGTCGCGGCTTCGCACCGCTTCCGAGTCCGGTGACCTTGGAGCGCAGATTTCGCACGGCCTATTCGCAACAATGGAGTTTTGGCGTGCAGCGGGAAGTTCGTAAAGATCTTCTGGTGGAGCTGAATTACATCGGCTCCAAGGGAACCAAGTTAGTGATGAAACGGAATCTCAATCAGCCTGTTCCCGGGCCCGGTGAAATCAACTCTCGCCGCCCCATTTCCGGCTTCAGCGATATTTTGCTGGTTTCTTCAGATGCTTCCTCAATTTATCATTCGTTTCAGGCTCGGGCTGAGAAAAGCTATGCCCATGGGATTTCACTGCTGGCGGCTTATACTTTTTCCAAATCGCTGGATAATGTCTCTGCCTTCCTGGAAAGCAAGGGGAACGATAACACGCCGCAGAACAGTTATAACGTGGCGGCCGAACGAGGGCTTTCCGATTTTGACCTTCGCCAGCGATTCTCGCTGAGCTTCACTTATGACTTACCCTTTGGCACGGAGCGTCGTTGGAAGGTAAGAAGTGGAAGGTTTGCCGGCGCGCTGCTGAATAACTGGCAAATCAGTAGTATTGTGACGCTTGAGTCGGGTCGACCTTTCACTCCCCGTTTGGGCACCGATAACAGCAACACCGGAAACGTAGGCGGATTCTTTGCGCACGACCGCCCAGATGTGGTCGGCGATCCGAACCTGGAGACAGCAACGCCCGACCGGTTCTTCAACACGGCGGCGTTCGCCACCCCTCCACGCTATACCTTCGGTAATGCAGGACGAAACATCCTGATTGGACCGGGATTGAATAACCTGGACGTGGCTTTCCTCAAGGACTTTCGCTTCTCAACATCTCGCAGCTTGCAGTTTCGAACCGAGTTCTTTAATTTTCTGAATCATCCCAATTTCAATCTTCCGGAAGGTTTTCTTGATAATCCAGCAACTTTTGGACGAGTTCTTTCGGCCGGGCCTTCACGGCAGATTCAGTTTGCACTGAAGTATCTCTTCTAACTTGCAAGGTGAAGTCCGCGAGTGACACCTTCCCAAGCAGTCTCGCTTGAAAATCCCCTCTGGGCGAAGGTGTGAAAAAATCCCGATGCACCCCCTCACCCCCTGGCCTCTCTCCCCGTTGGGGGCGAGGGGTGAATGCTTGATACCCAAATTATGCACCCCTGGTATTAGCCTCGGAGAGGCGCAAGACATTAGCCCACGGCGTCAGCCATGGGACAAGGCAGATGGATGAATAAGCCCCGGCGAAAGACAACGCGTAACAATTGATCTCCCGTCCGGAGTCTTTCGCCCCTGCCGGGGCTAGGCTGCTGGATGAATGACCCTGACCCACGGCTGGCGCCGTGGGCTATCATCTGACGCCCCTCCGGGGCTAACCGATGACGACGCGGATGCATAATTTTGGGTGATAAGCGTTCACAAGGGCGGGTGAGGGGGTCGTTCGAATTTTTTTGACACCTTCAAAGCCAGAAGGCGTAGCCTTCGGGGTGCGTCCTTCCGGTTGGGGTGTGAGCTCACGTCCGAACATATCTCGCAACATCTCTTTCGCCCGGAGTCCGGTCTCTCATGATATGCCTCTGCTGTCTAATTCATTAACTCGGGCTCGGCTTTCAAGGGTTCGAAATTATTTGGGGAAGCGAATTCTCGATGCAGGCTGTGGGCACGGAGAACTCCTGAACTATCTGCCGCCGGGAGTGGAACTGATCGTTTTGTTGGACAGGAATCCCCACCGGGCGGACAGGATTGAGGCAAGAGTCAACCGAACGGGAATCCAAATGCAATTCCTGATTAAGGACATAGAGCGAAGTGAATTTACCCTTAGTCTCACTCCATTTGACACGGTTGTTATGGCAGCCCTGCTCGAACATTTGAAATGCCCGGAAGTCGCTCTGAAGAATCTCCATAACGTCATGGTTGCCGGGGGAAAACTCGTCGTTACCACACCCAGCCCTCTGGGAGGCAAACTGCATTGGTTGGGAAGCAAACTGGGTCTGGTCTTTGCGGAGGCAGCTCATGAACATGTCCGCTTTTACAATCGCCTGACTTTATGCTCAATAATGCTGGAGAGCGGATTTGTTGTAGAACATTATGAAAGATTCCTGCTGGGCCTCAATCAATTGGTTGTGGCGCGAAAAATCTGAGGATAAAATCCAGCCCGGGGGAGAAGCAGAGTTTCCCCTTTTCAGGCTGCTTTCCCTTGCCCTGATTTGACCATTGATTTCAGTGGTATCCCAACCCCTGACGTTGGCCGGCGGCTGGATGGCTCTTCGAGATCTTCTGCTCTTAACGGTCGGCAGGAAATTCGTTGGATTCATGAATCTTCTAAACCAAGGAGCCAGAATGCGACGCTATCAAATCTTCTTGTTTGTGTCACTCGGCCTGGTTGGTCTCGGCAGGTTGGTCTATCAGGAAAAGCTTTCCTTCAGGCTGGTGGCCAGTCCTCAGACCGGTGGTGCAAGCCTTTCTCAAAAGGAGATTGTCGAAGAGCTCAAGAAAGCCAGTACCGGCAATGTAGCTGACGCGGTCGATGAAGCTACCGGGCATCGTGGCTTTATGACCCATGACATGAAACCCATCTTCAGGGCCAAGATTGTCGGTCCCGCTGCGACCGCCGCGCTGCGTCCCGTTCTAAAGACAGACAAACGGGAATATCCCAATTACGCCCTGCAAATTCTGGATGAGGCGACACCTGGCAGCGTCTTGGTGTATGTCCTCGAAGATGGCTTGGAGACGGCAGGCATAGGAAATCTTATGTCTACTGCTGCCAAGGTTCGTGGTTTGGCCGGGGCCGTGATCGATGGCGGGGCGAGGGATATTGACGAGATCGAGGAAATTGGCTTCCCGGTGTTTAGTCGGAGCGTTACGCCGGCGACTTCTGTGGGGCGCTACGTCAGCGTTGCCAAGCAAGTGCCGGTCACTTGCGCAGGAGTTTTGGTTCGGCCAGGAGATTATATTGTTGGTGATTGGACCGGCGTGGCGGTCGTGCCTGCCGACAAGATAGCTGAGGTGGTGGACTTGCTTCGAAAATACGATGAGAAAGAAAGCAAAATGATTCCAATTATCCGGGAGACCAAATCCATGCTGAAAGCTCTGGAGAAATACAACCGTTATTGACAAAAAGACGTTTCACCTGGAGCATGTAAATGATGAACCGTTCGCCAAGGTATTTGAAGTTATAAATCTGAGCATTTCTGACCATTAGGACTCCACCATGAAACGATACCAACTGGCACTGGGGTTTCTCCTTTGTGTTTCCTGCAGAATCGTTGGCTGAAAGTCTTCCGGCGCTCCATGCTGAATCCGGACCGTTCCTTTGCTAACTTACTTCGTTGGCGGTGTCCGTGGCACCGGGATACCCGTTCCGGCATATTCTCGTCCAACTAAGCCCGAGACGACAAGAGGTCAAGGAAATCTTTGAAAGATTGGACCGTTACGTAGGATCGAAATGAGAATTTTGTTCTCGTTTTTGGGGGCGGACTGAGAGCCCGAAGCGCCAGCGAGGGTGTCAGGGGTGGGGGCAGGATATCAAGGGCGCAGCCCTTGGCTAGTTAGTCTTCAGCAGGGGCGAGAAGTCAGCTGGATTTACGTTTTTGGGGGTAATGATCCTCGATATACTTTTTGAGTTCGCTGTCCGATACACTCATCTGCAGTGGCACAGCCTGGTCCCCGGTTTCAAAGCTGAGTTCGCGCTTCAACCTTGAAAAACACAGGTCGGGCAAGTCTTGCAGCTTGAATTTGTTCTCCACCAATAACAGGGTCTTCACACTCACTTTAAACTCGCGCTCCTGCAGAGCGGTATTGACAACTCGAAACAAATAAATTCTGGCAATTAGATTCTGCTGGCAGCCGAGATATTGGATTGTCATGGAGAACCCTTGTCACTCAGTACCGCATTGCTTGACATAAGGAAGAGACCCTTTTATGCAGGGTCTCTCACCTTGGTAAAAGCTCTGACTAGATTTTCACAACTTCTGCAGCTTGCAGCCCCTTAGGACCCGTGTTAACCGTAAATTCGACCGTTTGGCCTTCATTGAGAGACTTAAACCCTGCCTCCTGAATGGCACTGTGGTGGACAAATACGTCCCCTCCAGAGGCTCGTTGGATGAATCCATAGCCCTTCTCATTGTTAAACCACTTCACGACGCCTTGTTCTTTCATACTTTCCTTTTTCCTTTATTGAATAATTTTCGATTCTCTCTCATCTTCGTTTTTGAAAACTCAGGCCAACACTGAATGAGCGCTCAAAATAGCTTGAACCAATGTCCGGCGAAAATGAAAAAGGCCACAAAACCAAGGATTCTGTGGCCTTTTGATTTCTCTTGAGATCACAAAAACTGATTAAGACTTTATCACGATACTCTTTGGCAAGATGGAATGCAATGAAATAGTCTTAAGCCGGCGTCCCGTCAAAGGCCCCGAAACTCGCTCACGGTCGGGCTATTGAACCGGCCCAGGCTCAACTCAGTAGCTCGCGCGGCAGCAAGGGCTGTGCCTCAACCCAATCACTCACGGGACTTTGACGGGACCCTGTTGAGCGCCCATCCGAGACGGCCTCGGCTTGGAGTCATCTAAATTGCGTTTGACATCTCTGCGAAAACTTATGGACTCTTAGTGTTCACATTCTTTGGAGCCACCAGTCGATTGACCTGGGTGGCGTTTTTTGGGGCTTGAAATATCGAGTAATCGACCGGGTGAGATCATACGACAACGAATCCCGGCTCCTCTTCCATTCAAGCTCCATGGCAGCTCGACTTGGGCCGAGAGTCTGTTGCTATTGAGATCCTGAGAATTCCCCCTATCAACCGTTTCAAGGGGGAATGATTTTCATTCTCGGTGGTACGCAAACAGACAACTCTTTCAACTAGACAGAGATCGTTTTGTCAGCCAAAGAATACACCCCAGGGTTGGCCGAAGAAGCCGAATGGCCTTGATTCCAGGCGATTAATCTCCTCAGCCTCGCCTTGTCCAACTCTTCGATTTTTGGAAGGAGCCTAAATGCATATCCTCTTATATGTGCCTGACAATCAAGTGACCAATAATTTTGTTCCGCAACTCTGGCCTTTCGTTCTGAAGCAGCTGACGCCAAAGGAGCATCAGGTCACGATCATCGATGGCAATGCGAAACACTATACCGAACAGGAATTAGTACAGTTCATCCTTCAAAATGGGGTTGATTTGGTCGGCATGGGTTTCATGACGCGGATGGCGCAAAAAGCCTATCGCATGGCAGCTGCAATTCGCCGAGCCACTGATGTGCCCATCGTGATGGGCGGCCCTCACGTGACGGAGGTCCCGGACGAACCGTTGGGGCTTACCGGACATCCAAAATATGCAGATGCCGTGGTGCTTGGTGAGGCCGACGACATCTGGCCGTTGGTCGTTCGGGATGCTTGCTTCAGCCAATTACAGAAGGTTTATGAGCCTGCGAAGCTGAAAGGAGAGATTGTAAAGCCCACTCTAAAAGACTATCCCGTCATGGCTTGGGACCAGATCGATTTGAGCCTCTTTAATTTGATGCGTTTTGTTCCTCGCGCTGCCAAAAGGCTGCTGAAACTCGTTGGAATAGATTATGACAACGTCTACGTCATCCCCATGGAATCGGGTCGAGGCTGTCCCTACGGTTGTGAGTTTTGCACGGTAACAGGCTTTTTTGGAGACAAGATTCGCTTTCGTGATAATGAGAATGTCATTCAAGAACTGCTAAGCTTGAAGGCTCTCGCTAAACAAAAGAACGCTCTGATAAACGTATTTTTTATCGATGATAATTTTGCTATCCATCGCAAGCGCACCAAGTCTTTGTTGCGCGACATGATCAAACACGATGCCTGTCTGCCTTGGATTGCCCAAATCAGCATGAATCTCTTGCGAGATGAGGAACTGGTGCAGTTGATCGCGGCGAGCGGAGGGCGCTGGATTTTCATGGGGCTGGAATCGATTGATCCCGATAGCCTGAAGGTGGCGCACAAGGAATTCAATAAGCCGGAAGAATACGCGGATGTTCTGAATTTGCTTGCCAAGTACGAGCTCTACGCAATCACCTCGTTTATTTTTGGAATGGATGGCGACCGGCCGGGTGTTTCGAAGCAAACCTATCGCAAAATTGACGCCTGGCCGCCCGGGCTACCGGTGTTCGGGATACTGACCCCCTACCCGGCAACACCTTTGTATTTCCGCTTACAAGGAGAGGGACGCCTGACCCGGCCTGAACACTGGCTTGACTTTCAAGCTTTCAAATCGGCCTACCTTCCCAAGAATCTTTCTCCTGATGGAGCCGAAGCTGAGGTACGGCAAGCCTGGACTCATTGTTACGATCCTGCCGCCTTTCGTAGGTCTCAGCAATGGCTCTTGGATCACCAAAAGACATTCGGCCCCCAATTGACTCACTTTGTAGCCCGTCTCTTGTTTCGTGGAATCTACTTCCCGCAGATGACCCATTGGGCTTGGACGAAACTACTAGCCAAAAATCTGCCAACCATCACTAGCTTGGTGAAATCCGGTTTCAAGGCCAGGCGGAGAAGCAAGATGCGCTCTGACGTTTCACGAATCGAGCAGCAGGAATCTCTTCAGCCTTCACGAGCTCCGTTTGCAAAATAGTTTGCTCGTGAGCCAGTTTATTCCTCGCTTCCCCTCTACCCCGGCAACAAGAAACTCACTTCCTCAGTTTCTTCTTGAGATACTCATCGTATTCTTTCTTCAGGGCCGGATCACTTGGGCTGGGATAAATCTCGCTGGACTTGTATTTGCCTGTGAGGAACTTATTCTTAGTCCACTCGTCGTGGATGTGGGTCTCCTCTGCCTTGTTCATAATCTCTTCAAGCAGATGGGGAGGAACGAAATAGACTCCCTCGCGATCACCAAAGACCAGATCTCCCGGCATTACGGTCGCATTGCCGATTCGCACAGGAATATTGACGCCCGTGAGCATGACATTACCAATGGCTGAAGGATGAACTCCACGAAAGTACCCTGCCATTTGAATGGGGAAGATCCCTTCCAAATCACGAACAGCGCCATCGAAAACAAAACCGGTTTTGGTGGCAGCGTAAATGGCAGTCGCTAGATTGTCGCCGATAAACGTGCCGTTCTCGATTTTACCGAACAGGTCGACCACGATGACGTCATCGGGTTGCAACATGTCAATCACTCTTTGGTTGGGATTCTGGCCAAGTCCCCTGGCCTTGGCCTCGGCTTCACTAACCTCGGCTACATCGGGGCGGTAAGGCATGAATTGCGCCGTCACGGCGCGGCCCACGAGCTTGCGTCCGGGGTGAAGCAACTGCCAATTGCCTTCGTATTGATTGGGGAACTTAGCACCAGGCAGCACTGCAAAGACTTCTTCGGATGAGAGGCCTTTGGCTTTTTCCAATAATGCCTCGGGAATTTTGGGCCTTCCATCTGCAAAACGGTCGAAAGGATTCTTCGCCGTGTATTTGATCATCTGCTCCCGAGTAAAAGTGAAGACCTGGGCCCCAACCTGAAGCGGCAAGGCAACAACAAATACCAACACCAGGAACGGAACCGTGGATTGTATCTCAGCCCGTCTGTTGACGTGGCAGCGCGCAGTTCTTGAGATCATTTCTTTCTCCTTCCAATGGGTTTATGAACGTGTGTGACTAATTGATTCCTGCCAGTGCAGCGACACACTTGAGCTTGCTTCGATTGATGCCGTCGCCCCTCTTCGCAAGGTTTTTTATCGCCGGACTCACCTCAATAATCATTGTGCTGGCTCCATAGGTCCCGATGGCAGAACTCTACAATCTTAGCCGGCAAAAAGGCAATGAGATTGACTGCCAATCCCTTGCAGGGTATTCTCAAAAAGGTTTTGAGAGACAAAGATTGTTGCCAAATGAAACGAGTGTTACTTTCTTGGAGCAGTGGAAAGGACAGTGCTTGGGCGCTGTACTTGCTGCGGCAACAGGAGGAATATGAGGTTGTCGGTCTATTTACCACCCTCAATCAAGCTTTTGACCGCATAGCTATGCATGGAGTGCGGCGCGTTCTGCTCGAGGCGCAGGCACAGGCTCTGGATTTGCCTCTCCAAATTGTCCCGATTCCATGGCCTTGCTCGAATGCAGAATACGAAAGGATTATGGCTTCGTTTTGTGCGAAGGCGCGACAGAGCAGGGTCGATGTTATCGCCTTTGGCGATTTGTTTTTGACCGACGTTCGGCAATATCGCGAGACCCAGCTCAAAGGGACGGGGTTAGAACCACTGTTTCCGATTTGGGGTTTGCCGACCAAAACGCTGGCACAGGAAATGATAGCTGCGGGAGTACGCGCCAAACTGACTTGCGTCGATCCCAAGCACTTGGCCCCAGCATTTGCCGGACGGGACTTCGACGGGGCTTTGCTGGAGGACCTTCCGGAGGATGTAGATCCTTGCGGTGAAAACGGAGAATTTCATTCCTTTGTTTACGCAGGGCCTATGTTTCAATGGCCACTGGAAATTCAGGCCGGTGAAATTGCAGAACGGGATGGGTTTGTGTTTGCGGACTTGTTGCCTGGTTTGCCATTAAGCCCCAAGACAATTCTCGCGCAGAGACGCGGAGGCGCAGAGAATGACAGAAAATGAAATCCAACAGTGATTGGGGAAGCTGAATTTTGGGGAAGTGCTCATAAAGGACGGGACTACGCGGGCTGTCAATGGGCTTCAGGAATGACCTCTGCGGCTCTGCGCGAGAAAGACAACTTGACCGATTTGTGAAGTTGCTGGCGACCAAGTGACCCTAGGAGGGGATTTCGGGAGGGGATCTCTCATGCCTCGAATCGTTTCTCTCATAGCCAGCGCCACCGAGATCGTACATGCGCTGGGCCTGGGCGGGTATCAGGTAGGGCGTTCCCATGAATGCGATTTCCCTCAGTCT
>QHZP01000139.1:0-3382 GCA_003224715.1 Acidobacteriota bacterium | reverse complement strand
AGGTGAAAGACACGCTGCGCCAGGCAGTGTCGGTCTATGATGTGTTCGATGGGGTATTGGAGCGATTAGAGCCGACTCACATCATCACTCAATCCCAGTGCGAAGTCTGTGCTGTGAGCCTGCGCGATGTGGAGCGGGCAGTGTCCGCGGGCCTGTCCAGTAGGCCCCGGATCGTCTCGTTGCAGCCAAATTCTCTGCCCGATGTATGGAACGATATTAAAGATGTTTCGGAAGCGCTTGATATTGCCAGGCGAGGCCACGAGCTGATTGAGACTCTTAAGTCCCGGATGCAATCCATTTCGGAACGGGCCTTATTGGATCAAGGGCGGCCGCGGGTGGCTTGCATCGAGTGGCTGGAACCACTCATGGCAGCGGGGAATTGGGTTCCGGAATTAGTGGAAATGACAGGTGGAGTGAATTTGTTTGGAGAGGCAGGGAAACATTCGCCCTGGATGAACTGGGATCAGCTCGTTGAGGCTGACCCTGATGTTATCGTGGTCATGCCCTGCGGCTTTGACATGAAGCGAACCGCGGAGGAGATGTACTGGCTCACCAATAGTTCTCAATGGCCGACTCTCAAAGCAGTACGGAACCATCGAGTTTATGTCACGGATGGGAACCAATTCTTTAATCGTCCGGGACCACGTTTGGCAGAATCCCTGCAAATTCTAGCCGAACTGCTTCACCCATCGGCGTTCAAGCCGGAGTTGATGGGAACCGGCTGGCAACCATTTCATTGAAGCTGTCCATGCTGCTAAGCGGCGCCACAGCCAATGAAAATGCACGATTCCCCCTTTGAAGGGGAGGTGTGAAAAAATTGGGAGGGCGAGGCTCCCGCCGAGCCGTCGCGTAGCAAGTCCTGGCTCCATGAGGCTCGGCGGGAGCCTCGCCCTCCCGACCCCGGCCCGTTTTGAATTTTTCACACCTTCAGGAGTGCAGTGGGATGTCCTGTAGCGAACATGGCACTGGAAAGCCCAAGGACAACCCCCTACGCCCCCTTGATAGGGGGGATTTTCCGGAAGGAGCTGCAGCCTGAAAGCTGCGGAGCGCGCTACCTTTGCCCTTCACGCTTCTCCCAGCCTGGTTTGAAGAGCGGCAAGAAATTTTGCGGATGATAGGGATGTTTGGAAAGCTCCGCAAAGTTAAGGTCCAGACCCAGTCCAGGACGGTCTGGAACAGCAATGTGTCCATTCACGACCTTGATGGGGTGGGTTACCAGATCCGACTCCCACGAGACGTTGAACTCATCAAAAATTTCCTGGATCAGAAAATTGGGGGAGCAGGCGACTAGCTGGACACACATGGCTGCGGACACAGGCCCCTGCGCATTGTGTGGGGCTACTACCCCATAATGGGCATCCACCATATCGCAGACTTTCTTGGTGTTGAAAAGGCCGCCCATGCTCATGATTTCCGGCTGCAAAATATGGACCGCGTCGTAAGCCAGCAGTTCCGCGAATTGTTGCTTGCTGTGAAGACTCTCTCCGCAGGCCACAGGGACAGATAATTTGTTGGCCACTTCCACAATCGACGTGATTTTTTCGTGATGGACCGGCTCTTCGAACCAGGTAGGCTGGTAGCGTTCCAATTGCTTTCCAATGCGGACCGCCGTAGAAACGCTAAAACGGTTGTGCCCTTCGACCAGAATCTCCACTTTATTGCCGACCGCCTCGCGGACTGCGGCCACAATATCCATCGACAGGGCCTCATCTTCCGGGTCCATGCTACGCCAGGCGCTGCCGAAGGGATCAAACTTCAAAGCCTTGTAACCTCTGGCCACAACGTCTTTGGCCTTCTGAGCAAAACTCTCGGGTGTTCGTGGCCCCTGATACCAACCATTGGCGTAGGCTTTTAATTTTTCATGACATCGTCCCCCCATCAGATTATAGATGGGTTGCTTCAAATATTTCCCGATGATATCCCAGCAAGCCACTTCAATTGCAGCCACGGCGGCCATGTGCAACTGGCCTCCTTCCGTGTAAACATCACGGGTCATCTTTTGAACGATGAGCTCCGTCTGGAAGGGATCCATTCCGATATAAAGACTCTTCAATTCATGAATAGCCGTCTCCACAGTTTTGGCAAAGCCATTTAAGGTGGCTTCGCTGATGCCGTAAATTCCTTCACTGGTTTCTAATTTGATAAAAACCCAATTCTTCCAAGGGTTCCCTACGATGTAGGTCTTTACGTCGGTAATTTTCATCAGAGCTCCTTTCCTTGGGCTTCCGGGCGTTCAGTGGCGCCTCAGAAGGTTTATCCTGGGCAATACAGGAATTTTGTTCTCGTTTCGTTCCAGTACCTCCTCAAACCCCTGAAGGTTAAAGAAGGTGAGAACTTTGCTGCCTCACAGTCGGGTACAATAGCTGCTTTCGGTGGGAGGGCACGGCCCCCAGCCAGTCAAGCCGCAGTCTGATCTGAGTGTGGTGGGCCGGCTCTCAACATAGATCGAATCCGGTCGTCGCTGATTTCGGGAAAATCCTCGTAATAATTGGCAATCTCGAATAAAGCCACATCCTCTGTCACCAGAGAGATGATGTCATCACAGTGGTGACCGACAAATCGTTTGGCCCGGAAATGGCTGACGGGAATTCCAACAATGATTCTCTTGGCGCCCAGTTTTCTCACCGTCTCCACGGCGCTGAACATGGTCCACCCCGAGTGCATTCCGTCATCGATGATCAAGGCAGTCTTCTGACTCAGCGTAGAAGGGACAATGATTTTCCAATGCTTCAGGTCCTCCAGCAGAAGGAGCTCTTCTTTCTTGGACATTCTGTGAACTTCTTGTGGAGTTATCCTCAATTGCCCGATCAAGGGCTGATCGAGGTGGAGGTCGCCTTGATTCGTGACGTATCCAATGACAACGTCTTGGAGCCAGGGAACAGATAGTTTGCGCATGGGGACAACTCCAAGGGGTGCATTGAACGCACTGGCAATTGGCAGTGCCACAGGGACACCCCCTCGAGGTACTGCCAGAATGACCGGAGCTTCAGATTGAATGTTTGACAGCCGCCCGGCCAATTGCTTTCCCGCATCCTCACGATTCTTGAACCACGCCATTCCTGTTTCCCTTCTTTCCGGTGTTGGATGGCTAACCAAAGACAAACACAGTTTGTAAGAATACGGAGAAAGTCTCGGGAAAATCAAGGCGAAATCTTGCGAGTTGTCTCGCTCCCGCTTGCCGTGTAACATGCCCCATTCCCCACGGCCCGGATAACCGTAGAATTCTAGATCAGAGGAGGTAACATCGTGAGGAATGTTGCGAGGCGGGTCGCTAGACGCATTTGGCAGTACGCTCGTTTTCATGAGCCCCGTGCTTCAGCCCGGGGCTTATTGTTGTATTCTTCCCTTCAAAACCGTGCGTGAGCCGGCCACCCCGCGCTGA
>QHZP01000564.1 GCA_003224715.1 Acidobacteriota bacterium | reverse complement strand
GAGGCGCTTCTGACTGAATTGGAACGGCTCTCAAAAAGTTTCAGCAGTAACTCCTGGCTGGCTTTCAGAGCGGCGGTATCCACCGATTTTGCGCGAGCTCCGCGCGCCAATCCTTCCAGACTGGCGGCCCGCCACCACTCTGAGTCGGCAGACTGGGTATTGGCCACGGCGTTCAGAACAAGCTGGATCTCCGCAACATCCTGGCGGGCTCCGATCACAGAACAAACTTTATTTCAAAATACTGGGAAGCACGCGCCGAGGAGGCACTGAGAGCTGCCAGTTGCATCCATTCATCCTCGATGTGGTTCTTCAGCAGCTTGTCTTGAACCGCCCGCGCCTGCGGAGTATCGACGAAACCCAGAGTGCAGAGAAGCTGGAAACGAACTTTCGGATTGGGGTCTCTCCCCATCTCCAGAAGTTCTTCAACCAGAGCCGGGGAACTCGTCAATCGCGGTTCCGCCAGCCGGATCGCGTTCTCCCGGACACCGGGCTCACTGCCTTGCAGCGCCTTTTCAAGCAGGGAAGCATCCAGCTTCCCCAGGCCCTCCAGTGTCCACAAGGCATGCAGACGCGCTAGGGGCGAGGGGCTCTCGGTAAACAGCCGAACCAGCAGCTCGCTTGATCCTGCGCTCTGCCGATCGACCAGCAGCCGTTGGGCCGTTCGTCGCCACCAGATATTGGGATTGGCCAGTTGCTGGACCAGGTCTTCGTCCGAAGCTTTCCCGAGATGAATGTTCGTTGGCATAGGGAGCGGCGGCTGCGAGTCCGGCACGATTCTGTAAATCCGCCCTTTATCACTGCCTATATAGAGTTCCTTCGAATCGTGGTGATGCTGACTGGAGGTCCACTCCGGGTGCTCAATCATGGGCCGGTAGTAGTCCACCAGGTAGAGGGCTCCGTCAGGACCGATATAAAAGTTGACCGGCCGGAACCAGCTATCGGTCGAGGCCAGAAATTCAATGCCATCCTCCAGACGCTTGGCAACGTAGGTGGACCCTGCCTCGAACCAGACATCGCTGTGCACTAGATTGTGAGCGGGTTCTGCCACGAAGGAGATACGGCGAAACTCGGCCGGGAACGCACCTCCCAGGTAAAGCGTCAGACTGCAGGCTGAGGTGAACTGGCCGACGTCGGTCAGCAGCTCAAAGCGCGGCCGGTGAGTAATGGGGAAAACCTTGGCGGCGTTTTCGTGATCGGACAAATCCTGCATGGCGGTGACCACGGGCAGATCGGGATTGCGTTCCAAATAGCGCGCGGCGATTACTTCATGGCGAAGATGGTTGGAGTTGCTGACTGTGAAGTAATGACCCCATTCGTCAAAAAAATGGCCGTACTGGGAATTTCCAGAGAGGTATTCCAATTGAAACGAATCGGGCCGAAAACGAACGCCGCGCCGCTCAACTTTTAGTACGGGTCCACCGTTGCGCTCGGCGAAACGAATCCCACTCCCCAGGTCGCCAAACTTTTCTTTGAAGATAACAGCCCTGGCAGGGCCCTCATGAGCCAGGTAGATCCAGTTGTCCAGCCCGTAGAGAGGCCCGTTGACTGTATGTTGCGGATTGGTAAACGGAAATCCGGTTAGAACTTTTCGGCGCACGTCCGCCCGCCCGTCACCATCGGTATCCTCAAAATACCAAACGTCCGGGGCAGCCGTCACCAGGATGCCCTTTTTCCAACGCATCACCCCGGTAGGCAATACCAGCCCGTCGGCAAATATTCGGCTGCGGTCCGGGCGACCATCGCCGTTGGTATCCTCAAGCAGTTTTATCCGACCGGTAGGTCGCGTGTCGAGTGGATAGCCGGGCATTTCCACCACATAGATTCGTCCCTCTTCGTCGAATTCCATCGCCACAGGAGAAGCGATAGCGGGCTCAGTAACAAAAGTCTCAATTCGAAATCCTTTCTTAATCTTTAAAGTCTCCAGGGCTTTGGCAGGAGGGAAAGGAGGGCCGGAACGGCCGCAGCCGGTCAGGAACAAAACAAGCAGCAGGATGCAAAAGCCAAGGATACAGAAGCACCAAGGCACCAAGAACACAAAGGATTCGAACGCGGATAAACGCGGAAAACGCCGATTTGTGAACTCTTTGCAGTAGTGATTTTCTAATCCAGACGATCCAAACCCGTTCTCTACTGGGCTTTCGACTGGATTATGAGAGGACATTTTTCGGGCTGTAGTCTTTTCCACGATGTCTTTTTCTTTGTAATACAAGAAAGATTTCATGTGTCAGCGGTCGTGTGGATAATGCTGGAGCAGAACATTGTCGGAGTGCCAAGACCAATATCTGCGTGCAATCTGCGTAGATCTGCGTTCCCGAGGTTTCTCTCTGCGTCCCGGCGTCTCTGCGGTTTGTTTTTTGGTGTGACCACAGGCCGCGTTAAGTCCCTGGTGTCTTCGTGGTTCATTCCTCTCATCGGAACTCCAGGATGGTATTAGGCTGCAGGGTGACAAAGAGTCTCCCTCCCTCATGGCAGAAGTATTCGCTATTCCACCGGTCCGTGATGGTCTGGTTCCACTCAGGAACAGGCTGACCGTGAGAGAAGACGCGCACTTTTTCTGAAACAGAGAATTCCAGCGTGAGGCTATTGTTAAGAATCTTTGTGTCCAGATCATTGTAGACCACAAAGCGCTCGGCGCCGTCTTTCGACGCCAGCGCGCGGACTTGCGTCCTTTGTTCTACTGTGCGGTAAGCGTAGAGAGGTCCCATCGGCACGTACCAGATGTCTGGGCGCCTGCCGATATAGGCCAGATGGCGTTCGTAAAACTTATCCTCACCATAGTCGAGCCACTGCGGATGGGAGAGAAAATTGTAGACGCCGCCCCTTTGGTAGACCTCGTCAAACTTAGCATTAAGTTCGGGCACATCGGTCCTCCCGGATTTGGCAATGCCGCCTTTTTTCTGCACCACCTGAGTGTAGGTGGCATTGTAAGGATTTGAATCGTAGGTCTGCAGGTCCGGGAGGTTGTGCCGATCCTGTTCTTCCCCGGGATAATTGCGCGCCACCAGGTAACCGGCGGCGGCCAGCTTGCGCTGAACGAATTCGTAATTGGCGCAATTGCCGCAAGGATAGCACCAGGACCATACGTAGGGTTGATGCGTGTGTTTGAGAATATCATCTCGCGAACCTGAAATCTCATAGTTGGTGTAGGCCCGGAAGCAGAACAGACGCGTATCGGGCCAGTGGCACTGATGCCGTCGGGAGTGAGATCCAATTTCGTGCCCATTGACAATAGCCTGGTTGAGGCGTGGCCAGAGTTGCGAGATCGGTTCGACTTGAGTACTGATGAATACGGTGGCCTTGATCCCGAACT
>QHZP01000555.1:4518-6441 GCA_003224715.1 Acidobacteriota bacterium | reverse complement strand
TGGCCAGCGCCTCGTAGCGGCGGTAGAAGCTTGCTGGTCTGGATCCGCAAAATAAAAAGGATGATCATCAGCCCCCTTCTCTTTTCCCATTCGGCAAACCGGTCAGCTCACAAAGAGACACTAATGCCAAGCCGCGCCTCAAACCGCACGGCAAGGGGGAAAAGGCGAGGGCAGCCGTCTGAGATCTGCAGCTGGTGGGCGCTGCTCGTTACAACTCTTTCCCTGAGTGGCTTCGCGGGGGGACCCTCACCCGCCGGACAAGGTGGTACTGGCGTGTTGCTGCCGGACGGGCGCGAGTTTGTTTCCTGGGAGCAACCGCTCCAGTTTACCAAGACGTACTACGTGGATAACCGGAATCCTCGTGCTGCCGATTCGAATCCGGGCACCAAAGAATTGCCCTTTTCCACCATTAACAAGGCGGCGCAGGTGCTGCAAGCGGGCGAGCGTGTGGTAATCATGACGGGTGTCTATCGCGAGAGGGTTATTCCAAGGCGTGGAGGGACCGGGCCCGACAAGATGATCAGCTACGAAGCCGCGTCCGGCGCGGACGTCCTGGTCAAGGGTTCGCGAGTGGTCAAAACCGGTTGGGAACCTTCCACCGAGTATATCCTGGGTCCTTACGGTCCAGCTCGCTCTATGATAAAGATCTACCGGCGTCGTCTGGACGACCTTGATTTCCAGGGCTACAATCCCTTCGGCATGGTCAACATCATGCAGGACCGTGTGTACCTACTCCCCAAGCCGGAAGAATTGAGGCCGCATCTGCTGCGGCGCGGGATGGTGTTCGTGGACGGGCAGCGGCTGGAGCAGGTTGAGCTCTACCGGGAACTCGCTCAAAAAGAGGGCGCCTTCTGGTGTGAGCACGACGGGCTGACGATCCATGTCCGACTTCCCGGCGACGCGGACCCGGCCGGGCACGATGTGGAGCTGGTCATCCAGGAGCAGGTTTTTGCCCCTCGAACGCGAGGGTTGAACTACATCCGGGTCAAAGGCATCAACTTCGAACACGCAGCCAACGCGTTCCCAGTCCCGCAACGCGGAATGGTGTCGGCCAGCCGCGGGAATCATTGGATCATCGAAGATTGCGTCTTGCGGCACGCCAATGCTGTGGCGCTGGATATCGGCTCCCAGGACTGGGACATGGAGCCACCTGCCCTCATCGGTCACAGCATCGTACGGAGGAATCACATCCTCGACGTGGGCGTTTGCGGACTGGCGGGGATGGGCGTGCAGAACACCCTCGTCGAGGCGAATCTCATCGAGCAGGTTGGCTGGCAAGACGTCGAGCTGACCTGGGAGACCGGTGGCATCAAATTGCATACGACCAAGAACTGCCTCCTGCGCAACAACGTCATCCGTCACTTGACGCACGCCGTGGGCATCTGGCTCGATTACCAGAATACCAGTACACGCGTGACCGGGAACGTGATTGGCGACACCGTGGGAACGTTGCGGGGCGGCATCTATCTAGAAGCCTCCCACGATCCCAATATGCTCGATCACAACATCATTTGGAAGGCGACGGAAGGCAGGGGGGGTGGCGCCTCCAACATGCCACCGCACGGCGGATGGGGCATCACGGTGGATGGCAGCGATGAGACGGTGATCGCCCATAACCTAATAGGTCATACCCAGGATGCCGCCATTAAGTTTCGAACGGTCGAGGGCCGCATCGTGGGCTCGCGGGGCGGCACTGCGCGCTGGAACAAGGTCGTCAACAACATCTTCTATCAGTGTGGCAAGGCCATCGACTTCTCCAATCGGGACAACACGGCCGAGGGCAACCTCTATACAAGAGACTGGGGTGACGTGACCGAAGAGACTCAGGCGGTGGGGCGCGGGCTGAACTGGATCTCCTTTCCGGCCCCGGCTTTGATGCTAGACCTGGAGGCGTGGCAGAAGTATTTCGGCTTCGACAAGAAC
>QHZP01000555.1:0-4397 GCA_003224715.1 Acidobacteriota bacterium | reverse complement strand
TGCTGCGGGCGAGGTCCGTAAGCCCGGCCCGCTGCTTCACCTGCCGGTTACACCGACCAAGGTTGTTATCGATCCGCGTCGCCTCGTGCAGTAACACTGGTCAGTTTTGAGAAGGACGACTGCGGTCGAAAGGTACCCCCGCGCAACCTGAGGGCAACTGATGGAGCGCCACCCTCCGTCATTCCTGCCCGCTCAGGGTCTTGAGAAACAGATCGCGAAGCAGTTCACTCTCGCGGTTTAATTTTTCGGATTTGAGCTTGCTAAACTCCGCGCTGGCTCGGGCTGCGTCCTGCCGGCGGCCGGCCCGCCCATAAACCAGGGAGAGGTGATACCAGGCTTCCGAGAAAACAGGTTCCAGCTTCACGGCTCTTTCCAGCTCAGTGATGGCTGCCTCAAGGTTCCCCATAGCTTCATGAACTTTGCTCTTTGCGAGGGCGCACAATGTGCAGTCCGGAATGGCCCGATCAGCCAATGCCAATTCTCGCAGCATGCGGTCGTGTTGATTGGACTGGAGCTTCAAGAGCGCCGCTGCGTGCAGGTAGTGCAAATAGGGATGAGGGTTCCCGGCAGAGAGACCGGCTTCCGCCACCTTTTCCGCCTCTTCAAAATTGCCATTCTGGTATAAGGCGAAACCTAGAAGCAGTCGGGCGGGGGAAAAGGTTGGCTCAAGCTTCAACAGCTTTCTGCAGAGATCAACTGATTCGGTGCTGTGCCCACTCAAAAACTGTGCCAGAGAGAGACCCAGCAGAAGAAAGATAGAACGAGGATGGAACTCTTTGCCTCGAGCGAAGGCTTCGCTCGCTTGGGGATAAGCTCGTTGCCGCAAGTAAAAGAGTCCTAGATCCAGGGCATAATTTTCTTGCTGAGGGGCTCCAGAAAAAGCCGCGGACAAATCCTGCTCGGCCTGTCGCGGCTGGCCAAGAGCTCCCAGGATCTTGCCTCGAAGATACAAGCGGGCTAGCTTTTGCGATTTGGTGCCTTGAGGGGAGCGCTCCAGAACGGTCAGGGCCTCAGAATTTTTCTGCATGGCAAGATCGGCCAGTGCCAGGTTGTAGTGGCCTTCGAACAGATCCGGATAATCCTTAACACACCGGGTGAACACCTGCTTAGCTTCCGAATACCATTCTCGCTGGGCCAGGCTAACGCCGGCTTTTAGGAGGAGGTCGGGATCCACCTTGGCTTGCTCGAGCAACTGGCTGAGTATTTCCCGCGCTCTGGTGGATTGCCCTTGCGAGATGGCTCCTTCAAGGGAGTCTGCTAGAGACCTGGCAGTAGCAGACTCACTCCCGAAGCGAATTTGGGATGGGGTCTCAGCCCCCCCTGCGGGAGCGGATAGTGCCAGGAGTGAAAGGCACCAAAGAGCAACAACCAATGCCAATGGAATTCTTTGCAAATGCATTGCCGGATTTGTGATGGGTTTATCCCGGCAGTTGCGATAACACAGGAGCACAACGCAGTCCCGGTCCTCACCCAAAAATGCAACAGAGTTGAAGCTGTGAGACAGCTTCAAGACGCACACAAAAATTTCTTGAAGGCACAACGCCGACGCGGATCTTGTATATGAAATTTGTCAAGAAAACAAGATGTCACCGGCTTGGCAAGGGGCACTGTTCGGCCGGCCAATGTTGGAACCGCCTTCGCCAGATTCTTACACAAGCGGGTCGACATTGCCAGGTCTCATCCATGGTTGACTTGGGTTTCAGGTCAGCATACTATCCTTCCGACACCAGAAACAGCTCGAAAAAAGCACTTTTAGGACTGAGCTGGATGATTGGTAAGACAGGTCCCACAGAACTAATCCGAGATGCGAATGAACACTTGATGAGCAAGGCCCAAGAATCCACCAAGCACCATGATTGTCTTCTCGGGATGGACCAGCCGATAACCCGCAGAGATTTCTTGAATGCCGGTTTGCTTGGTGTGGGAGCCACATTGCTTCACCCGTCAGCTCCGATCCAGTTAATCGGCAAAGAAGACCCCTGGGATGGTTATGGTGCCGTCGGCGACTATGCTAATTCCAGCGGCAACACACAAGAGGTGATACGGGTGGGTCACGAAATTCGGAACGGGCGCTACGATCATCTGCCCCCGAATGCCCTTGACACTGGAGAGTCATTCGATCTGGTGGTGATCGGCGGTGGGATGAGTGGGTTGGGAGCTGCTTACTATTTCAAGAAGGCTAAGAAGCCATCTTGGAAATGTCTTATCCTGGAGAACCACCCCATCTTTGGCGGCGAATCAAAGCGCAATGAGTTCCTTGTCAATGGTCAAAGATTGATTGGTCCTCAGGGCGCCAACGAATTCGACATTCCCGCCAAACCGGGGGAACAGGGGTATGAGCTTTACGCAGAACTGGCGCTGCCCAGGGAATTTGAATACTCAAGGCTGGATCCCAAATTTGGAAAACTCCAATTCGACCGGACCAATTATGGATTTCAGTTGTGGGTTGATGAAGCCGGCAGCTTCGGAACTTTTTTCAGCCAGGGGTCACATGGTGTGAAACCGCAGTGGGTGAGGGATCTGTGGGGAAAAAGACTCAAAGAAGCACCCTTTTCTGAACGAATCAAGCAGGATTTCCTCACCTGGAAATATGGTCGGAAAAGATACTACGACAGAGAGGATTTCGAACACTGGCTCGACACCATGACTTACAAGCACTATCTGGAAAAGGTCATGGGCTTGAGCTTCGAAGTCACCAGATATGTCGATCCGGTGCTGGCCGCGGCTGTGGGCCTTGGCTCCGATGCAATCTCCGCCTACACCGCCTTCCAGGTTGCGATGCCTGGATTCCAGGGGTTTTCCACGGACCCATATTATGCCCCAAAATGGGAGGATCTATCCCTGTTCACCTGGCATTCCTTTCCCGGTGGCAACGATGGTTTCGCCCGGTTCCTCCTAAAAACGCTCATCCCGGGTGCTATTGAGGGGGCAGCCACTTTTGCGGACACATTGAATGGCCGCGTGAATTTCAAAGCTCTAGATCAGCCGGAAAACGACATCTGCATGCGAGTTGGCGCCACGGCAGTTCGGGTGGAACATGAACGTTTGCCGGAAAAATCCGAGCACGTATGGATCACCTATGTGAAGGATCGCCAAGTGTACCGATTGAAGGCCCGAGGTGTGGTGATGGCCGGTTGCCGGAAGACCATCGCAATGCTTATCGCCAGTTCTTCCATTCTCCAATGCTGGTGGTGAATGTGGCTCTCACCAATTGGCGGTTCCTGCACAAGCTCGGCCTGACGGCCTGCCGCTGGTTTGATGGGTTTGGTTTCTCTTGCAATATTCGCCAGCCCATGCAAGTTGGCGATTACAAGCCGATATTGAATCCTGGCCAGCCGGTTCTTTTGACCTTCTATGTGCCGTTCTTTTACCCGGGACATCCCGTTCAGGAGCAGGGCTCTCTGGGTCGCAACGAGCTGCTCTCAACCTCCTTCAGAGAGTATGAAAGAAGGATTCGTGAGCAGATGATCCAGCTTTTCGGCAATGCCGGATTTGATCCAAAAAAGGATATTGCGGCTATTGTTCTGAACCGCTGGGGCCACGCCTATGTCAACCCGCAGCCAGGTTTTTATTTCCCGCCAGACGGCGAGCCCGCCCCCCGCGACATCATTCGAAAACGATTTGGCCGGATTGCGTTTGGTCATTCTGAATTGTACGGACACCAGTATTGGCTGGGAGCCATTGGCGAAGGCCGCCGCGCTGTGGAGCAAGTTCTGGAAATCATTTCTACCAGCCCGGCCTCTTAGTACTCGATTTCATAAATACGATTGTGGATGCGTTTCGTTTTCCGGGCCGATTGTTTGGGAAAGCATCAGCTTGCTCTGGCTCGTCCTTACTCGATGACTCGGCAGAAAGGCGAGCAGGAGCAGGAGTACGAGCACGAATCGGAAAGAAATACGTCACCCTATTTCTGAAATACCAGACTTGGCGAAGCGGGCAGGAATACAGATCATGAAGATTGGAATCGATAGCTATTGTTATCACCGATATTTCGGAGAGGTATATGCGTTTCAGGTCGACCCGGGAATTCGCTGGACTGCCAGTGATTTTGTCAGGAGAGCTGCTGAACTCAAGGTAGACGGAGTGTCTTTGGAGACATGCTTCCTCCCAAGCTTGGATCCTGGTCAAATCCAGCCACTCAAAACGATGTTGGATCAACACAACCTGGACCGAGTGGTCGCATGGGGACATCCGGACGGTTTGGAAGGGGGCCGGAATGAGGCAGCACTTCGGGACTTGATCAAACATATCGGTGTTGCGCGGCTGATGGGAGCTAGGGTAATGCGTATTGTGGGGAGTAGTTTGCGGTTTCGAGACGAGCCCCATGCCCCGCAGATTGAACGATTGTCGGTCATGCTCAGGGAAGCCGTCAAAGTCGCCGAGGATAGGAATGTTAC
>QHZP01000554.1 GCA_003224715.1 Acidobacteriota bacterium | reverse complement strand
CTCCCTGCTCCTTGAGCGAGGCGCTTGGCTTCCACGCGAAAGGTTCGCAAATCCCTGAGCAGAGGGAGAAACACGTTCAATTCATCTTTGGCAGGCTTTAATTCCTTGGAAAGCATGATGGAAGGATAAAGAGAAGTGACATCGCAATGAACCACATTCTTGACCACCCCTTCGAAAAAGATGTCTGTATAGCCCCCCGCAAACTCTTGGCTTTCATTGGAAGGTGCTGGCAGGGAATGACGCTGGCGCAGATATTCACGCGTGAAAAGGGCATTAATTTTCGTGGCATTCCCGCGAACCAGGATGTTCTGAAAATGGTAGGGGAAGATCTGGGCCTGGACAAAATAACTCGGGCTCAACAACTCTGACAAGGCCCGGGTTTCACGGACATCGTCGAGGGCATACCGATAAAGCTCCTCTGGATTTTCGTCATAGACCCGGCTGATCTGGCTACCCTCGATGTAAGTGCGCTCTTCGCCGGCCAGATCGAAATGTCTGGCCATTTCTTTCAAGCTCAGGCTTTGACGACGTGGCGTCCGGGGACTTCCCATTTGGGATAATCAATGGTGCGTTCTGCAACTTGCAGGCGAGAATCGTAAACTCTGGGTCCGCCTCCGTTTCGACCCCATTTCAGGGGAATGCCATGCAGATCAGCTCGAGCCTTGAGGTAACTCAAATCGAATTTATAAATGTTGTGGCCTTCGATAACGTCGGGATCTCGCGTCTGGATGATTTCATTGAGTTGCTCGAGCATCTCCGGCTCAGTCATGTCCTTGCCCCACAAGACGGTTTCCCAACCTGAACAATCGCTTAAAGCAATGGCAATGATGCGATCTTGCTCCCGCTGCGGATTCGAGAATTCGAAACCCGCCAGGCTGTAGGTTTCAATGTCCAGTTGCAACCGATTAAGGTCAGCAAATGTCATTCCACGAAATGAAGTCTGTCCGCTGGCCAACAAGTGTTGATGAACGGGATCGCTAAGGAAAAGACAGGGAGATGATTTATCGGAAGGTAGCCGCCGGGAGCTTTTGGCAAGGTATTTCTTAGCGACATTAATCTCTTTCCAGGAGTTGAAGACGGCCAGAGCCCTGTAGGTGAGGGCCCCGGAGAGTGGAACTATCTCCACCTCGCCTTTGAAGTCCTCCAGTAAATCCGCCTCCTGCAGCCAGAGCACGGGGTGGAAAGGCTGGACTTCAGAGATCAGGGCCCCGTTGGCTTTGCGATACAGTCGGATCTGCCGGTCGTTCTCTAATTCTAAGGCAACGATCCCCTCATTTTCGTTCCATCCAAAAAGCAACTGATTTTGAGCAAAGGAAAGGTTCATTGAGTTCAAGGCCATCAACTGCCGACCGTCCCTGCCGCAGAACGGTTATTCTTCAGTTTGCCAATGCATTTCTTATCATAAGTCCTCAAGGTTTTGTACGGATTCTAAATGCCTGGAAGGGACACGGAAGCTCCTTGGAAAAGGACGGAGGGGACCAGAGCACGTCGGCGCGCTATTTCCTTTTTTCGTTCGCGAGAAGAAAAAGACCTGCGTTCTCATAACCCTGGAATGGACGTAGGATTTTGTGACAGGCTTCCGTTTCTGGCTTCGGACTTGCTTCCTTGTGTAGGTGAAGGAGACACTTGATTAGCGCATGGCTTCAAGGCCAAAGCTTGTTGCAGACTTGCTTTCGACGTGACAATTCTCTGAACTGCTCGCAAGGATGAGATAGTATGACGGAAGTCTTAAGTCACACACTATGGTTCTGCCTGGGATTTATCGCCGTTTTGTGGGAAAACGAATCCCTGGGTTTGACAGCCGCAGATGAAACTGAGTTTGACGAAGAGATAGAGCGACCATCAAAGAAAGCTCAGAATGAATGTAGAATTGAAGCCGCGGCAAAAAAACTAGCTGTCCACCGCCGGCGCAAACCACCTGATGAGTTTCATGACCCCAAAGGCGATTGAATTCGGAGAAGAGAGGACAGGCTAAGTACTGTGTTCGCAATTACGCTGACGTATTTACTGACTTTCTGGATACGTTTGAGAGTGTGTTCGTTTTCATTAAGCCCCGCGCTGAAGCGCAGGGCTTGGGTTTTGGACATTTGCGGCACCGAAGAAACGCGGTTGACCCTCACCCGTCGCTTCGCGCCACCCTCTCCCACCAGGAGAGGGAGAACAATAAATGGGGGTGTGGCTCAGATCGACGTTTCCTGCCACGCCGTTACCACTGTGTCATGAAACGTCTGGTTGTTAGCCTTCAAGTCAGCACCCTAATCCACAGATCTCTCCCTCGCCCTTGGGGAGAGGGTGGTCCGCCGGACGGCGGACCGGGTGAGGGTCAACCGCGTTCTTCGGTGCCGCAAATGTCCAAACTCGAGCGAAATACGTTACCTATTTCCGAAACGCACGTCGGGAATTAATACAGACGGCGCCAAAATAAACTGAAAATCCATCAAGCTAATTCCAACCGTTGATTGATGCGGTGGTTGAATTTGAATTGCGGACTTTTTGACTTTACTTGACTCAGGAGGACCTCCCATCAATCGCAACAACGCCCGTGATCTCGAGGAGATGCCGCGCTTTTCTCGTGCCGTACTCATCTATAATCCAGCAGCCAGAAAGATGCTCCGTGCACGCTCTGAGAAGTTGCAGGATGTACTTCATATTTTAAATTCCTACCGGGTCAACGTGGAAGTAGTTGCCACCAGGGGACCCAACGATGCTTCATCTTTGGCTAAGAAAGCAGTGGATTCGGGCTGCGATCTGATTATTGCCGCGGGCGGCGACGGTACGATTAACGAAGTCATCTCGGGAATGGCCAAGTCAAGGGTACCCCTCCTGGTCATTCCCGCTGGAACTGCCAATGTCTTGGCCAAAGAGATTGGACTGCCCAAGGTCCTCACGAAATCAGCAGAGTTGATAAAAACCGGGAAAATCCAAAGAATTTCTCTGGGGAAGGTTGATGATCGGTACTTTGTCCTAATGGCAGGAGTGGGGGTGGATGCGGGAACTATCGCTGCCGTCAATCCCAGGTTGAAGCGTTGGTTAGGAGAAGGGTCGTTCTGGATTGCAGGATTTAAGCAGCTTTTTCAATATGATTTCCCCTCTTTCCAACTGACTATTGATGGGAAGGTGGAGAATGCGACTTTCGCCGTCATCAGCAAGGCTAAGAATTACGGTGGGCCTTTCCAGATTACTTTCCGAGCCGATTTATTCTCGGACCAATTTGACGTTTGCCTCTTCCAAAGTCGTAATCGCTGGCGTTATCTTAGTTACCTCTGGCACGTCACCTGGGGCAAGCACTCCTCATTAGATGACGTCAAATATCTGAAGGCCAGAACGGTTGAAGTGTTGGGTAGCTCCAATATCCAGGTGCAAGTCGATGGAGAGTTGATCGCGACGTTACCTCAAAAATTCACCATTGAAACAGACGTCCTTTCTTTGGTTGTGCCTCGGCCCGAGCATTCTTGATCAGAACACTCCTAGTCATTTTCATCCTGTCTTTGATAGCTGCCGTCGTCTACGCCATTGGGTTTTGGGGAAGGCCTGTTTCACTTCGGTTTACTTTGATGGAGCGAGCGGATACCAACCAAGATGGCCTCGTAGATTCCTGGCATTTTGCAAGTCCGCACGGCAGCAAAGCAGGTTTCATAGAGATCGACAGCAACCATGATGGCCGAGTGGATCGGCTTCAGATCAAAAATCCGGATATCACAACATTAGATATGTTCCCTACGAGGTAATGGCCAAACTTTGGGACCAGGGATTCTTTCGAGAATTCTCACGACCTGTTAAGGCAATCAGCGTCTTCCCTTCCGTGAGCGACGTAGCCTTAAGTGAAGTGCTCCACGCGGAAAAGGTGCCCGGTTACGAAAATCTTTATTTCGATGTCCAACACAACAAGATTGCCGGTGGAGCCATGAGCACCGTTTCAAAAGCCAGGATTCCTTACCTGGAAATTCTGGATTATGACGAACCCGGCATCTTTAAAGGTTTAGCTTATATCCTCCCGATCAAGACTTACCGAGCCGATCTGGGCCGGTTTCTCAAGAGGTATGCAGCCAGCGCTCGTGGCTACTACAAAGCTCATCTCTGTTCTACGGATTCTCTGTGTCATCTGATGACACCAAATGAATTTGCCAAGTATCTGCAAGAAGTGGATTCCCTCTTGCGGGATATTTTTCTAAAGCATCAAGGCAGGCTGGACCTGGTCGTGTTCTCCGACCATGGGAATAGCCAAGTCCCGAGTCAGCGTTTAGACGTCGAGCATTTCCTGGCGGAAGCCGGGTTTCAAGTGGAATCCTCTCTAAGAAGCGAAAGAAGTGTGGTGATTCCGGGATTTGGACTGGTCGGAGTGTTGGCTGTCTATTGTTTACCGAAAAACACCCCTAGATTGGCTCAACTCTTTAGCCAGCGTGAAGGGGTGGATTTTTGCGCCTTTCTCGACCAGGGTGGGGTTCAAATTACTTCTGCTCGAGGGAGTGCCAGAATTCTTGCCGATGCCGCCGGAGATCGGCTCAAATACGAGAGGGTAAAAGGGGACCCATTAGAATTATCTCTTTTCTGGGAGCAACTATTGAGAGAGAAGCAGGTGGATTCCCACGGTTTTGTGCAGGCTGATGTGTGGTTCAACGCCACGGCAGAGCACGAATTTCCCGACGCCATCAATGCCATTTTTCAGGGTGTGAATAATCACGTCACCAACCGAGCCAGTCTGCTGGTGAGTCTAAAAGACGGCTATCATTACGGAAGCAGTTTTTTTAACAAACTGGTTACGTTGCGTTCCACTCACGGTAGTCTGCGTAAGACCTCTATGACCGGTTTTGTAATGCGCAACGGACCTATCAACCAAAAGATTGTGTCCGCTCGCGACGTGTTAAAGGATATCAGCAGTTCAGCGGTACAGTAAGTTCGCGGAGGGTCTTAGTGCGTCTTCTTATTTGCAAGCAGGGTGGATTTTGTTGAGACAGGCCAATAATGGGAGCATTCACCAGGCTCTGTTGGGCAAGACTTACAGAGATATTTTGCTTGCCCCGTGCAATTCAGTTGAACCAAAACTTGTTTTCTGCAAGTCCCTTATTCTGACAAATTCTTCCAGCCAGAATTGCTAGCCCACCGAAAATCTTAATAATAAAATTAGAAATTTAATAACTGATAAAGTAAACTAATAGAGATTAAACTTTGTACTGTTTGCTCCATTGCGAGGGAACTTATGGACGATTCGTTGATAACCGTGAAAGAGGTCGCTGACTATTTAAAGCTTAAGGAACAGACCGTCTACCTCTTGGCTCGCCAAAACAAAATTCCCTCTCTCGTCCGGAGACGACCAAGCAGGATACAGGTCGGCAGAAAGTTCTCATTGTGGATGATGAAGAGTTGGTTCGAGGCGCTTTGCAAAAAATGGTAGAGCTTCACGGAATACCTGCCGTACTGGCACGGAGTGGGGTGGAGGCCATCGAAAAGGCCCGGCAAGAGTCCTTCCGCATGGTCTTTCTGGACTTGAGCATGCCAGGAATGAATGGCGTTGAAACCTTGAAGGCTCTGAAAAAAATGAATCGGGAACTCGTTTTCGTGATTGTTACGGCTTTAACCGGAGAAGACGAGCTTTTTCGCAACGTCCTTGAACATGCCCCTGTTTCAGTCATCCCAAAGCCGTTTACAGTGCAACAGATCCGTGACGTGCTGGCGATGTATTTTGAAGGTATTACCAGACTCGCGTCCAGTTCCACTAAGGCTTGACAGACGAAGATGCTGTTTTTGTAGCAAGTTATCTCCTAATTAGTTAGCCCGTTAGGCGCGGCGAAACGGGAACTTTGTTCTTGTTTTGGGAACGGACTGAGAGCCCGAAGCGCCAGCGAGGGACAACCGTGCGATGACCCTCGCTGGCGCTTCGGGCTCCCGGTCAGGCGTCGCGGCAGGGATACCAAGGGGCAGCCCTTGTCTGGCGCTTATAGGGCACAGCCCTTGCCTAGTCAGATAACTAACTCTTTTTTGTTCTTGCCTGTTTCACGATAGGTCCGTAGACCTCTTTGTCAAAAGGGGGACAGCCTGTGGGGAATTGTCCCAAGGGATGGCCTTTCTGGCGCATTAAGTAAGTGCAGAAGGTAAGCGTCTTGCAGGTGTGGGAAGTATCCAATGTCCCTTTGGCTA
>QHZP01000553.1 GCA_003224715.1 Acidobacteriota bacterium | reverse complement strand
CTTCCCAGGTTGGACCCATCCGAAGCTGTCGTTTTCTTGCGCCTGTACCGTCTTTCCATTGGGTTCAACCAAACCACCTGCACCGTCGGAATCACAGGCCTGATACGGGTTTGCAACGTTTCCGAAAGTACCTGCCGGCGGGCCTTAAGAAGGCTTCTGGAACTGCAATTGATTCGTCAGGTGGAAGTGGTCAATACGAGAGAGGTCAAGGGGACAACCTATCAAATCAACACGGGTATCAATTTGACACCGGTCTCAAATTTACGCCGGTGTCATTCTGATACCGGTGTCAAATTGACACCCGATAAAGATGATGATGATGATTTAAAACATAACAATCATCATCAAAGCGCTGCAGACGATGACTCTCCCCATCTCCAAGAAGTGAAGACCGCCTATTGCCAGATTACAGGCAACCCCTGGCTATCGTCAGACACCGAGGCTTACACCGAGAATGCGATACACCGCATTCCTGCCAGCAAGGCAACCGCGACGATGCAGGCCGTGAAGCAGCGGTCCGGCGCGCGAATCAACAGTTTCAATTACTTCGTGAAAGAGATGGTTGCTTCACAAGACCCACGCAACGGTCAGCAACAGAAACGGGCACTAACAAAGATCATGAAAAGGATTCGAGACCTTCATGTCGGAGCCCACGACTATTCCATGGTCGACTTCGTCGACGACGTGAAGCGAGCCTGCGCCCGGGAAGACGTGGTTTTCGATAACGACGTGTTCAATTTACTCAACTCTTGATGGACTCGTCAGAGTCACTATGGAGGCTCAGAAACGATGTCTGACCTTGAACGCTCTGGAAGTCCGACAGTAATCACCTTCTCAGGCCACGGCGTTGTGGCAGCGCGAACAAAAGAATCACTGGCCTCACTGCAACAACCCACCGTCGAACACCAGTGTAGACACTGTCATTCTCCGGTTATCACAGGACCTGAACACGAAGATGATGACTGGTTCCTGCGATGTCTTGTTTGCGGAGTCAAAAACCTGTTTGTAGTGACTCTTCAAATCGTTGGATGGAGACGATGATCGACGGATCGAGCTATGTACCGGGAGGATCACAAAAATATTCTGCTAAGGTTTTGCCTTTTCAAAGCCTCTATATAAGTGTAAGCCGTTGCCAAACAGGCCGTCTCGATATCACTCGATTACCTTCGCCAACCCAGCAACGGTTGATGCGCCCCAATTCAAGAGAAAGGACAGCCAAATGAAACCCACTCACGCTACCTCCCATCGCAAATCACTCCGGGTTTATACTCCGATCATTGCCTTTACCTTACTGTCAATGCTGCGAACGCGGGTTCTCTACGCCCCGACTTCTCCCTGGGAACAAGCCGTCAATCTTCTTCAGGTATCCTTCACCGGCCCGCTAGCCAGGGGACTCTCGCTCGTGGCCATCGTGATCGGCGGCATCATGTTCGCCTACAGCGAAGGGGGCAGCAAGCGAACCTTTGCCGGCATCATCTTCGGTCTGGGCATGGCTCTAGGAGCCGTCAACTTCATGAACTGGCTCTTTGGTGTTGCCTAATCCCGTGGAGCCTCTTCTATGCGAATCAATCACGTCTACAAATCGGTAAACCGGCCGCTTACCGTTCTCGGCGTCGAGCGCAGACTTTTCTTCTTCGCCGCCATCAACGGCGTAGCGACCTTCAACCTGATGGGTTCGTTCCTGGGAGGGCTGCTCGTTTTTTTGGCTCTTTTTCTCTTCGCTCAATGGTCGACCCAAAATGATCCTCAGATGCTCCGCATCCTGCTGAATTCAGCCCGCTACAAGCCACTCTACTGCCCGGTCAAATTCAAACCTCTAAGGGTCAAGCGGATTTCTCATGATTAACCTGGCCAAACTCTTCAAAGACTACAACGACGCCGACGCTCTAAA
>QHZP01000552.1 GCA_003224715.1 Acidobacteriota bacterium | reverse complement strand
GTCTGGCCACTCTTCCGAGCGTCCCAGGCCAGAGCCTTCGGGAGATAGCTGACCTTTTCTCGACCCACCGTCAAATGACCCTCATTGACTCCCAGGTCAAGGCTGCTTTGAGTTCGCTTTTGCATCGAGCCCAGAGCTTCATTTCACAGCTCGAAGACCTGTGTCAGCTCACCCTCTGCTCGACCAGGTGCGAGCCCGAGGCGAAGCGGCCATCATCTATGACTCGGCTTTGGAGTTCGTCCCTCGCTACTATGACCCATCCCGGGGAGATCTCATCTTAAATCCCCTCGATGTTCGCACTCCCTACTGGAGTCCCGCCGAAGAGGTCCTCGGTCCCGGCGAGGCCATCACCATTGCCAAGTCCCTGTTCCCGGATAAAGAGGAAGTTCAGAAGTTCTTTACTGAAAGCCCCCGGCGGATCTTTGCTCATCTGCTCTCCTTCCGACCCACTCCCCAGGAATTGATCCACTGGATGCAGGTGCCGGAAGAGATTGACAAGCGGACTCACGGAACCGACCTGGCCTCCCTGGTGGACCACCAGGCCGCGCCCCAACGCCTCGGAGTGCTGTCGTCTCTCACCATGGTGGCCGATGCCCTGAAGTTGCTACCAACCGAGCACGAGACCTCCCGAAAATGGAACGCGGCGTCCTGGGCTCAGGAGCGTAAAGGCTGGCTCTTCATCTCGAGCAGGCCGGAAACTCGTGAGGCCTTGCGCCCGCTGATCAGCATGTGGCTCGATATGTTGATCCTGAGGTTGATGTCTGCCGATCGACGCTGGGCAAAGCAGCACCCGGTCTGGATCTTTCTCGATGAGCTCCCGAGTCTCCAGAAACCGCTTTGACCGAAAGCCGGAAGTCCAATCTGCGAATTGTGGTCGGCATTCAAGGGCGCAGTCAACTGGAAGTGGTCTACGGCCGGTTGGCCGAAGCGATGCTGTCTCAACCCACCACCAAGATCTTCCTGAGAACGACAGAGCCCAGGGCGGCCAAGTGGATCAGTGAATGCATTGGGGAGATCACAGTGGAACGCTTGCGGGAAGGAGTCACGGCAGCGGTTCGAGACTACCGGGACAGTTTGAATCTTGCCATGGACCGGTCTACCGAACCGCTGGTTGCTCCAGCAGAGATCGCCGGACTGCATGACCTCAGAGGGTATCTCAAGTCCTTAAACTACGTGGTGAAGATCTCCGTTGCTCCGTCGCCACTGCTTCACCGGGCTGCGGAGTTTCTGCCGCGACCCATCTCGCTCCAGCCCAATGAAGTTATCCAGACAGAACTGCCGACGGAAAGCAAGCCTGCCAACAGCCGTCTCAAAGACCGGCAGATTATCCCCATGCCCCATCCGAAGCCTGGCCAGGGCCGTCTGTTCTATTAGAAGGAAGACCATGCTGACCCTCTCGAAAGCGCTCACTTCGGCTCAAGCCAAGGTCTATTACCAAAACGATTTTAGCAATGGCGCTGGCAACTACTACAGCCAGGGGCAGACGGTTGCGGGCCAGTGGCAAGGGCAATTAGCCAGGGAGTGGAGACTGGAGGGAGAGGTCACCACCGAGCAATACAATCGTCTCGCCGATGGCCAGCATCCTCACTCAGGCGAGCAGCTCATCCAATATCACCAGAAGGCAGCAAACTCCCAATCTCCCACCCAGGAACACCGTGCCGGCTGGGACGCCACCTTCAGTGCCCCCAAGAGTGTCAGCCTCACCGCTTTAGTGGGAGGAGACAGCCGGATCCTGGAAGCGCATCGCGAAAGTGTTCGAGAAGCCCTCGGAGAACTGGAGCGTTTCACCCAGGCCCGGATTGGAGGCAATCACCCTCCGGAAAACACCCGGAAACTCATCATCGCCACCTTTGAGCATGACAGCGCCCGGCCGGTCGAAGGCTATCCTGCTCCGCAGCTCCATACCCATGCCGTGATCTTTAATCTGACGGAAACCGAGGAGCGAGAGGCCAAGCCTTTGCAGCCGCTCGAACTCTTCAAAAGCCAGCAGTATGCCACTGCCGTCTACCAGTCTCATCTGGCTGACCGACTGCAGCGGCTGGGTTACCTGATCGAGTCCGGGACCAATGGAGCTCCCGATATTAAGGGTTA
>QHZP01000561.1 GCA_003224715.1 Acidobacteriota bacterium | reverse complement strand
GTACTGCAGTGGTCTTTTTGGGCAGAACGAGAACGCGGGCAACTCAAATTTCCACTCCTTTCAGTTCAAGGCCGAGAAGCGCTTCTCCTCTGGGATATGGATGCTGGGTTCCTACACGGTGTCCAAATTACTGACGAGCACGGACAGCGTTCAAGCCGACGCGCAGCTTTGGAGCGGCGCTCATGGAGCCATATCTCCCTATGAACGAAGTCGTAACAAGGCGTTGGCACTGAATGACGTGCCGCAGGTGCTTTCGGTGGCTATGATCTACCAGCTCCCCTTTGGAAAAGGGCAGCGTTTCCTGAATACCGGCGGCGCATTAGACAAAATTGTTCGTGGTTGGCAACTGAGCAGCATCTTTCGTGCTACTTCCGGAGTCCCTTTAGTCTTCCGTTCAGGATCCTGCAATGTGCCGGCACAATTCAGAGCGGGCTGTATTCCGTCGCTCCTGCCTGGCGCTAATCCCTTCTCGCAGGAAAAGGGCAGCTTTGACCCCGAGAACCCGCTGCTCAACAAGAACGCTTTTGAGCCCGCCGACAGTTTCAACTTCTACTATGGTCAGGGGCCGCGCGTATCCAACCTAAGGGGATTTGGCTACTACAATCATGACCTGAGCCTCATCAAGAATACCCAGATTCGCGAAGGACTGAATGTCCAGTTCCGGGCTGAATTCTTCAATCTGTGGAACTGGCATAACTTCACCAGCAAGGGCGGAGAGGACGGTTTGGCCGCAGGCTTTTCGGCCTTCGACACCGACGTCTCGAGCCCCGGCTTCGGTATGTGGAACGGCTCTGTGAGCGCCCCGCGAAACATCCAACTAGGGTTGAAAATCCTGTTCTGATTTGGTTTCAACTTAGCTTGGGTGGATGGCGCTTCTTCATTACTGCTGGGCTCGCGAATCGATTCCTCGTCTCGGGACCTAAGTCCCTGTGAAAATAACGGAAATCTGAGCCCCGACCGTCAGGGAGGGGTGGGCCCAGCCGATTGCCTCAACCGCTCCCTCACGGTCGCGGCTCGGTACCGCATTCTCCTGCGAAATCCCCCTCAAAAAAGGGGGAAAGAAGCCGAAGGCTTCTGGGGGGTTGTCCCGTCGGCCAGCACGGCCAGATATCAAAAAGACAACCCCCAAGGGTAACGGCCTTTGCCCCCTTCCGCCATTCAGAAACCGGTAACATATCTCATTTCCCTTCGTGCTCGTACTCATGCTCCTGCTCTTGCTCGGGTTTTTGCAGATAATCGAGTAAGAGCAACAGCACGATGATGTTTTCGCACACAATCCCTCTCGAAACCGAAGGTCTTAAGCCTTCCTGAACAGCGACTGTGGTACTGGCTCCCTTATGAAATGCAGGCAAGCTAAAAAGAAGCGAATCACCCCGACTCGATGATTTCCTTGTAATACTTTCGATTCTCCCCCGTATAATTCACTGAAATGAGTATTCAGACCCGCGTTCTAAGCTGGCGTATCCCCTTTACTTTCTGGGCGAGCGAAGCCGATTGGGAGTCCCTTTATGCCGAGGAGTTACCCCGCATTTATAATTTCTTTCGCTATCGTGTGGGGGACAGGGCGGTAGCGGAAGATTTGACCTCGATCACATTCGAAAAAGCCTGGCGCGCTCGCCGGCAGTATCGGCGTGACCTGGCGGCCTTTTCAACCTGGCTATTCACCATTGCACGCAACGTGGCGGCCGATCACTTTCGCAAAAGGCGTGTCGATGCTTCGCTGGACGACATTGGCCAGCCTCCTGACCCCAATACCCCTGAAGATTCAGCCATACGGCAGTCTGAATTCGAACGGCTTTCCGCCCTGATGGCCAGGTTGCCCGATCGGGAGCGCGAATTGCTGGCGCTTAAATACGGTTCCGGGCTCCCCAACCGCTCCATTGCCAGGATTACCGGTCTGACAGAATCTAATGTTGGCACAATTTTACATCGGACAATCCTCAACCTTCGGGCTCAATGGTAGAAGAGAGGGGAAGGAGATTTTATGGACGAGCATTTTCTATCTAAGTTTCGCGAGGCTCCCCGGCCAGAATTTTCAGAAGCCCTTTGGGGAAAGCTTCATCAACAGACCGCTGCGGAATCTGCGCCGGGTAGGCGCTGGGCGTCATGGCGCGCTCCGGCGTTGGCGGTTGTCAGTGTACTTGTCGTATTGGCCGGATTGCTTAGTTTCCCATCGCTGCGGGCCGCCGCTCAGCACTTTCTTGACCTGTTTCGTGTTCAGCGCTTTGTGGCTGTTTCCATTGATCCGGCGCGCATCCAGCAGCTTGAACAGCTTAAGGAGGGCAAAATTGATGTTAAGGCCTTGTTGGGCGGGAGCACTCAGGTGCTGAAGGAGCCGGGTGAGCCGCAGACCGTGGACGACGCCATCGACGCGGGAGAGAAGGCAGGCATCCACGTCAGCCTACCCAAGACATTACCGGAGGGTATGACGCAGACAGAAATTCGTGTTCAGGGTGAGGGGGCAGCGCGTTTTACGGCAGATACTGTCAAGCTCCAGCAACTGTTGGAGCTCCTGGACATTCGCGATCTACATGTCCCCGAGCAGGTAAACGGCCCCATTGTGACAGTCCATGTGCCGCCAGCCGTGGTGATAAGATACACTAAGGGCAAGGTTGGAGTGAGGCTCCTGCAGTCGCGCAGTCCGGAGATGACGCTTCCGCTGGGTGTCAATCTGCCCCAGATTGTCGAAATCGGCCTGCGCATAGCTGGATTGACAGCGAGCGAAGCCCAGCGATTTGCCTATTCAGTCGATTGGCACAGTACCTTGTTGG
>QHZP01000138.1:5000-11248 GCA_003224715.1 Acidobacteriota bacterium | reverse complement strand
GTTAGAGCTCAGGCAAAATCTACATTCGATTTCATCCCAAGATATCAACGCCGTCCTCAATCTGCTGCGAGAGAGGAAAAGCGGAAAATTCTTGAAAGTGGGTGGGGTTATGGTGGGTCGGGAATATGACTTCCTCTTTTTTGAAAAAGCAAAGCCGGAGCCAAAGGAACAGGCTCAATACAATTATCATTTGTGCATACCCGGGCAGGTAAAGCTAGGGGGAGTCGGCTCGCTCTTCGAAGCTTTTGTTGAGGTGAGTCAAGCAGAGAAGGAGATTCTGAGGCGCTGGGAATTGCACTTGAACCAGGAGGAAGTAAACTCAGGTGTTTGGATAAGAAACTGGAAACCGGGTGACGCTTATTGTCCCGTTGGATTCTCTGGAAAAAAAAAGATAAAGGAACTCTTTGCTCAAAAAAAAGTTTCTAGAAGCCTAAGAAGTGCATGGCCAGTAGTTACTATTGGTGATAAAATTATTTTTGCGAAAGGGTTTCCGGTATCGGCCGATAAAAGGTTCAAGGAAAGTTCGGAGAGAAATCAGAAAGTCATCATTGAAGAAAGGAAATTGCAGAGTGAAACCGGAGAAGGTTTTATTCAGTGAAAGCCAGATTCACAAGCGGGTTGAAGAAATCGCCGCCGAAATTGAGTATGATTTTGCTAAACGTCATTTGGCCATTGTTGCCTTACTGGAAGATTCTTTGGTCTTTATGGCCGATTTAATTCGAAAAATCGATGTGGAAATGGTATGTTATTTCATGAAGGCGGACATTGAAGAAGATGAGCAGGGGGTCTCGTGCATCAAGAAGATAGTCTATTCTCCGGAGTTGAACATCCATGAGAAAGATGTTCTCTTGATTGGTGGAGTTTTAGATACGGGTATAACCCTGGATTTCCTGACCAAGCATCTCCTGCAAGGGAGACCTAACCTCTTGAAGATTTGCTATTTGATTGATAAGCCGCAATCACGAAAAATATCTATCAAGGCCGATTATGCTGGGTTTGTCGTCAACATGCCGGATCCGGATTATGTGGTGGGGTATGGTCTGGGCTACGAAAACAAGTACCGAAATCTCCCTTACATCGGAGTTTTGCACGCCGCTTGAATTGTTTCAGATTTCTTGGAGGTTTATTTGAATTCAACAGTCAAGACCTTACTTTTTTGGGTTGTGTTGATCATCACAGCCGTGCTTCTCTGGCAAGTGGTGCAACGAACCCAGACTAAATCAGAGCAAGATCGCTCTTTTTCAGAATTCATGAATGAGGTCGAGAACGGGCACGTGGATAGTGTGGAAATTATGGGCAGCGAGGTCAGGGGAAAATTTAAGGATGGAAGCGCCTTTAAGACAACCGTTCCTGATTATCCAGACCTCATCAAAATTCTCAGAGGAAAAAACGTTTCGATTAAGGTCAAGGAACCCAGCCAGAGCCCCTGGTTGGCCGCTTTGATTTCTTGGGCTCCCTTTGTGTTGCTGATCGGGTTCTGGATATTTTTCATGCGTCAAATGCAGAGCGGCGGGAATAAGGCATTATCCTTTGGCAAGAGCCGCGCCAAGCTGCTCTCTTCCCAGCAAAAGAAGGTTACGTTCAAAGATGTTGCTGGTGCAGAAGAAGCTAAAGAGGAACTACAAGAAATTATAGAGTTCTTGAGGGAGCCGCAGAAGTTTCAGAAGTTGGGCGGACGGATTCCCAAAGGTGTTCTATTAGTGGGCCCTCCCGGAACCGGGAAGACCTTGCTGGCGCGGGCTATTGCCGGCGAAGCAGGTGTCCCTTTCTTTTCCATCAGCGGATCCGACTTTGTTGAAATGTTTGTGGGCGTGGGTGCGTCACGAGTACGAGATCTCTTTGAACAGGGGAAAAAGAATGCGCCTTGTATCATTTTCATTGACGAGATTGATGCCGTGGGACGCCATCGAGGTGCAGGACTCGGCGGCGGACACGATGAAAGAGAACAGACGTTGAATCAATTGTTGGTTGAGATGGATGGTTTTGAGTCCAACGAAGGCGTCATTCTGATCGCCGCAACAAACAGACCAGACGTTCTGGATCCAGCGCTCTTGCGGCCAGGACGCTTCGACCGGAGAGTCATCGTGGGTCGCCCTGATGTGAAAGGTCGTGAGGGTATTCTTCAGGTGCACACTAAAAAGATCCCTTTGGCAGAAGATGTCGATATCTCCGTCCTAGCTCGAGGCACACCGGGTTTCTCCGGCGCCGACCTGGCAAATCTCGTAAACGAGGCGGCTCTCAACGCGGCCCGATATAATCAAAAATCGGTTACGATGACCGATTTTGAGGGTGCCAAAGATAAGGTCTTGATGGGGGTTGAAAGGAAGTCGCTCATCATTAGCGATGCGGAAAAAAGAAACACGGCCTACCATGAAGCAGGGCATGCCCTGGTAGCGGCAATGTTGCCGAATGCGGATCCGCTGCATAAGGTGACCATAATTCCGCGAGGAATGGCTTTGGGTGTAACTATGCAATTGCCAGTGGATGACAAACACACCTACACGCGAGACTATCTAGAAAGCCAGATTGCGATCATGATGGGGGGCAGGGTGGCTGAGGAGCTGTTTCTGGAGCATATGACCACCGGAGCAGGGAATGACATCGAGCAGGCTACCGAATTAGCCAGGCGCATGGTTTGTGATTATGGAATGTCGTCGCTCGGCCCCTTGACCTTTGGTAAGCGCGAAGAGCAGATTTTCCTTGGAAGGGAAATCGCTCAACATCGGGACTACAGTGAAGACACCGCAATCAAAATCGATCTGGAAATCAAGCGTTTCGTCACAGAGGGATATCAAAAGGCTAAGAAGATTCTTGAAGAGAACCGTGAGATTCTGTGTCGCATCGCCGAGAATTTGCTGGAGAGAGAAGTCTTGGATGCCAACGAAGTTAAAATGATTATTCAGAATATACCTTTGGAAGCGAAAGACGAGCCCCTGTCGAATTCAAAACCTGGACCCTCAGAGACGAGACAGCAAGTAGTTCAAACCTTGTCAGCCTCTGTTCCTTCTCTGGCTCTGGTGGATAAACAACGAGAAAAGCCCGCACCCGCTTAAACTAAGTGCTAGCGCAGGGAGTAACCTAATTGTTCCTTGCGGTCCCCCCGTCTTGCACCCGCAAACGATTTCCTTTCCAGGTCTTTGATTCTAAGGCACGTTTCTGTAGTCAAGATACTTAGAAGACTCAGACTACTTCGATGAGTCGGAGCTGGACTCTCGATTGTCAGTTACGTGAAATTGCGACCCAATTTTCAAGTGCACCTGCCCTCCCGAAAATTGAGGATGGGTGAACGAACTCTCATCATGGGAGTCTTAAACGCGACCCCGGATTCCTTCTATGACGGCGGGCGTTACTTCAAATTCAATAAAGCCGTTGATCGGGGACTGCAATTGGAAGAGGAGGGTGCGGATATTGTGGATGTGGGCGGCGAATCCACACGCCCCCATTCTCGAGTTGTGCCTGTAGCCGAGGAGATCAGACGAGTCGTCCCAGTTATAGAGTTGTTACGCAAGCGGTTAACCATACCTATATCCGTGGACACATTTAAATCGGAAGTAGTAAGGCTGGCCGTTGCTGCCGGCGCCGAAATTGTCAACGATATCGGAGGCCTGCGACTCGATTCTGATTTAGCTAGTTTGGTGGCGACGTCAAGGGCCGCCGTTATCTTGATGCATTCGCGGGGGGCTCGGGATTCGCTGCATAGCTTGCCTAGAACCCCAAATGTTCTCAGAGTCGTGATGGAGGGCTTGCGACGGTCAATCCGGAAGGCAATTAATTCGGGAATTACTCCGAACCGAATCATTATCGATCCCGGCTTCGGTTTTGGCAAATACACGGAAGATAACTTAATTTTGCTCAAGAAACTGGAGAGGTTAGGCAAGTTACAGTTTCCATTATTAGTGGGAGCCTCTCACAAGTCTTTCTTGGGGAAAGTCTTGGAATTACCAGTGAGCGAGCGGCTGTTCGGTAGCCTGGCCAGTGTCGCTATAGCGATTCTTAAAGGAGCCCACATTGTGCGTGTTCATGACGTAAAGGAAACCCTGCAGGTAGCAAAGGTCTGTGACGCCGTGATGAATTCTTCTAGATAAAAAAAATATGAGTCCGATCGAATTACTGAGCTTCGATAAGTTCACCTGGATAACTCTAGTGGATGTTTTTATCGTAAGCGCGCTGATTTATCAGATCCTCCTGCTGATTCGAGGGACTCGTGCCGTTCAAATGGCCCTTGGATTAGGCTTCCTCGTGCTTTTTTTTTATCTGAGCCGATGGCTCCATCTCGAAACCATGCAGTGGATCCTGACGAATATTTTGCCTTATTTTGTTTTCGGAATCATCGTTCTGTTTGCAGCGGAAATTCGCCGTGCTCTTGCGAATATTGGAAAAAATCCGCTTATTCGCAAGTTTTCCCAGGATCCACTACGAGAAAGCTACGAGGAAATTGTGCTGGCCGCAACCACTTTGTCTTCACAGAGAATTGGTGGATTGATTGTCATTGAGAGGGATATCGGCCTTAAAAATTACATAGAGAGTGGTGTTGCCGTGGATGCCGCGCTCTCTTATGACCTCTTAGTCACTCTGTTCTCTCCGGGCGCGCCATTACATGATGGGGCGGTTATTGTTCAGAAGGATCGAATAACAGCAGCGGCTTGCTTCCTACCGTTAACTGTTAATCCAAAGTTAAGTAAAGAGTTGGGGACTCGACATAGGGCCGCAATCGGAGTAACAGAAGAATCCGACGCAGTGGTCATCGTGGTTTCGGAGGAGACTGGAATTATTTCCATCGTGGTGGGCGGAAAAATCGAAAGAAATCTGGATGGTGATTCCTTGCGTCGGGCTTTACTATTCATCTTGGAGGGCAAGATCGGCCAGGCAAAGCTCCCCGCGCTGCCTGCGACTGTGGAGGGCAAATGATTCGATACCTGTATCCTCTGAAGGACTTCTTTCTTAAGAATTTCCATTTGAAGCTGATTTCCGTTTTACTAGCCCTTCTGTTGTGGATCACGATTAATGGCGAGCCCAAATCTGAAATAAGTTTCAAGGTTCCCCTGGAGTACCGAAATCCTCCTAAGGGGATTGAAGTTATGGACGATACAGTGAATGCCATCGATATTCGCTTGAGTGCCTCTACCAGTTTGGTCAAACGGCTGGAAGCAACCGATATCACTGCCGCTATCGATCTTTCGGATTGGAACCTCGGGGAAAAAACATATTCTATATCTAATGTCAATATACGGGTTCCTTTTGGCGTGAGTATCACAAAAATTACACCTAATAAGGTGAGGTTAAGATTTGAGCCAACCCAGGAAAAAACTGTCGATATCCGCCCTCGTGTTATCGGAAAAGTTGCCGATGGGTATCGAGTTGATTCGATCAATTGTCAGCCTAGCGCAACACGGATTGAAGGGCCAGGTGGACGTCTTTCTGCCATCCGATTTGTCTCAACAGACGGCATTGACGTTAGCGGTAGAGCTGAGAGTTACAAAATGAGAGTTCATCTTTTCGTTGAAGACCCACTCGTTCGCCTATCCGGCGACCAGCAAACAAGTGTCGAGGTGGTAATAGTTCCAGTGCCAGTCGGGAAAGGTTAGATCAAGATATTTTTGTATGAAAAAATTATTCGGGACAGACGGTATTCGCGGAGTTGCGGGGACTTTCCCATTAGATCCAGGAACAGTCGGTTACATTGGACTGGCTTTGGGCGAAATCTTGACAAAGTCTGGCAATGCAGGGCGAGTCGTTGTCGGCCATGATACCCGCGAGTCTGGTGAGTGGATTACAGGCAAACTTATCAGTTCACTTACGGGCTGCGGAATCCTGGACATCCACAATGTGGGCGTGATTACAACTCCAGGTTTAGCATTTCTGACTCGACTTCACCAATTTGATTTAGGGGTCATGATCTCTGCCTCCCATAACCCGTATCAAGACAACGGGATCAAAATCTTTTCGAGGGATGGTTTCAAACTCTCCGATGAGCTGGAAGCGGATTTGGAGCGAAGCATCTATGGGTTGATTGAAAGCCAACGGCCCGCCCCAGCAATCGAGCTAAAGAATATCAGCCACCGTAACCAAGAGTTAATTCAGGATTATCGTACCTTCCTGATAAACCAGGCTAAGACTCAGCTAACTTCATTTGAAATTGGACTGGACGTGTGCAACGGGTCCGCGTTTTCTATCGCGCCCGAAGTTTTCAGAGAGCTAGGAGCCAATTTAAGGCTAATTAATGACGCGCCAAACGGCAGGAATATTAA
>QHZP01000560.1:1581-4800 GCA_003224715.1 Acidobacteriota bacterium | reverse complement strand
CTACTTGGGGATCCAGGTAGACGAGGCCCAGCGCTTCCAGCAACTGGCCAGTCATATGCTTTATCCGAATTCTCAACTGCGTCCACCGCCCGAGCGTTTGCGCCGTAACGCTCTGGGACAGTCCCATTTGTGGGCCTATGGCATCTCGGGAGATCTGCCGATTGTGGCGGTCACTGTCGATGAATCCAGTGACCTCAGCCTGGTGCGTGAGGTGTTGCTCGCCCACACCTATTGGAGGGTGCGAGGGCTGAAGGCCGATCTGGTGATTCTCAACAAAGAAGCGGCCAGTTATGAACAGCCTCTGCAGAACCAGCTGACCCGGATGATTCAAGCTCACTCGCTACACACCGGGCTGGAACGGTCAGGAGGCGTGTTCCTGAGGTCCGTAGAACAAATTCCGGAGGAGGACTTGACCCTTCTTTTGGCTTCAGCACGAGCTTTGTTAGTGGCGGCCCGCGGCTCGCTAGCCCAGCAGATGAGTCGAGCGGCTGAGCTGGCAGAATTGCCACCCCGGCTGCGAATCGACCGAGAGGTGGCTGAGGAGCCTTCTCCACCCCTGCCCTTCATGGAATTGCCTTACTTCAATGGATTGGGCGGATTTACGCCGGACGGCCGTGAATATGCTATCTACTTGGGTCCCGGGGATCACACGCCCGCGCCCTGGTCTAACGTGATCGCCAACCCTGAATTTGGCACCTTGGTTAACGAGTCTGGACACGGAATGGCCTGGTATGGAAATAGTCAGGCCAACCGCCTGACGTCCTGGCTGAATGACCCGGTCTCGAACGCGGCGTCAGACGCGATCTACCTTCGCGATGAGGATCTGGGAGTGTTCTGGACCCTCACAGCGCTCCCCATCCGCGAGTTAGATGCCTATCGGGCGCGTCACGGACAAGGCTACACAATCTTTGAGCATAATAGCCACGCCCTTGAACAAGAACTGGTGACTTTTGTTCCGATGGACAATAAAGGGGGGGCTCCGCTGCGGGTACAGCACGTGCGTTTGCGCAACCGGTCCTCCCGTCGCCGCCGCTTGACCGTGACGACCTTTGCCGAGTGGACATTAGGTACGGACCGTGAGGAAACACAGCTCCACATCATTACCAACTGGGATGCCCAGAGCGGTTCCCTGCTGGCGCGCAATGCTTATCATCCTGACTTCAATAGACGGATCGCGTTTGTCTCGGCCACCCCGGCGCCCTCCAGCTTTACATCTGACCGAACCGAATTTCTGGGACGTAATGGGTCCGTGACGCGACCCGCGGCCCTCCAGCGCCAGTCTCTCTCCAATCGAACCGGCGCCGGTTTGGATCCTTGTGCAGCAGTCCAAGTGAGCATCGAACTCGACCCGGATAAGACCACCGAAGTCATCTTTTTGCTGGGGCAGGGCGCGAATATTCAAGAAGTACGTAAGCTGGTCCAGCGTTATCAGGACCCTGTCACCGTGCAGGAATCGCTGGCCGCGACTCGTGACTGGTGGGATCATCTGCTGGGGGCCCTGCAAGTGCAGACTCCAGATCTGGCAGTGGATTTCCTGCTCAATCGTTGGCTCTTGTACCAAACCTTGAGCTGCCGCATTTGGGGGCGGTCGGGATTTTATCAGTCCGGAGGCGCTTTTGGCTTCCGGGATCAGCTTCAAGACGTAATGGCCCTGTTCCATGCCGCTCCAGAGATCGCTCGTAACCACATCCTGCGCTCAGCCGGACGCCAGTTTGTGGAAGGCGACGTTCAACATTGGTGGCATCCGCCCTCCGGCGCCGGCATTCGCAGCCGCTGTTCCGATGACTTGCTGTGGCTGCCCTACGTCACAGCCCAATATGTGCGGACCACCGGGGACCTGGAGATTCTTGAGGCACGAGTCCCTTTTCTCGAAGGTCGTCCCCTGGAACCAAATGAGCACGAAGTCTATCTCTCGCCTACGCCTTCACTCGAGGATGGATCGTTGTTTGAACATTGCCGGAGAGCCCTTGAGAAAGGCTTGTCAACCGGTCCTCACGGCTTACCACTGATGGGCTCCGGTGACTGGAACGATGGAATGAACCGGGTCGGCAGCGCCGGGCGGGGTGAGAGTGTGTGGCTGGCCTGGTTTCTTATCGAGGTTTTGAAAAGCTTCGCGGAGCTGTGCGAGCTAAAAGGAGAAATCTCCGCGGCAGAGACATACAAAGATTACATTCAGAAGCTGAGTGGAGCTGTCGAAGCCCATGCCTGGGACGGAGAGTGGTATCGGCGCGCTTATTTCGACGACGGCACACCTTTGGGCTCCAGAAGTAATTTGGAAGCTCAAATAGACTCTCTTTCCCAATCCTGGGCAGTCATCTCAGGCGCCGCTGATCCGGCAAGGGCTAAGCAGGCCTTGGAGGCGGTCGAAAGGCACTTGGTCCGAAAGGAAGAGAAATTGATTTTGCTCTTTACGCCCCCTTTCGACCGCTCCCTTCCGCATCCAGGCTACATTATGGGCTACCCGCCTGGAGTGCGGGAAAATGGCGGCCAGTACACCCATGGAGCTCTCTGGACCGCTCTAGCCTTTGCGCGCCAGGGTGACGGCGAGCGGGCAGTCGAGGTCTTGCGGATGCTAAACCCGGTTGAGCATACACGTACCCCAACCGAGGTGGCTCGCTACAGAGGAGAGCCCTACGCCATTGCCGCCGATGTTTACGCTCTGCCTGGACAGGTAGGAAGATGCGGATGGACCTGGTACACCGGCTCCAGCGGTTGGATGTATCGTATCTGGGTGGAAGAGATTCTTGGATTCAAGCTTAGAGGGGATACCGTGATCTTCGATCCGGTGATTCCAGCCCACTGGCCGGAATATAAGCTGTCTTATCGCTACCGTTCCTCCTGGTACGATATTACTGTGGAAAATCCTGACCGATTCGGCCGTGGTGTAGCCTGGATCGAATTAGATGAGCAGCGTTTGTCTGAAGCCAAAATATCCTTGCGCGATGACGGAGCGCGACACCAGGTGCGCATCCGGCTGGGCATCAGCGAAGAATTGCCTGGAGTTGAGATCAGCTCCGATCTTCAGCCGGGAGTTCGTGTCTAATGTGGATCTCCGTTGCTCCGCTATCCTGAAGCCGTGAAAAAATTCCGACGTGATATTTGTTGGGCACAGAAACGCCGGTTTTGCCGCCGCATCGCGGCGCTTGATGGTAGGCCGGTCTTTCAAGGCCGGTACCTTGGTCCCACGTAAGGAATCCGCGCCGCGTCAGCGGCGCCTGA
>QHZP01000560.1:0-1479 GCA_003224715.1 Acidobacteriota bacterium | reverse complement strand
GGCAAAAGCGGGTACCGACAGGCATTCCTGCCTGTCAAACTCATCTCTGAAGGAGCTCAAGACAGGCAAGAATGCCTGTCTCTACTGGAAATGTCCAATCTTCAGATGCCGCTACGCGGTAATGAAAATGTCCCCTTGGCGGGCTAGTTGCTGTAATCCAACACCTTCTGTTTGAAACCATCCAGGCTGAGCCGGCCGGCTTTGTAATCGGTAATGGTGGATTTTTGGACGGATATGACTTCGCGCTTGTTCCTGGGTTCGCCAAATCCCGGAAAGAACGCCTCTCCACTGTCATCAGTCAGGATGAGATTGACATATTCGTTGGGCTTAAGCACACTCAGAGAATCTCCATGGTTGGCTAGCGCCTCAATGAGATAAACTTTGACTTCAGCTAACTGTTCACGAAATTTTGCCTGATTGAGCTCCAGTTGTTCCTGACGCTTCTTAACCTTTTCCTGGGCTTCAGCCAAGCGCTTGCGCAGCTCTTCTCTCTTTTCCGGCGATACCTTCGTTTGAGCGCGGCGTGGCCTCGGTTGCGGCGCAGCCTGAGGTGCAGCGGGAGTTGGAGGTACAATGGGAGCCGCCGGAGCCTGCGGTGGAGCTGGGGCTTCGGGCGGCAACACCAAAGCCACACCTCCCGGAACACCGCCGACCACACCTCCGATAACGCCCCCGAAAGCATCTTCCTTGAGTTCCTGGTACCGCTCCATCTCCTCCTGGGCTCGCTCGACCTCTTCTTGAGCTCGTTCCATTTCTTCCTGAATCCTATTTCCCAGTTGACCTTCCAGGAGCATGTTCTGGTCTTGTAGCTGCTTATCTAAGGCTGCCAGCGATAAGTTCACCGCCTTCAGGTTGGCGTTAAGGGAACGGTGCAGGCTAGAGGTGGGGATCGTGAAGACGGCGCCCTGACCGTAGAGATAGAAGGCACCGATATTGGAGAGCCCGCCGAAGTTTAGGTAAATCTTGTTTTTCATGGTCTCGGAATCGGGAGTGCCAAGCTCCTTGGCAGCAAACTCCAAAGTAGTGCGCAGGATACCTTTCATAATCTCCAGCTCTTGTCGGGACTTTCTCAAATCAAAGAGCTGAGACTGGCTGCCGGGTGTGGCTTTCCAGGAAAGGAGCGCCACAGTAATTAAAATGATCAGACACAAGTGCTGCTTTCGCATATCTGTCTCCTTGTCCACAGCAGAGTGATCACGGCTGTAAACCTTTCAAAAGTGAAATTATTGATCTTTGCCAATTATAATGACGTGCTCTTCCCTCACCCGGCCTGTGGAACTCTCTCCGCTGAAGATAAACCGGCCGAGACAGGGAGGGCGAGGCTCCCGCCGAGCTAGGGGGCTCGCCCTCCCTTCGCAATCCTCAATTCATCCTCATTTCGGCCACCTGGAGTAGAGTCTCCAGAATGGCATCCGTCTGATTGCTCCTCATCTCCCCCTGAACTACCAGCCGATCGAGCCGGTTCTTGGTCAAAACCAA
>QHZP01000559.1 GCA_003224715.1 Acidobacteriota bacterium | reverse complement strand
TTTGTTCGGAACTTCGATCGCTGCCTCTTGGGTCTTTGGACATTGTCAGCAAGACATTTCTTTCTTTGTGGACGAGGACCGGAATCGCGCCGGGAAAATGCATTTTGGCCGCCCAGTCTATCATCCGGTCGACGCACCGAGAGATTGTCCCGTGTTGGTTGCGCTAGCACCTGAGGTTGCGCGATCGGTCGTTACACGATTGGGCCGAACCGCTATGCAATGGGTTATGCCCCAGGAGATCGGATTGTATAATTCAGGAAATGCCTAATTCCCCAAGGGAAGCGCCAGCGCGCGCTTCGGGAAAAGCTGGTTGCTTTCCAGCCCGGGATGAACTTAATTATGTTTGGCAGCAGCTAAATATCGGCACTACCATGTCTTTCGAGACTCTCCTCGGTTACTATCAGCAGTCAAGATTTAATCCTGTTCCTATCTCGTTGGAAACGCCTCAGGCGTGGCATGCCCATTGCGCCAGGCGCCGGAATCTTTATGAGCGGCATCTGTCTATTCCGCTCGCATTGATTCGTGACAAGACCGTTTTAGAGTTCGGTTGTAACACGGGCGAAAATAGCCTGGTACTGGCCTCTCTCGGCGCAAAGCTCACCCTCGTGGAACCCAACGAACAAGCTCATGAAGCCTTGTATTGCAACTTTAAACGCTTTCATCTTGAAAGCCAGATAGCCCAGGTAGTGCCAGCAAGCATAAATGAGTTTCAGTCCAGCGATCAGTTCGACCTTGTTATTGCGGAGGGTTTCCTGTACACCCTTCCCAACAGAGATTCCATGCTCCAAAAGGTGTGCTCGTTTGTCAAGCCCGGCTTGCTCGGTGTCGTTTCTTTCAACGATGTCTGCGGATGCTTTTTAGAAATGCTGAGAAGAGCTGTTTTGCGTCGCAGTTGCCAGCTCAGCGGAATTGCGGATTGGGGAAGTGAAAGAGGTCTATCCATTGCGGAGGAACTTTTCTTGGAGGACTTTCGGGCGCTACCTGCCTCACGGCCGTTTCAAGCCTGGTGGAAAGATACTCTGGTCAATCCCTTCCTCGCGTATGATTTTCTCTGGGATTATCACCGGATCATTCCGTTGCTAGGTTCTGTAGACTGTCATTTTTGGGCCTGTTCACCCAAGTGGGTGATGACCGATGCTTTTGCCTGGTACAAGAGTGTGTCCGACCTGAGCGCACGCGCTCAAGAGCTGCTAACGAGCTGGCCAGAAAAATTGACCTACTTCCTTTTTGGCCACCCATTTTCAACATCCCGGGTCAGTTCTCCCGAGCCAGTAATCATTGGCGAAGTCTACCGACTTGTCCGCGAATGGTCTGACTTCTCATTGACTCAAGGGACGCACCCAAGCTCTATGTTATTACCTGACCGGCTATACGCATTCTTAGAACAGAACCAGGATGAAAGAATTCAACGGCTTTGTCAAGAATTGAGACAGGTTTCTTTGGCAATGCAACAGGACTCAATGGATATGTTGCGAGTCGCTTACCACAACGCAAATGAGTTGCGAAGGTCGTGGGGGGCAGCCTATCATTACCTCGCTTTTCAGAAGTCCTAGCCTATTTCAGGATTTGCAGATATCTTGAGCATGAATTCCAATGAAATAGACTTGACCATCCTCATTCCTTGTTTCAACGAAGAAAAATATATTGAGCACACTCTTGATACGGTTGTGGCTGCTGCCGAGGAGGCTCAGCGCTCTTATGAGATTATCGTAGTAGACGACCAGTCAACAGACAATACTTATTCAGTCGCGGATAAGTGGGTGGTTTGCCATCCGGCCGCTAATGTCAAGTTAAGAAAAAATCCGACCAACCGTGGTCTGTCTAGAACTTTTGTGGATGGAGCCTTTCTGGGTGCAGGCAAATACTATCGGCTGGTCTGTGGTGACAACGCCGAACCCAGGGAGACACTGGTTAAGATATTCAGGAAAACAGGAGAAGCAGACATGATCATTCCCTATCACCCTGTGGTTCCGGGCAAAACTTTTTTCAGACTGTTTCTTTCCAAAACGTACACCAGGTTGGTCAATCTGATTAGTGGGTACCATCTGAATTACTATCACGGCCTGGCTCTACATCTTCGCTATAACGTCATGCGCTCGGGACCCTATTCCTTTGGTTTTGGTTTTCAGGCTGAGTTGATCACGCGTTTACTGGATGAAGGCGCGACCTATCTTGAGATTCCGGTGGAGGTCATCCATCATGAAAAGGATGCAAGGGCTTCGGCGCTCAATTGGCGAAATTTTCTTTCGGTGACCCACACCCTCATGGAGCTTTTTGTTCGACGCATTCGGAGGCACGCCTTTGGTGGCTAAGCTGGGTCAGCTTGTAATTATGCACATGCATTCCAAACGAGTGCTGGAGGCACCTTGCGCGAAAATCATAAAATAGGCGGCACCTGTTTATGAATCTGGGTACTGAGCAAAGATTTTCACTGTTGCAAGAGATTTGCCAACGCACCATGGTTCGCTGGTGGGTGGTAGGCTTGTCCTTCATTGGCATTGGCATGGGGATTCTCTATGCTCTTGTGGATGTTTTAAAACTCCCCTTGGTACTGGGGTCAATTGTCGGAGCCGAGGTCGGAACGGTACTGCGCTTTTTGGTGAATGACCGGTGGGTTTTTGGCCATCGATTCCCTACGTGGAAAAGACTCTGGCAGTATCACCTAGCCAACGCCAGCGGCTTCATGATCTGGTGGGGAGTTACAAACCTGCTCCCCCGTTGGGGCATCCACTATCTCTGGGCGACGATCGCAGGCATGGGGGCATCTGCAGGCTGGAGCATGGTCACCAATTTCTTGTGGGTCTGGCGACGCAAGCCGCCAGCCCCGCCGATGCGCGTTCCATCCTCATAAGGCGAACTGGTCTTAACTTGTCGCCAAGAAGTTTGGTCGCTTTCGTGTCCTGGCTAACAATTTCAACTCTTCAGGCATGGTCTCTCCTGCAGCGGACGTAGGGCAAGCAGCGAGCCACGCACTGTGTCGTTCAGGCATTTGGCCAGGTCCATTCCACATTGGACAACAGATATTTGACAGCTCCCAGGGAAGACAGGGGACGTGAGTGGGCCCGACGCCTGGCGTGGGGGGACCGGCCAACTGTAAGGAGGCCGCGCCCCGGCGTACCGCCCTGACTTGGATGGTGGGCCCGACGCCTAAATGACGAAGCAATCCGTTCAGCAAAAATTCGAAGTCGCTTTGAATCGGCTGCTCGAACAATTG
>QHZP01000558.1:1496-6386 GCA_003224715.1 Acidobacteriota bacterium | reverse complement strand
AGGGGGTATGTATGCCCTGATGGCTGTGGGTCTGTCTTTGGTGTTGGGTGTGATGAACATCCCTCACTTTGCCCACGGTGAATTCTACATGCTGGGAGCCTACACCGCCTATTTTGCTTATGCTGTCTTGCGTTTTCCTCCATTCATGGCCATTCTCAGCGCGGCGTTGGTCGGTTTATTAGCCGGCGTGCTGGTGGAAAAGCTCGTCTTTCACCCTTTGCGTCGGCGTCACCCGGAGCACTGGGTCCTTAATACCTTTCTGGCTACAGTGGGCCTATCCTTCGTCATGCAAAACCTGGCTCTGACGTTGTGGGGAGGCCAATATCGAGGTATCACCCAATACTGGCAAGGGACGATTCAGTTGGTTTCTGCAACGCACATCTCAGTCGATCGAGCGGTTAGCTTTCTTATTGCGATCTCTTGCATCGCTGCCCTTTGGTGGTACCTGGATTTTACTCGAACGGGAAAGGCCATACGCGCCGTGGCCCAGGACGAGACCGGGGCTCTTTTGATGGGTATTAATCTCGATCAGATCTATACGCTCACCTTTGGGCTTAGTTCCCTGATGGCCGCCATCGCTGGAGCCAGCCTGCTTTCTCTCAACCCAGCCTATCCGGCGGTGGGTCTCGCCCCTCTCTATAAGTCCTGGTATGTCGTGGTTCTGGTGGGTCTCGGAAACATGGCAGGTGCGATCCCCGGGGGATTCATCGTCGGGTTGCTCGAAACCTTCTCCTACTATCGCTTTGGTTCGGGATGGCAAGACGTCATCAGTTTATCTGGCCTCATACTCATTCTGCTGCTGAAGCCTGCTGGGCTGTTCGGAAACCGTGCCGTCAGCCTTTCGAAAGCCTGATGGCAATAATCCAATCATTTGGAATGAGCGCAAACGGAACCAACCGTCGGGCCGCATTGTCACCGCTCAGCCTATTTCTACTGGCAGTTCTCGGTGTCTTGCCTCTCTTGGTCCAAGATGAATACGTGCTTCAACTCTTGATTTCCAGCCTGCTCCTGGGAACTCAGGCCATGGCGTTTGACTTTACTGCCGGGTTTATCAATGTAATCAATTTCGGATTTGCGGCCTTCGTAGGCGCAGGGGCCTATACCTCAGCCCTGCTCGTTCTGCACTTGGGGATCAGTCCCTGGTTGGGTCCGCTGGGCGGCACAGTCGCCTCAGCCGCCCTGGGTTTTTTTACTGGAGTCCTGACGTTGCGCCTCCAAGGTATTTATGCCGCCGTCATGACATGGTTTGTGGGACTGACTTTACTCTCTCTGGCAGCCAGTCTTTCCGGATTGACCCGAGGTTACCGAGGTCTCAATGTGCCTTTATTTCTCGATACCGCGGCACGCCGTCCCTATTTCTACATCATCTTTGGGGTAACCCTCCTGACCTTTGTCTCGCTACAGGGGACGAGCAATTCCCGAGTTGGGCTGGCATTCCGCGCCATTGGGCAGAACCTCGAGTCGGCCAGGGCTTCTGGGGTTAATCCGACGAAGTATCGAGTGATCAACTTCACTCTTTCCTGCGCCTTTGCCGGCCTGCTGGGAGGATTCTACGCACACTTCCTGGGGATACTCACACCGGATGTGATGCACTCGAGGCAGACCGTCGAAGTCCTGGCTTTAGCCTACATCGGTGGACGAGGAAGTCTATGGGGAGGATTGGTGGCAGCTTTCATTTTTGTTCCTTTGTTCGAATACCTCAAGCCTCTGATGGAACTTCGCTTGGTTATTTACGGAGCGCTTCTCATTCTGGTAATGATCTGGTGTCCCGGTGGGTTGGCCGAAATCTACAGCAAGCTCAAGCGTGCGAGATTGCCGTCTCTGCAAAGATAGAGCTTGGAGTAAGATGGCATGCTCCTGCTCGAACAATTCCAAACCATGGGTGGGAGATCACCGTGCTCTTGTTCGATTCATCGTCACAGGGCGCAAGAGTAGGAGCACGAGCACGAATACATTGCGCTATTTATGACGGTGGGCTGAGGTATACGATATCAATGGAGTCTGGAGGACGGTGCTTATGGCTACTAGCCGGAGAAGGCTACTGAAATCATTCAGCCTGGCGTCGCTTGGGCGCTACTGCCCAGTCCCAGCAGCTGCAGCCAGCAAGCGGTCGGACAATATTTACCAACTGCTGGGCGTCCGCCCTTTAATGAACTTCCGGGGGACGCACACTGCCATTGGCGCCTCCAAGCAGTGGCCTGAGTTGCACGAGGCGATGGCAGAAGCTGCTCGTTATTACGTAGATCTCGACGAGCTGCAAGACAAGATCGGTGTTCGGCTGGCAAGCCTGATTGGCAGCGAGAGCGCGATGGTTACAACCGGTGCGGCGGGAGCCATCACCTTGGGCACTTGTGCCTGCCTGACCGGCGCGGACCAGAAGAAAATCCGCCGATTACCCGATCTCACGGGTATGAAAAGCGAAGTGGTCATTCAGAAGGTCCATCGCAACAGCTACGACCACGCCGTCAGGAATGCCGGTGTTAGAATTGTCGAAGTGGAAAATAGGGCTCAACTCTTGAATGCAGTTGGAGACCAGACAGCCATGATGTACTACCTGGGCGGCACCACGGGAGACTGGGCTTGGGCCACGCCTGTTGCCCTTGAAGAGTGTCTCGCCCTCGGTAGGAAGGTTGGTTTTCCCATCTTGGTCGATGCGGCCAACATGCTACCGCCCTGGGGGAACGTTTGCAAGTTGGCCGCTCTGAAAACCGACTTAATCTGTGTCAGCGGCGGCAAGCACGTGAGGGGTCCCCAATGCTCCGGCATCCTGGCAGGCAGAAAAGATTTGATTGTGGCTGCCCGTTTGAATTCGAACCCCCACTCCGACGCCCTGGGTCGCCCCTTGAAGGTAGGTCGTGAGGAAATGATTGGCCTATGGCTCGCTACCGAGAAGTATGCCAAACTCGACTTTGCCAGGCTGGATCGCCAGTCCTTCGAGCAGGCGGAGTACTTGATGGGTGGGCTTAGAAAAGTTCCTGGGTTGAAGGTGAATTACGTCCCCCATGACAGAACTCGACGTGTTTACCGCCTGTTAGTGGAGTGGGACGAGCAAGAGCTCGGGCTTACTGACGCAGAATGTGAGCGGCAATTGCTGGATGGAGATCCTAGGATTGCCGTATTGAGAAACGAAGCCCAAGGAATCATTCTCACCGTGTTTATGAATGATCCTGGCGATGAAAGGCTATTGCTGGCGCGTATGAAGCAAATCTTGTCGGTCAGCCATGGGTGTGGAGGTTGCGAGCCTGCTACAATGCCGCTTGCCAGTCGGCTCAGATTGACCCAATGGTGACCGCCTGAAGAGTTTCTCATGATCCTTCGAATCACTACACACGATGAAAATTGTTCCCCTCCCTGGGAGGGAACGTGTGAAAGAATTGGGAAGGCGAGCCTCCTGGCAAGCATCGCCCCGGCAAGCCCCATGAGGCTCGGCGGGAGCCTCGCCCTCCCGATCTTCACCGGTTTTTCATTTTTCACAGCTTAAGGGGCGCAGGCGTGGGTGTCCCTAACCTGAAGGACCCTATCGGAAGGCTACGCCCTCTGGGCCCCTCCCGGGAGGGATTTTCACAGACATTAATTAGAAAGGAGCAAAGCATGAAACGACAGGCTAGGCTAATCCTGGTATGTTTCGGACTTATCTCGGGTCTGGTAGCTTACTTCTCATTCAGCGCAACTCGAGAGGATTTGGACCCTCTGAAAGTGGCTCCAGAAACCCACAAATTGGTTTTTGAGAATGCGCTTGTCCGTGTTATTGAGGCGAAAGTTCCAACGGGGACCCTTGAGCGTAAGCACAGTCACCCCCACGGTCTGACTGTTTACCTGGCCGATTTCGACTCAGAAATTAGAACCTTTCCGGACGGAAAGGTGACGAAAGCGCACAGGAAGTTTGGCAGCGTGGTTTGGAGCGAGGCGACAGTGCACGAGGTACGCAACATCGGCACAACTCCCTCTCATGCCTTGAGGATTGAATTAAAGGACTAGAAGATCCCTGCGGAGGACGACATTTGTTAGATCTCGGACGAGACCTCTGGTTTCGATAGCCTTGCGACAGCAATCCGGCAGTGAAGGGGTTTCTAGAGACATGCCTCCCAATGAACTGTTAATGGCATGAAATATGTCTGATTCGTTATCTGTATCCCTTATTCAATACAACGCCGAGCAAGGCAAACTTGCCGATCTTCTCCTTGGTGTGGCTGGCATTGGCCTTTCCAGGGTTGAAACGTCCGAGGCAACCATCAATCTTGGCCGGAGGGTGTTCGAGAAATCGTGCAGTGTCTGCCCTGGGGCAAACGCTAAAGAGGGTCGCGGCCAGCAGACCACGCCGCTCGTGGTGGACGGGCTAATCTTTTTGACTGGAGCTTTGAATGACGCGGTGACCCTGAGGCCAAGACCGGGGAAGTTGTATGCGCCGTGGCCTTTGCCTCCCAACCATACCTAGCGAGCCGCTCGATTCTTGCGCCCAGATTAAATCCCAAAATCGGATATTTGACATGCTGGGTGCACCAGACTAAAGCATGCCCCTCACGGTACCTCATCCAGGGGCCGGATGCTGACCTCTTTGAAGTAGACGACGTCGCCGGGATCGTGATTCTGCAGGCCGGTGTACCCGGACCTGGGCCTCTTCGGCTCACGCTTGGGCTCGTACCACTTTCTCTCTCTGCTGTCGGGGTCGAAGGTAGTGATACGTTTTCCGTCGATGTACACCAACACGCGGTCCCTATTCCAACTCTTTAATGAAGATGTTCCGGAACTGAACCAGACTCGGCGAATTAGTCAACATGCCAGTCATTTGGGTCAATCGTACCGTGGTGCTGAAGCCTAATTTGCCCCTCCAGTGGCATATCCGGAAGGCTCGCGCCCGACATCACTTGGACGCCATTCAGTTTGACCCAG
>QHZP01000558.1:0-1378 GCA_003224715.1 Acidobacteriota bacterium | reverse complement strand
TTCGGATGGCCAAGGTTGGTTGCGTACATGCCTCCGGAACCAATGGGCAAGGTTCCGATATCGACTTGAGCGAATCGATACATACCCTTCCGGAGGCTTTGATCCCACGGCCTGCCAACCGAACTTCGCAAACGACAGACTTGCCGTCAGGATCACAGCTATAGTCGTGAGCCGCATCAAGGTCTCCCTATTATGCGAGCCTTCCCATACGACGGCCTCTGATGTCAGCCTCGCCCCACCCGCGAATCAACCGTGGCCCAACTATTGAGTGAGCGGAATTTTGGATACTTGGATATCAAGAACATTATGCTGCTAACAAATCGTGGCCAGTATCTTCTAGCGGCTTGCGAATTGTCAAGTTAACCCTTGTCACGAGGCCTCAGTTAGACGGAAAATGGTGGGCAGCATCCGGTCACAGGCTCCTCTATGCCGCTCCTATTGGAGCTAGAAGGCGGCAAGGGCCGGTACCTATAAAGATGGCGCTCCTAGCGGAGCTAACAGGTCGTCTAGCAATCAATTCTAGTTTCTCCCGTGAAAATCCCCTCTCGGGAGAGGAAAGAAGGCTTCTGCCTTCAGTGGGTGGGTTCTTTCCGTAGCGTTGGGAAAAGCTTCCACACTCGAACTCCTCGGTCTGATCTTCTCGCATATCTTCTGCTGGACACAGGGGGCGTCTCTGGCCCGGTTTGCCCCACTCCCTGGCCCGTTCAGGACCTTGGAGTTCGGACATTTTCGATCGATGCAACTCAAGACTCCCAAGAAATCAAGAAATGGTTCTGGGCGCGCACTCGAAATAGATACTTCATTTGGAATCCTCGAGATTTGTCAACGAAGCGTCTCTTCCCCGAAGGGGATTAATAATGCAGCCCAGGGTTGCGGCGCAGCCGCCACCCTGGGTTAGGGTTCATCGTTGAACCCCCATCCCTGAAGGGGATGAAGGGGGCTAGTTACCTATCCCCTTCAGCGATGGGGGAACGGAAAGGCTCTGATTCCCAGGGTAGTGCGTTACCGCACAACCCAGGGCTGGATTATTGATCCCCTTCGGGGAATAAAAAAAACTTCCAATCTCCAAGGCCCTCACATTACAGGGCGGGAGTCTCGCGGTGGGTGCGACATTTCTGCAGGCCCTGTGTCTAGGTAAAAAAGATACAGGAACACGATTAGCCTCCCCCAGGGGAGGGTAGAGCTGGAACTTTCTTAGTGGGCAGAGGGGGATTTGCCCACGGCGGATCGGGTGAGGGGCGTTGCTTGCGGAGCGCAGGTTCGGCGACAACCACATTTTCCCCCCGCTGCATAATTTGGGTTTCAGGCCGATTCAACCAAAATTTCCCAACACATCATGGCTTCCGGTCCAAGAAACGGCGCACTACATTGGCAGTGA
>QHZP01000557.1 GCA_003224715.1 Acidobacteriota bacterium | reverse complement strand
CGGGGATTGGACAAGACAACGGGGAGTACAGCTAAGGCATTCGAACCATACCAGGTCCGACCATCCCCAATGAAATTTGTGCTGCTGCACAGGCCCAGGCTGGTTGGGTTTGCCTCACCAGGAGCATTCAGGCAGGAAATCCCTGTGGTCGTGACGCTAAGCGGTGCGCCACTGGTGTAATGGGCAATCGCTGAAAACCGCCAAGTATCTAGCACACCTTTCGCCAACCAGTTGCCACTAAAATGCCTTTTGCTTGGGGACGGCAAGTCGTAGATGAAGGAAAGGGAGAAGTTGTGAGCCCGGTCCCAGGCTTGCAACCCATAGTTGCGCTTTGAGTCAAACTGATCTTGGAAGGGTGTCGCAGCGGTTCCCAAGGCCTTTGACCACGTATAGGCTCCGAGTAACGTCAAGCCCTTGGCGGCATTGCGACGCGCCGTCACCTGCAAGCTGTTGTAATTGGAGGTCAGGCTGTGGTCAATAAGTGAAATCGAACCCCATTGGTTAAAGGGCCGGAAGTCCTGGGCGTTCGTGTCTGCCCCTAGGGTCTGAGTTCCGGGCAACCACATAGCGCCGAGCGGTACCGCATTGATATCCCAACTACGGCCCAGGTGCCGGGCTGTGTTGCCCACGTATGAGGTCTCCACCACCGTCTGGAAGCCGATGCTCTGCGACCAGGTGAGGCTCCATTGATAAACCTGTGGGGTCGAACTATCGTGGACGTCGGATACTGCAAGGGAGAGGTTGCCCAGAACTCCGAAGGGGTCGGTGTTCTCAATTTGCGTGAGGGAAGTGAACTGCTGTATCGGATTCGAAGTAAAAGCTTGGGGCGGCGAGTTATCAATGGCGTTGACCTGATTGGAGTCCTGGCGGTGCACGTATGTTCCGAAGCCGCCGCGCAGGACGGACTTTCCCGTTCCGAAAACATCCCAGGCAAACCCGAGACGGGGCTGAAAAGCTGGATGGGGAGTCCCGAAGCCACCATTGCCGATCTGCCCCTTGCTGGCCAGGAGGATCCCGTTAGTGAAGTCCCCGGTGCGGGTGGGATCGTAAGCCTTTGGGTCGAAGGTGAGAAAAGCATTGTGCAATACCTGCCACGGCTGTGACCAAGTGAAACGCGCCCCATAATTCAACGTGAGCCGCCGTGTCACCTTCCAGGAGTCCTGGCCATACCACTCAATCGTCGTGCCTCGGACTGGGGCAGCGAGAGAGCGGGTCGTCTGGAGGTAGGCCTTGTAATGCTCGCTTAGGATGTCACCGAACTCGTTGCCCGTGGTCAATCCCCAGGAGGCGTCCGTAACAAACTGGCCTTCAGTTACCGGCGCATTGCTCTGGGACTGACGGGACTGCTCGGCTGCAAACCCGAACTTGAGAATATGCGTGCTCTTAACCTTGGAAAGGTTGTCAAAGAACTCGAATTCATTGGACTTGTAAATCACCCCCCCGTTGGCAAAATTACCCGCTCCCCAGCGCCCTGCCCCGGGGTTGCCGCCGAAGTAGTCCCAGGCGTCAATGATCTGCGGGACGGTGTCATTTTGAACGGTCGGAGTGCCGGGAAACGTCATGCCTTTGAAATTAAAACCCAGCGCGCTTCGGCTGACCTTTTCCGGAAAGCGATATCTATTGGGAAAATAAAGGGCCTGTGCGCTGAGTTGAAATTCGTTGGTGAGCGTGGGATTGAGAGTTTGAACAACGTTAACGGCCAGGGCTCTGTTATGGTTACTGCCGACGACCAAGCCAGGCTCGGGAATGTTGGAAGTCCAGCCACTGTTCTCACCGGCCCAAAGATTAAAGGGGTAGACCTGCTCCTCGGCCTCGCGCGACAGCCGGACAAACATGCGAGTCTTCTCGCTGAAGTTATAGTCCACCTTGACAACGGTCTGGAATGGATTATTGGGGTACAGCGGGTGTGCCGCAAAGTTGCGACGGCCCGCCGGATCAACCAGGTTCGGCAGCGGGAAGATATTCAAGAAAACCTGGCCGTTGTTCGTTATGTCACCGGCCGGAAGGATGTTTCCCGGCAGCGGCTTCCCATTGGGGTCGTTGGGGTCCTTCAGGATGCAAGGCATATTCAAATATCGGCCACCCGTCACGTTGCCACCTGCATCTGTCTGGCAAAATTTAGGGTTCAGCAGTTCACTGAAGTCGCCTGCCCGCATTCTTTCCGTAGGCACTGTCGCCAGTAGTGTCCCTGGGTCAGGGAGCTGTCGCTGCCATTCCATCCCCACAAAGAAAAACAGCTTGTCTCGATTCTTGTTGAAGCCGCTGCCCGGAATCCTCACCGGGCCCCCCAGGTTGAACCCGAGATAATTAAACTTGCTCGCCGGTTTGGGTATTCCAGCCAGGTTGTTGGAAAAGTCGTTGGCATTGAGGGCGGCATTTCGCCCGTAATAGAAAAGCGTCCCATGAAAGTCTTTGCCGCCAGACTTGGTGACGACATCGATATTCACGGGACTACGTCCCTGGTCTGCCTCCACGTTTGAAGTTTTGACGGAGAACTCCTGGATCATGTCCATATTGGGCACCATGTAAAGACTGGCCAGCCCCCCGACCTCCACGCCGCGGGCGCCATCGATGTGGTAGTCGTTCTGGCCGCCATCCAGGCCGTTCACGCTAAATCGATAGGGTCCCTGGGAATCAATACGGCTGCCCTGGGAGGGGTCAAAGCCAGTATCGACCACGCCGCCGAGGAGCCCCAGAAGCTCAAGGGCATTGCGCCCCATCGTCGACAGGTTCTGGATTTGAGCTGACGTCAGCACATCCACCTTGGCGCCGCTGTCCGTGGGGACCAGCGCCTCAGCCGTGGCCGTGACCTCCACTCGCTCCGACTGCTGACCCACTTCCAGATCGGCCGAGAGGTCAAGCCGGTCGGCCGGGTGAACCTCGATGCCCGTTTTCGAGTAAGTCTTGAAGCCCTCTTTCGTGACCGTGA
>QHZP01000556.1 GCA_003224715.1 Acidobacteriota bacterium | reverse complement strand
ACTCCAGTCAGGTTCACGCCAAAGCTGTTAAACGCTACGATATCGGAGAACACCTCATTGCCAGCCTTGTAGTCCAGGAACTGTCCTGCTGTAATCGTACCGGCGAAGAACTTCATTTTAGGCATGTTTTCTCGTACCACGACAAGCCGATCTGGCTCCCGATACGGCAACGGTCGAAGCAGAACCGCGTTCACGATACTGAAAATCGCCGTGTTGGCCCCGATGCCGAGAGCCAACGTGAGCACCGCCACGACGGTGAAGCCAGGGGACTTGCGAAGCATCCGAATGGAGTAACGAAGGTTGTTAAGCATAGTGACGAGTGGTTAGTGGCGAGTGGCGAGTGGCGAGTTTCTGCCGCAGGCTGTTTAGCATCCTTTGAAGTTCTTCGATTTGCGCCAGGGCTTGATTCGCCTCCTCCTGACTGCAGAAGTCTAGGTCTACGGCGATCAAAATTTGTGTCTCCAACTCGGCCAGAGATCCTTCCGCGTGCGAAAGGAACTGTACGAACTCTCCACAAGTGTGACGCGACTGTCCTTCGGCGATATTGGATGGGACGGAAACGGCCGCCCGTCGCAGTTGGCTCACCAACCCGAATCGTTCATCCGGAGGGAAACTGCGCGTCAGACGATAGATACCCTTGACTAAGGCTATGCTCTTCTGCCAGACCAGGAGATCCTTGTAGCTCTTGAGCTTTCCTTGGGTGTTCATGTTTTCCCCCGTCTCCTCTCGCCACTGTTTCATTCGTACCTCAGCGCGACCACCGGGTCGACCTTCGTTGCTCTTCGAGCAGGGAGATAGGTCGCCAGGAGTGTGATCATGATCAAAACTAACGAGACAATGCTGAACGTGATGGGATCATGAGGGGTCACGGCAAACAGGAAGCTGGAAAGAACGCGAGCGGCCGCAAACGAAGCGGCTAGGCCAAGTACCACTCCAATCAGCGCAAGGATCAGCCCATGTTTGAGCATCAATGCCAGCACTTCCTGAGGTTGGGCACCCAGTGCCAGGCGTATCCCGATTTCGTGGGTGCGTTCACTGACCGAATAAGAAATAACCCCATAAATACCGATGGCGGCCAACACCAGCGCGACCCCTGCGAAAATTCCGAGCAGCAGCATGTAGAAGCGATAGGGGGAGGTGGAATTAGCTAGCACCTGGTTCATGCTTCTGAATCCATACACCGCCTGCTCTTTGTCCACTTCAGCCACTGCACGGCGCACGACCGTGGTCAGTTCAGCTGACGGCGATGCCGCGCGGATCACCAGGCTCTTGTGCAGGCGGGCCATCTTTCTGTTGCCCAAACAAATATCCAGCTGCTGCAGGTAGGGCAAATACATTTCGGGCTTGGGTTCCTGTGCTAAACCTGCCTGGTGAACATTCTCCACCATTCCTACTATTTCTCGCGGTCTTTCCTCCCGAACCGTGCCCAGAGTAACGACCTGTCCAATCGGATCTTCGTTGGGCCAGAACTTCTCGGCCATCGCCCGGTTGATAACGACAACCCAGGGTGATGCTTCTGCATCTCGCTCGGTGAGCTCACGTCCTCTTAGGAGCGGAATCTGCATGGTTTTGAAGTAGGTGGGACTCACGGCCTTGTACTCAACCACAGGCTGCTGCCCTTGAGGTGGAACAGGCCTTCCCACAATGGTGAATGGATCCACCGGGTAACCCCAGCCGGTCGTCGGCAGAAAATCGATCATGGCTGCAGAACGCACTCCCGGCAGGGCGTTGAGGCGTTCTAACACCTGATGACAAAAGGTCCCGACCTGAGGACTGATTCGATTCATATCAATTTCTCTTTTTGGGGCCATCGACAGATATTTGGGTCCGCCCAAATAAACTTCCGCTGTGAAAAGATTTTCCGGCTGAAAACCAGGCTTGACTTGCTGCAGACGCAGGAAGCTATTAAGCATCAGACCGGCTCCAATAAGCAGTACGAGCGCCAGAGCCACTTCGGTCACTACCAAAGCGCTGCGAGTGCGATGACGCGCGGCCCCGGCCGACGTCCGTCCTCCTTCTTTGAGTGTTTCATTGAGATTCGGCTTCGAAGATTGCCAGGCTGGAGCGAGTCCAAATAGAATCCCGCTGAGAATTGACACCAACAACGTGAAAGTCAAGACCCGGGTATTGATGGTTATCTGGTGAATCTGAGCAAACCATTCCGGGGCCAAAGCGACGAAAATCTCAATGCCCCACACAGACAGAAATAGACCCAGCAGGCCACCCATTAGAGCCAACAATACGCTCTCGGTGAGCATCTGTCGAACGAGCCGGAACTTTCCAGCACCTAGAGAGGAACGAATCGCAATCTCCTTCTGTCGTGTGGAAGCTCGGGCCAGCAACAGATTGGCTATATTGGTGCACGCGATCAGCAGCACAAACGCAACTGCTCCGAACAATGGGTATAACACTTCTCCGTAATTTTCCACTGCCCGCACCGCCTGACGAAGCGGCTCCAGCCTGACACCGCGACCTTTGTTCGTGTCGGGATAAGCTTGTGCGAGCTGCAGGGCGACAGCATGCATCGCTGCTTGAGCTTGCTCGAGGGTGACTCCCGGTTTGAGGCGGGCCACTGCAAACAACCAGTGGACACTGCGGTTGATCCAATCGGGGTTTTTGAAATCGATCGCCCCCCAGCAGTCAATTTCCCCTGCTTCCCAACCGAAAAACTGGAAGCCAGGAGACAGAATGCCAACGACAGTGTACGGATCGCCATTGACATAGAAGGTTTGTCCCAACAGTTTCGGGTCACTGCCGAAACGGCGCTGCCAAAAGTTGTGGCTCAAAACGATCGTCTGGCCCAAGTCCTGTTCGGCAAGGAAGGTTCGTCCTAAGACTGGTTTTACACCTAAGGATTGAAAGAGGCTGGGTGTCACCACTTGCATTCCAATACGCTCGGTCTCGCCGACGTGGGACAGAGTGACGGTATCAGGTCCTCCCGCGATCAGTTCCATTCGATCAAACACCTGGTTTTGCTTCTCCCAATCCAGGAAGTTGGCCGTAGCGGCCCAGCCCCGAGTCTGGCCCCGTTCCGGCATGGTCTCGAAGACCGCTACCCAGCGGTCAGCATTTTCATAAGGAAGAGGCCGGAACATGACGGTACTAATGACACTGAAGATGGTCGTGTTGGCGCCGATTCCCAGGGCGAGGGAGAGCACTGCCACGATCGTGAAGCCGGGGCTCTTGAGGAGCATCCGAAAGCCGTAACGCAGGTCATTTAACATAGTGGTTAGTGGTCAGTGATTGGTGGTTCGTGTTTAGTCGTCCGTGAATGGTGACTGGAGTTTTCCATTTCGCCTGGCCCGTCACTCATCACTTGTCACTCGTCACTCATCACGGCTTCACTCATACCTCAGTGCCACCGTCGGATCGACCTTGGTCGCCCTGCGTGCGGGAAGGTAGCAGGCTAACAACGCTACACCCGCCAGCAACAGCGAAACGCCAACAAAAGTTACCGGATCGGTAGCGGTCACTCCAAAGAGTAAACTGGACATCAAACGTGTCAGCCCCGACGCTCCTGCTAAA
>QHZP01000137.1:5671-18409 GCA_003224715.1 Acidobacteriota bacterium | reverse complement strand
ATAATATTCGTTGTACGGCCAGTCATCGGCAATGAAAACACATGGGTCCTGGTTTAGAAGGGTGTCCAGCGGAATCTCACGTTCCAGCAGCTCCGTAACAAGCATATGCACTGGTCTGCTAGATTCCCATTCGACCAGATCCATCTTTGCCCTGAGAGGCAGGCGGGACAACATCTCTTCCACCGTGGGAGATTGAAGCGGACTCGGTGACGCAAGGAAGTGGGTTCCCTTGTCGCCAATCGAACGAAAGGCTTTCACGTGCGGAAAAGATCTTTCGAGAGATCTTGCCACGGCCTGAAGAATGTTGGTCTCTCCTAATGGAAACCACTGCTGCAGGAGTCCTTCTTTCCTAAGTCGTCTCTTGACCAACGCATAAAATTCCTCCGAATACAAAAGGCTGGAGCCTGCAGACTCAGGTGGAGGAGGGGGATCGAGAGTTATCAAGTCAAAGGTCTCCGTCGTTCTTTTCAAGAATCGGCGCCCGTCGTCAATAACGATCTGCCCCTTCGGATCTTTGCGCAACGACTCCGCATCGCTGAAGTAGTAGCCAAACGCTTCTTTGACACTGGGAACCAACTCTACGGCCGTGACTTTTATGTCCCAACTCATCAAGGAGCGAAAGGTTGTACCCATCCCAAAACAAATTACCAAGGCCGACTGAGCGGGATGATCCAAGAAAGCCAATGGCAAATGGGCCATCACCTTTGTAGCGGGGGTCAATTCGGTGATTCCAATTCCATTGACCAATAACCGCTTGTTCATTCCACTGCCTGATGAAATTACCGTGGCTGCGTAGTCTCTCCTAACTACTCTGGTTCCGTCGGCTTCTCCCTGCTCGTAGGTGGTGATGAAGAAAAGCGAAATCGCCAGGAGCACTAAGGCTGAAGATCCAAAAGCTGCTCTCCAAACCGACCTTAAGCTGCCAGATTGATAATACGTCAAAAGATAAACAAGGAATGGAACACCCAGAAGTATCATCGATATTTTGACACCGAGATGGGGTAGAAGTATATAGCCAGCCGAAATCGGGCCGAGGATTGAGCCGAGAATATTAACAGCGAATGCGCGGCCAGCCCGCTCGGGATGGCCTGAGGAATACTCGTCAACCAGCTTGGGCGTGAGATAGCCCAAGACGGAACAAAACGGGAAGACGCTTAGAAGCACTCCTAATTCTTTCAGGTGCACGCGGGGGTCACCGAAAGGAAGCGGGAGAAAGGCAAATACCGAAAGGCTAGCGATCAACTGGGCAGTGGATAGGACTCTCTTTCGCGCGATATGCTTCCGATAGAAATAGGAGCCGAACCAAGTGGCCAAGAGATAGGTGGTCAATAAAAGAGCAAAGGAGTAGATCGTGGTCTTAAGCACAGGAGTAAACGCCCTGGTCCAAACTATTTCCATGGCCATTGAAGTGAACCCGGTTGTGAAAAGCAAAGAAAAGGCGAGGCCGGTCGTGCGGACCGGAAGCACTGCTTTGCGGGACGAGACAAGTGGCGTGCTCGCTGAAGTTTGCAGAGAAGCAGCCATATGGTGGTGGCTAAAGCCAATCATAAGGCTGACGAAGGCAATCACAAAATTCAAGCATGCGGCCACCCACAAGGTTGCGTTAAACCCCAGAATCTCCACGAGCACACCCGCTGTCAGCCCTGCTCCAGCCGTGGCGCCCAGCAGGTTAGCTAGATAGAGAAAGCTAAAACTGGTGTTATTTGCGTCATCCAGTCCCTTCACAGACATCATCATCACGGGGAAAGTCGCCCCCATGAGGAAGCACCAGGGCAGGATGGAAAAGGTGATGATTGAAGCAGAGAGCAGGAGATACCCGGCAGAACTCATTTCTCCAAGTGAGAGCAAGTTGGTTTCTCCGATTGAAAAGAACTTTGGCACGGCGAAAGACCCAACCCCTATGAGGCCTTCGGCCAGCCCATAGAAAGACAAGGCCGGCATGCCGGTCTTTTGAGTCAAATTCTCAATCCACTTTCCGCCGGCCCATGACCCCAGTGAGAGGCCCAACATAAAGACGGACAGAACCACTGACATTACAGGAGTGATAATGCCAAAACTCGCAAAAGCCAGCCGCATCCAAACGATTTGGTACAGAAGGCCACAAAATCCTGAACCAAAGAACATGAGAAAAAAAAGCCTGTTTGTGTAGCTCAAATCCGACCTAAGAATTGTACCTGTGTCCTGCTGATTTCGCGGAATCGTGGTGATTTCTCGTAATGAAGGCCCACCAAAGTATCCACAAACTCAGTCTCGGCCCAGAAGGAAGCCACCTTGATGGGATGAAGTCTACGCAGAAGTCCTTTGATTTTCAAGGCCTGGAAACAAATCAAAACGTGCTAGATATTGAGCACCAGTTGCAATACGCTAAGGATAGTCGCCTAAGAAGAATGAGGACCTCAACCTTATGAGCCAATCCGAGCGTCGTCGAGGCTGGATCATTGCTATTGATGGGCCTTCGGGGGCAGGAAAAAGCACGGTGGCCAAAGAGATTGCAAGGCGATTGGGATACCTGTATATCGATACCGGCGCTATGTATCGAGCGATAGGTCTCAAAGCCTTGCAAGAAAATCCGCGCTTGGATGACCCCCAACGGATCATCACCATCGCTCGCCAATCCAAGCTCGAACTCAAATCCTCCGAGGGGCACCCTCAGGTCTGGCTGGATGGCGCAGACGTGACTGAGGATATTCGGGTAGAAGCAGTCAGTCAAGCTGCTTCGATCGTTTCAAGCATTTCGGAGGTACGTAAGGTGTTGGTGCAGGCTCAGCAAGAACTGGGTGCAGCAGGATCGGTAGTGATGGAAGGGAGGGACATTGGAACCAAGGTTTTCCCCAATGCCGACTTGAAGATTTTCCTGGACGCCACCGAAAGAACTCGAGCCCAACGTCGTTTTGAAGAAAACAGACGCAGGGGAGCGAACCTGACTTTGGACCAAACTATCGCCGAGATTCATGAGCGTGATCAGCGCGATAGTCTCCGGTCGGCTTCCCCGCTGACACAGGCAAAAAACGCAGTCTATATTGATACTTCAGAAAAGAGTATTGAGCAAGTGATACAGGAAATCTTGGCGCTGGTGCAAAAATTGCGCGCTAGCGAAGAGAACTTGTAGACGTTGAGTGAAACTCAAAGTTTGGTGAGGGAGTCGTGAAATTCTTTGAACCGAGGAAACCATTAGCTCGTGATCCTGCTGACCAAATGGCTGCAGACGGAACTGAGTCGTGGAAACTTGTCATTTGAAATGCTGCTGTAACCGACATCCAGTGATTCATCCTCCGTTGCTCATCGAGGCCAGGAAATCTGCATTGGTTTTCTTTTTGGAGAGCCTTTCGAGCAAAAGTTCCATTGTTTCTACTGGCGAAAGCGGATTGAGGACCTTTCTGAGGACCCAAACTCGATTTAGTTCGTCCTTGGGCAACAACAACTCTTCTTTCCGGGTGCCCGAACGATTGATATCGACAGCCGGGAAAACTCGTTTTTCCACCAGTTTCCTTTCCAAATGGACTTCCATGTTGCCAGTCCCCTTGAACTCTTCAAAAATCACATCATCCATGCGGCTACCGGTGTCGATGAGCGCGGTCGCGATGATGGTGAGGCTGCCGCCTTCCTCAATATTCCTGGCTGCTCCGAAAAACCGCTTGGGTCGCTGCAAGGCGTTCGAGTCGACACCGCCAGACAGAACCTTTCCCGAGGGTGGAACAATCGTGTTATACGCCCGTGCCAATCGGGTGATAGAATCCAGCAAGATGACCACGTCTCTTTTGTGTTCCACCAGTCGTTTGGCTTTCTCAATCACCATTTCAGCCACTTGGACGTGACGCGTAGCCGGCTCGTCGAACGTAGAGCTGATTACCTCGCCGTTAACAGAGCGCATCATGTCAGTGACTTCTTCGGGCCGCTCATCAATCAGCAGTACGATTAAAATGATTTCCGGATGATTCTGAGTAATGGAATTGGCAATGGTCTGCAGCAGCATTGTTTTTCCAGTGCGGGGCGGCGAGACGATCAAGCCACGCTGGCCCTTGCCAATCGGGACCATCAAGTCCATCACCCTGGCGGAAAGGTTGTCGGAGGCGGTCTCCAGCTTAATCCGCTCGTTGGGATAGAGCGGTGTGAGGTTGTCGAAAAAGATCTTGTTGCGAGCAACGTCTGGGTGCTCGAAATTAATGGCTTCTACCTTGATCAGGGCAAAATACCGCTCTCCGTCCTTGGGAGGACGAATTTGCCCGGAGACCGTATCGCCAGTGTGCAGATCGAACTTACGAATCTGGGAAGGCGAGACGTAAATGTCGTCTGGCCCGGGAAGATAATTGTAGTCTGGGGCTCTCAAAAAGCCGAATCCGTCGGGAAGAGTTTCTAAGACCCCCTCGGAAAAAATCAATCCGTTCTTTTCTGTCTGTGCCTGCAGGATCTTAAATATCAACTCCTGCTTGCGCATGCCCGTAGCGCCGGCGACATTGAGATCCTTAGCAATCTGCGTTAGGGCCGCAATATTCATTTCCTTGAGTTCAGCAATATCCATACAAACTCCTTAAGATAACCGTCATCGCATTCCATCTGCTGGCGGGGTTTCTAAATTGAAATCGATTAGAGATTTTGAAACTGAACGAATGTTCTCGATAAAATGGCTCGTTTTTGGAAACTAGAGTTGGTTACGAATGAGATGGTGTCATCTTGATATGAGGATGAAGCAGCGACCACACTCTATTGTGGCCCAGTTTCTTAATCGCCGAAAACGCCACCACGGGTTTTCCACCAGAAAACCTCTGGGTGTGCTGGACCGACCTTTGTAACTCAATTCTGGGTAGCTTATCGGCTTTTGTAGAAACAACGAAGAAAGGTAGGGAATTCTGTTGCAACCACTTTAGCTTGTGGAGATCCTGTTCTGTTGGACCTATTCTGGAATCAACAATCAAAATGCTGACTGCCAGTTGCTTCCGACCCTTCAAATAGCGTTCAATAAGATCCTTCCAGGATTGCTGCAAGACCTGAGGAACTCTAGCATAACCGTAACCAGGCAAATCTACAAAGAAAAATTTTTGGTTGATCTTAAAAAAGTTGATCTGCTGGGTACGGCCCGGGGTGGAACTGGTATACGCCAGCCTCCTTTGCACCAAAAGACTATTAATGACACTTGATTTGCCAACATTGGAGCGACCAATAAACGCCACTTCGGGAAGGTTTTCATGCGGGAACTGGGCTGGTTGTGCAGCACTGCAGACCAATTCGGCCGATAAAATCTTCAATGGGTCACGGATTCCTGGGGAAAACCTTTGTCGATTGAATCATGGAACTGGTCGATCTTTTCTTCCTTCTCTTCCAGCACCTGGATCGAACCTTCCAAAGCTACTTTGAGGACTTCATCCATAGTCTCCACCAAATTGATAGAGAACTGATCCTGTATATTCTGCGGAATCTCCGACAAGTCCTTTTCGTTGTCCTTAGGTAAGATGATTGTTCTGATACCCGCCCGGTGGGCTGCCAGAAATTTCTCCTTGACACCGCCAATCGGGAGCACTTTGCCGCGCAAAGTAATCTCTCCTGTCATGGCCACATCCCTGCGAACCGGAATTTTAGTTAAGGCCGACACCAGCGAAGTTGCCATGGTAATGCCGGCGGAAGGCCCATCCTTCGGAATAGCCCCTTCCGGTACGTGGATATGCAAGTCATAGCGTCGATAGAAATCCCGAGGAATTCCAAGCAGGTTAGCACGCGAACGGACATAACTCATAGCGGCTTGAGCCGATTCCTGCATAACATCCCCTAGTTTACCGGTTAAGGTCAATCGACCTTTGCCATCCATGAGAGAGGCTTCGGTCGCCAAAACTTCACCGCCCACTTCTGTCCACGCCAAACCGGTCGCCAGCCCTACTTCATTCTTCTCCTCGGATTTGGTATTGCGAAACTTAATGACACCCAAGTAATCCTTCAGACTTTCAGCGGTTACCTTGATCGTGATATTTGTCCCATCTTTGACCACCTTCTTGGCGACCTTCCGGCAGACCGAGGCAATCTCGCGCTCCAGGTTCCGCACTCCCGCTTCACGAGTGTAATTTTGAATGATCCTTAATATAGTTTCGTCCGGGAAAGAAATATGGCTATCATTCAACCCATTTTGGGTGAGCTGCTTTTTCACCAAATAGCGCTTGGCTATTTCCAGTTTTTCCGATTCGGTGTAGCCGGAAATTCGGATGATCTCCATTCGGTCTTGCAGGGGCTGAGGAATCGTATGAATCACATTAGCCGTGGCGATGAACATGACCTGGGAGAGATCATATTCCACATCTAGATAGTGGTCTACAAAAGTATGATTCTGTTCCGGATCTAAGACCTCTAACAAGGCGGCGGATGGATCCCCGCGAAAATCCATACTCATCTTGTCCACTTCATCCAGAAGAAAAACAGGGTTTTTGGTTCCGGCTTTCTTCATCATCTGAATAATTTGACCTGGTAGGGCACCAATATAAGTCCGCCGGTGACCGCGGATTTCGGCTTCATCCCGCACACCGCCCAGGGAAAGACGAACGAATTTTCTGCCCGTAGCCCGGGCAATCGAAGTTGCCAACGACGTTTTCCCCACGCCAGGCGGGCCGACAAAACAGAGGATTGATCCCTTGGGATTCTTGACCAGTTGCCGGACGGCTAGAAACTCAATGATACGTTCCTTGATTTTTTCCAACCCGTAATGATCGGCTTCCAGAATTTTTTCAGCACGCTCAATACTGCGAATTTCTTTAGAGCGCTTTTTCCAAGGCACAGCCAGCAACCAGTCAATATAATTTCTGGAAACCGTTGATTCTGCCGACATAGGAGGCATCATTTCCAGCCGCTTTAGCTCCTGCAACGCTTTTTCCAGCGTCTCTTTGGGCATCCCGGCAGATTCAATTTTCTTCTTGAGTTCGTCAATTTCTGATTTCTCGTTGCGTCCTAACTCTTTCTGGATCGCTTTCATCTTCTCGTTGAGATAGTATTCCTTCTGCGCCTTCTCCATTTGCCGTTTCACCCGGGAGTTAATGGCGCGATCCATGTTGAGCTTCTCGATCTCGACGTCGAGAAGATCGCACAGGCGATTTAGCCTTTCCACCGGATTGAAGATTTCCAGCAACTGCTGCTTCTCTTCGATGCTAATGGTCAGGTTTGCGGCGATCGTGTCGGTGAGCCTGCTAGCATCTTCCACCCGGATCGCAGCAATCATCGTATCGTAATTCAAATTCTGACTCAGCTTCACATATTGCTCGAAAAGAGAGGTGGCTTTGTTGACGAGCGTTTCATTGGCAGCAACTGGAGCGTTTGCTTGAGGGGGAACCTTGAGAATTGCTCTTAAGTAGCGCTCCTCTTCCACGATTTGAACCGCCTTGGCCCTCTCCACACCCTCTACTAACACCTTGATATTGCCATCAGGCAAACGGAGACTTTGAACAATATTAGCAATCGTCCCCACAGAATAGATCTCATGGGGTTTGGGATCGTCGACGGAAGCGTCGTGCTGAGTGGCAAGAAAAATTCTTTTGTCGCCACTGAACGCTAGTTCTAAAGCTTTGACGGAAGCCGGTCTCCCAATGACAAAAGGGATCATCATATAGGGAAACAACACTACGTCCCTTATGGGCACCATCGGTAGGGTCAGCAGATCGGATTTATCTTTGGATTTATTGAACATTCCTTAGTAATTGCACTTTAGGTGATTGAGTTTAAAACAGGTCCTTTCTTAGGAAGTAAGATCCATGTTCAACACTCTTTGGCTAAGCGAATTGTCCTTCATGTCTCATAAGTTCTTGTCAGCCCTCCGCTCCAGATTCCATGGCCAACAAATGAGGTTGAAGTAATTGTTAACCTGCCTTTTCAAGGAGGGAAAGATCGATCCGGTTTGAGATTACCATATCCTTCGTGACTACAAACTCCTTAACCTTACGTTGAGCGGGCAAGAAGTACATCAGATCGAGCATTAGATCTTCTATAATAATCCGCAAGCCTCGCGCACCCACTTTTCTCTGTTGTGCCAGGTCGGCAATGGCCTCGAGGGCGTCCTCCTCGAAACGAAGCTTGACACCCTCGTATTCAAAGAGCTTTTGGTATTGTTTTATAAGAGCATTCTTGGGCTTTGTCAAAATCTCCACCAAGGCCGCTTTGTCCAGGTCGCCCAGAGTTCCAACCACGGGCAGCCGTCCCACGAACTCGGGAATGAGGCCATACTTGATTAGATCTACCGGCTCCACCTGTTCTAACAAGGCTAGGTTTCTGCGGTGCGGTATTTTCTTAACCTCTCCACGAAAGCCTAACGTCCTTTTCCCTGTGCGTCGCTCGATAACCCTTTCCAGCCCTACAAAAGCCCCGCCGCAAATAAAGAGAATATTGGTTGTATCGACCTGGGTAAATTCCTGATGCGGATGCTTTCGGCCACCCTGGGGGGGAACATTAGCCACCGTTCCTTCCAGGATTTTCAATAATGCCTGCTGAACGCCCTCCCCGGAAACATCTCGCGTGATGGAAGGATTTTCGTCTTTGCGACAAATCTTGTCCACTTCATCAATATAAATGATTCCATGCTGACACCGCTCAACATCCCCTCCGGCGTTTTGTAACAGCTTGAGAATGATGTTTTCCACATCTTCGCCGACGTATCCCGCTTCGGTTAACGTCGTGGCATCCACAATAGCAAAGGGCACACTGAGCCGCTTTGCCAGAGTTTGAGCCAACAAGGTCTTTCCGGTGCCTGTTGGCCCAATTAATAAAATATTGCTTTTGTTTAATTCCACATCACTGCGGCGTTTGGCCAGTTCAATACGTTTATAATGGTTGTATACGGCAACGGCCAGTTTTTTCTTGGTTGTATCTTGACCAATGACATATTCATCCAGGTACGCCTTAACTTCATGAGGCTTGGGAAGGGGATGGCTTTTCGCCTCACTTTCAACGACTTGGTCATCATCTATAATGTCATTACAAACCCGCACACACTCATCGCAGATGAACACAGTGGGCCCTGCAATCAATTTACGTACATCGTTCTGACTCTTGTTGCAAAAAGAGCACCGTAAGGCCTCTTCACCATTGTTTTTCTTCATGCCACTTCCCTCCGGAAGATGAAACCTCACTCAACTCCCAACCACTTTTGATTTGTCAAGATTGTCTTCGGCGGAAATCGAAGAAAGGAGCCTGTCGGTTGGCGGTCATTCGTGTCGAACAATAACTTGATCCACAAGCCCATACTGTTTTGACTCTTCCGCGGTCATGATGTAATCACGATCGACATCATGCTCTATCTTTTCCAAAGGCTGTCCCGTGTGGTCGGCCAATATCTTGTTACAGATGGCGCGCAAGCGCAGGATCTCTTTGGCATGAATGTCGATATCTGAAGCTTGCCCTGACAAGCCACCCATCGAAGGTTGATGGATCAAAATTCTGGAATTGGGTAGGGCGAATCTCTTCCCTTTGGTCCCGGCCGTAAGGAGCAAAGCCCCCATACTGGCGGCTTGACCCACACAAATAGTCGTAACGTCGGGTCGTATGAACTGCATGGTATCGTAAATGGCTAGCCCAGCAGTGATAGACCCACCTGGACTGTTAATGTACAAGGAAATGTCCTTCTCGGGATCTTCGGCTTCCAGAAATAATAATTGAGCGGTCACAAGGTTGGCGACGTTGTCATCAACAGGGGTACCAATAAAAATAATATTGTCCTTTAAAAGGCGGGAATAAATATCGTAGGCGCGCTCACCTCGACTAGTTTGCTCAACTACCATCGGAACTAACATTACACGTGACCCCGCAAATTTTCGAACTAAGGCTGAACAATAACTGCTTGGGGACTCTTGAACGTTGCAAAGCTTAGCAGCAAATCTAAACTCTTCCGATTTCTGATCCTATTCCTGATTCTATCGGTGCCCCCATCCTTTGTCAAGCGTGATTTGAGCGCCTCAAAGGACTGCTGGGCCTCCTGGGCGCGCTTAGAAATTTCTTCTTCCACTTCTTCGTCGGTGACCGTGATATTTTCCTGGTCCGCAATGTGTTCCAAGACCAGTGCGGCTTTCACATCATGGACGGCCTGCTCACGTTGGCGTTCTTGAAATTCCGCCCAATTCATATCCAGGGTCTGGGGATGAATTCCTTGCATGAGCAAGGTCCGGACATAGTCGTTCAGCCGGTTCTCTGCTTGCTTATGAACCATCACTTCAGGCACCTCGAAAGGATTATTTTCAATCACTTGATCCAGCAATTTCGACTGCATCTCGGAACGCACCGCTCGCTCTTTTTCAGTAGTGAGGTCGGCTCGGATCTTACTTGCGAGCTCTTCAAGAGTTGCAAACTCTCCCACGTCTTTGGCAAAGTCATCGTTCAGTTCGGGGATTTTCTTTAGCTTGATCGCTTGCAATTCAAGGGTGTATTCCACTTCCTTGCCGGCTAGCTTCTGATTCGGAAAGTCCTGGCTGTACTTTATGCAAAATGTTTTAATCTCCCCAATCTTAGCCCCCACCAGATTTTCACTGAATTCTCGTAAGGTGCTGGCGCCTCCCACTTCGCAATAAACGTCCTTGGAGTTCAAGCCAGGCTGAGTTCCGTCCGTGAATTTCCCTGAATAGGTAATAACGGCAAAATCACCCGACTGCACGCCTCGGTCCTCCACTGGAACAAACTGAGCGATTCGTTCTTGCAATTGTTTGAGTGAGGTCTCAATTTCTTCGTCTTTGACTTCCGGTAGAATTCTCTCGATTTCCAACCCCTTGTAGCTAGAGACCTCAAGCTTGGGTAGTATCTCAAAAACCGCCTTGAAACGTAGAGGTTGACCTTCCGCATAGGAGAGATCGTGGATTTGAGGGGATTGCAAGGGAGAAAAATCTTCCGCCTTGACAGCCGCAAGGAAATGTTTCTGAACAGCAGCTTCCAGGAAATCTTCGCGGATGGCCTCTTTGTAACGCTGCTTGATGAACGACATTGGAGCCTTGCCAGGTCGGAAGCCGGGAACTCGTGCGTGTTTGAGAGCTTCTACTTCAATAGCTAATTCCTTTTTGCAAGATCCAATATTTTTGACTTCAATTTTCAAAGTACTAGTCCCAGCTACTCAGTGTTTTTGAACATAAAATATTGAGTGAGTTTCGAGGACCGAAACAACCTGGTGCGAAAGAGGGGAGTTGAACCCCTACCCCTTGCGGGACTGGATCCTAAGTCCAGCGCGTCTGCCAATTCCGCCACTTTCGCAGGAGAACTTCGGGTGCGTTAACTTAAGAGACTACATGAATGCCTCGACCAGCCACCCACGTTCCAGCTTGTCTTGTGACATCTGTCATCATGTCTCGCCCAGCACGGTTAATTGTCATCGTATGACCAATTAACAATTTTTTATAGCATAAAGTCTTTTTGAGTGTCAATGCAACCTCTCCGCCGAAAAGGTGTTGCTACCAACTCATGCTTTCAAATAAATTTTCTGTAGGGCAGGGAAGGAATAAGATTGAAGTCAATGTTTCGTTCACGACTTGGATTTGAGACGAACCCTTTGACAATGAAGGCATCGCATCAGAAATGCCATTCTATGTTTTCGTGCTCTCGCTAATTCATTCGAGTGTTCCCAGCGATTCAGACCCAGGCCTCTGATCGACGTCTAGAACCGATCAACCTAGCGCAATTAAAGAAAGTCTCGGGCGTGAACAAAGGGAAGGTGGTGATAGTGAATTTTGGGCAGCCTGATGTTAGTCCTATCGGGAAGATTCCGGAATTAATCAGGAATTAATCAGGCTTTATGAAAAATACGGTCTGAGGAGTGCAGCTCTTATTCCTGTTCCTGTCAACGAACGGGCCGGACCGCACCCGCGAAACCAAGGACTTCCTCAACGAAAATAAGTCAGCTTTGTTACTTGCATTCGCTCCGACGGAGACTTCGAATCTCTCGTCAATTCCATTGATCCGGATTGGATTGGGGTTTATCCCAGCGACTTTCCTCTTCGGACGCAAAAGGAAGCGCGTAGAAACCCTGGTTGGGGGGCAAGCCTCCGAGACTCTTGAAAAGGCCTTCCAGCCTCTACTCTAGGTCTTTTGCTCTGCAAATATACTCACACGCTCGTGCCGTCAGGGCCAAGATAGTCGGGGCCCTTTTCATAGTTGCTTCCCTAATCACTAATGTTAATGTTCCGGCGCCAGGACATGAGGTGATGTGCTGCCGAGGCTTACTTCACGCTTTTGTGATCCAGAAAATTCCTTGGAAAGATACCAGAGGAATCGTTGGGAAGGGCGGAAGCGTTGTGCAAAAAGACCCAAACGTTCAATGGTTGCTCCAGCTTCCGCTTGCGAGGCAAAACCTTCCAAGGCCCAAACCCAGTATTTTTGATTACCTGTGTATTCGTAAAGCGCCGCGAGTCCCGGTGAGAGAGTAATGGCAAACTCCGAAAGAAGAGAGCCCCGACCCTTGTTCGACTTCCATTCACCAGTCCCACGATAGGCCAGATCCACCGAGCGCTGCAGATAGCTGGGAACGTCCTTCCTACCAGTTAATTCGTAATACTGCTTCAAAGCTTCCCAGGTCGTTCCGTAAGTCCAAAATTCTTCGTCGTACCCATCGCGAAATTTTTCACTCCAGGTTTCGCTGACCTGTGAGTTCAGGTGCCTCAAGACATTACTATTCCCGTCTTGCCAGGCGTGAACCGTATCGATAACCCAGTGCGCGCGTTCCAGCAAACGCCTTTCCGCAAAAACTTCATAGCCCTTTAATAATCAAAAGAGAACGTTGCCGATACTTCGAGAATGATGGGC
>QHZP01000137.1:421-5565 GCA_003224715.1 Acidobacteriota bacterium | reverse complement strand
CCCAGGTGTGGGTTGCTGGGACGATTTCATCAGGATCACTCATCCAGTGATTAAGGGCAGGACTGATTCGATTTCCTCCAATCAGCTTGGGATTAAGGTCGTAATGAGAGATGTCGACATCTCTCAAGTGGGCTAAGCTTTCCTCGGCGACTTCAAGAGATTTCAAATCTCCCGTCCTAAAAAAATGCAAATACAAGACGTGCGGAAAATCGTAGTCGAGATTTTCCCAGAAGAGGCCTGGATTGGAGGCCTTTCCTTCTTCTTTCACTCTGTGAATGGCATCTCCAAAATTGAACACACCATATTCATCCAGCTCCTGGTCCGCAGAGCGATAGACCTGATCCCGGCGAGCCACTACGGCATCACGACTTCGTACCAGCCATTCATCATATTTTTGAACCAGCGGCCAGTATTCGGGCTTGTAGGCCGATTCCGAGGATTCCGGAAGCCGTCCCAAGGCTTGAGTATCGTGGCAGTACCACCTTGGGGATGCCAGACCGTAGATTGGTTTTTGAAAGCCTACTAGGACGTTTCTGACTTGTCCTGAGGCAAAGTCACGCTTTCCGTGAAAGTAAAAAAGCAATTCATGAGTTTTTGCTGCACCCAGAGCAATACTCTGTGCCGGTGCTTGCTTAGGAAATAACCTGAGGGTAATCGTTCCGTCATTGGTAACTTCATAGGCCTTTGGATAAAGCTGCCAAAACCATTTCGTGGAAATCGCGAGCCCGTGCTGATCATCCGAAAGATCGGCCCAGCCCAGATTGATAGGTTTGACACTCTTGGCGACTCCTCTCCCTTCCAGGGCGCCTGAGAGCAGATATTGGTCTGAGTTTTTCTGGTAGAGCGATGCAAAGGATTTGTCAGCAAAGTTTCCCTGATGATCTTCTCGAGACCCTCCAAACACAAATTTCTGTTGATCTCTTACCAGATCAAGCTTTACTTGCAGACTCAAGTCATCCAATCGCAGAGAATCCATCATTGAACTGCCCTGACCATTGATGATGGTAAACGCCAGCTTGATATAAGTTTTGCCTCCGTAGACTGTAATCCTTGCAACATAATCAACGCTCTTCTCTTTTTGCTCGGCGGTGGCAAAACTTCCAGTGACTTTGATCACGGACCGCAACGCATTGACTTCTTCTACTTCAACCCTGTTCTGAGCCCAATGACTGGGACGAAAGGTTCGGCCTTGGCTGGTCAACACCAGGTCAAAGTTTCCACTTTGCAAAATCTTGGTGCGATCGGAGAAGTCGTAGCCCCAATTCTCATCCACCCAAACCTGATCGAGCAGTTGATTCGATTCGCCGCATACCACAAAACGGAGTGGCCCGGTGATGACCTCTAGACTTCTGCCTCTGGGGATGAGGCCGATAGGTGAAGGGAATTCGGGGATACGCTCTACCTCCCGCAAAAAGTAAGTTGCCTTGCCGTTCGCTGGCACATTGGCCGCAAAATCGAATTGGACCCATTGGATACTTCCATCTTTCCCCCAGCGACTGGCCACGAAGAACTGGGCTGGAATGAATCTTCCATGGATGTCCATGATCTGCAGTTTCTCGGGGCACTTTAATGCTCCTAGGGGAAGCGGGACACCTGAAGTGACAGGATATTGAAAACGTTCGATTCCAGCTGTCTCCCTAATCGTCAAGGGAACATCAATCCCTGCGGCCCAAAGCGTGGCTGTTGAACCAATGAGAATGATGACAACAAATGGAATCTTCATGAACTCCGCTACCACTCGCCCAACCCCTAGCGAGGAGGGTTCGCCGCAGATCGATGGTAAAGGAAGACCTGAGAGCTTTGGAGACCGGCTTGATGGAAGTATCCGAAAGTCCGGCGAACCCAAGCTACGTTTTTGATCTGCTTTGCTGGCGCACTGGCAATTGAGTCGCGAGAGGAACCTCTATTTAACAGTCATCTTCGGCTCACCGAATACATTTGGCCAACCGGCAGGCGAAAAGAGCATTGAGGGTGATGTCTTCTGAATAAAGTAAATGTGACGAAAAAAAAGCAGAAATCCAAGGCACCTTATCGGAAGACCGCAAATCCAATGTACTTCTGACCCCAAACTCAAAGTCTCATAAGAGGACCGATCTAAATCGCAAGTTTTCGCTGCTTTCTATTGATATTGAAGATTTCTTTCGAAATCTGCCGGACTGGTGGCAGCAGCCTTGGCAGTTTCCAGCGAAATGAGTTCGGCCAGATAAAGTTCCGTCAAATGCTGATCGAACGTTTGCATCCCGTATTGGTCACGACCCTTTTCGATGTAATCTTTAATGGCTGCAGTTTTCTCTGGATTTTCTATGCAGTCCTGGATGGTCTTGGTTTGACGCATGATCTCCACCGCCACCACCCTACCTTTACCGTCTCTTCTCGCCACCAGTCTCTGTGAAATGACGCACTTCAGTGTTTCCGCTAGCCGCAGCCGAGTTGTAGGCTGCTCGGAGGCGTCGAAGACACTGACAAGTCGGGAAATAGTCTTTGGGGCGTCGGTCGTATGCACTGTGCTAAAAACCAGGTGGCCTGTTTCAGCTGCCTTCAGGGCAATATCAATGGTCTCCTTATCCCTCATCTCACCTACCAAAATAATGTCCGGATCTTGGCGCAAGGCCGCCCGGAGCGCCTTAGCAAAACTCTCAGTATCTGCTCCGAGTTCGCGTTGAATCACGGTAGATCTTATGTCACGATGAAGAAACTCAATCGGATCTTCAATGGTGACAATTTTTCCGGCTTTGTGTTGGTTAACATGGGAAATCATCGCTGCCAAAGTTGACGATTTTCCGCTGCCTGTTATCCCTGTCAGGAGAACGAGCCCACGCTCCTCGAGAGAAATTTCTTTCAAGACGCTGGGCAATCCGAGCTTTTCGAAATCAGGCAATGTGAAAGGGATCGTTCGCAGCACCAGCGCCAAGGAGCCCCTCTGACTGCAGATGTTGACGCGAAACCGGCTGACTTCGGGTAGGGCATAGGAGCAATCAAAATCAGTGAGACCGTCAACCATCTTTTGAAAATTTTCCCGAGTGACTTTCTTGGCGGCGACTAATATTTCGCCGGCAATGGTGGCCGTATCTTGTGGCTTTAGAACATCTGTGCCCTGGACAGGAACAATCTGTCCTTGGATACGCAAGCGAAACGGGCTTCCAGCAGCAACATGGACATCTGAGGCGTTTACTTCTTTGGTTTTTCTCAAGACTGCATTGAAAGTGTCGAATATTCCCATGGCTCAGTGTTCAAGGCTTTCCTTTCTCTTACCGGATCACCTGCCCGGATCACTTGCTGTGATTGCGCCGATGACATCCAGAGCAGCAGGCCTTATTTGTTGAAACTCTGAAACCGACGCTCATTGAGCGAACTTTATTCGACATAGCGTAAAAGGATGAAAACCCTGAGAGATTTGGCTCACATGCCTGGACCTCGGATGATTTCGCGCATAGATCATTTTTCGATTAATTTCTCAAGCCGAAGATCCTGGTCTCCTCCCGATCCAAGAATTGTTTCAATATATACTTATGGTCTTCATTCATCTCCAGAAAAACTAAACCATTTCCAGGAGGAAAGGTTTCATATCTAAGTGAGCTCACATCGGAGACATTTCGAACAATACGAACAACTTCAGCCTTTGCCCTCAACGTAGAGTTACTTCCAGGAAGGTTAAAGGCCATGTGAACAATTGTGCCAACTGGATCTGGCTGAGCATTTCGGACAAAGATTCCACCACGGCTCACGTTGGCGGCATAATGAAGCTGAGTGTCGTTATCCACCCCATAATTTACCAAGAACCTAGCCGGGATTCTGCGAAACTGCCTAAGGTTTTGCCCTCCAGGAGGCAAGATATCTGTCACAATGTAAACTAAGTCTTCAGGCGGGCGAGCTTTATTAAAGCAGGCGCAGATTGCCAACTCGTTTTGTACCTGGCTAAGCCGTTCATCAATAAGGGAGTTGGTCGTTATAATCACCTTTGTGCTTTTACAAAATTCCTTTTCTTTTAAGATCTTGAGAAACCCAAAACGGTCAACCTGCTGAATGCACTCCAGATCGATGATTAGGAGATCAACAGGGCGAACCGAATTTTTTAACTTTCGGTAGCTTGCCTCCTCATCGGAGCAAGAATCCACATTAAACCCCACTTCTCCCAGGATATCAATGAGGCACCGAAGATAAAGACCTCCCTGTTCCACTACCAAGATTTTTGATTTCATTGATTCACTTCTTCACTTTCGGTAATCTTTCCCACCGAAGCCCTTAAATACCAACAGTGTTGGGTACAATATCTCGTATGGCCAGGTCATCAACGTTCTTAAATACGACACGGTTTCCTCCCGCGTGTTTAGCTGAGAGCAAGGCCAAGTCGGCTGCATTGAGGAGATTACTAGCAGGTTGATGGCTTCCGACTTCGTAAACTGAAACGCCCAAGCTCACAGTCACTTTCAAGGGCTGATCGGCGAAATCAAACAGCTCGTTCTCGGTCAGATGACGTATTTTTTCAGCTAAGCACTGGGTCCCCTCTTGATTGCCCTCAGGCAACACCACCACGAATTCATCTCCTCCATAACGACACTTTATGTCGCTGACCCTGGTATGCTTGATTAAAACATTTCCGATTCGTTCCAAAACCAGGTCTCCACAGCGGTGGCCATGGCGGTCGTTGATTGTCTTGAACTTGTCCACGTCTAGAAAAATGCAGCTCAAGCTTCGCCGATAACGAACGCTTCGTTCAAATTCCTGAGAAAACAGAGAAAAGAAACTGCGCTGGTTACTCAATCCGGTCAAGTAATCGGCATGGGCCATTTGTACCAGCTCTTGTAGGAGCCGCTTATTGTCCATCCGCAACTGCTGTTTCTCCAAAGCGCCCCGGATAGCCCCCTTCAATTCCCCAAGATTTACTGGTTTCAGCAGATAGTCGTGAGCACCGCCTTGCATTGCGCTGACTGCCGGCTTCGCCTTATCTGGCGCCTCACCGGTCAGCAGGATGACTTCGATTAGCTCATTGGTTTCCTTTACCCTTCTGAGTATTTCAAAGCCTGAGATAGAGGGCATCATGATGTCTGTGATAACCAAATCAACATTATCGGACTCCAAAATGTCCAAGGCTTTTCCAGGTTGGGAAATAGCAATTACATTGAATTCGTTGCGAAGCCCGATCT
>QHZP01000137.1:0-405 GCA_003224715.1 Acidobacteriota bacterium | reverse complement strand
ATCACCAATATATGGGCTTTTCCGCTTTTCTCGCTCATGGTTTTTCCTCAGAGGAATTTGACGATTAGATTAGTTCGATGCTATCTCCTCATGCCATAGGCTCGAATGAGAAACGGGTAATTTTCTCATACCATTATGAGAGGGGACGAATTCACCTTCTCAGCTCTTTTCAACTCAGTAGGCCCGCACCCGGAAATTGGCAAGGGTGATAGTACCTGTTGCCCAAGTGGGCGACTGGATTTGCCGCTAGATAGTCCCTGCAAAATTTATCAATGTGGCTGCGAATGCTTTTTAGTATGGCCGGCAGGTTATTTAGCCCAACGGTTCCCAAGCCGCCGATTTCCCAAGTAGCCATGTACACTTCTATAAATGGTCTTCGAGGTAGAACAACCGGTTGTTTTAGAG
>QHZP01000549.1 GCA_003224715.1 Acidobacteriota bacterium | reverse complement strand
TATTTCTTTGATCCGACCTTTGGCGGAGCACTGGTTCCAGGCCGCAGAAATGTCTTTTTCCCGCTCAATACACTCACTGCCTTTGCCTTCGAAGATGGCTATCGCCGATTTTCTCCGATCATTTCGCGCGTCCGGTTCACTCCGGCCCAACGTTATTCGGTGGACTTCCGGATGGACTACGACCCGCAATATCAACGCCTTCGCGCCTCGAGTATTAGTGGCAGCGCCTCCATCTCTAACAACTCCGTGGCGCTCACTTATTACAACACCCGGAACCTACCTCCCACCCAATTTCCATCCAACCAGGTTCGAGCCACGTTGGTCCATGGAAACTCCCTACGACCAGGAGTCAACGCAGGTTCCAGTCTTATCTATGATTTCAATGCTCACACATTTAAGTACAGCAACTCGCAACTGGCATACAATTGGGATTGTTGCGTTGTTGCTCTGGAGCTGCGGCAATTTAATTTGGGGGCTCGTGTTGAAAGCCAGGTGCGCTTTACGTTTTCCCTGAAGAATATTGGGTCCTTTGGCAACTTGCGCAAACAGGAGCGGCTTTTCTAAACGTGGTATTCCAGAGATGCGCCCATGCATTTCGTTCGTGCTCCTGCTCTTGGCTCGGTTTCCGCCTATCAGGCGAGCAAGAGGGACGGCATGCGTAAGCGTGTATCTATCAAATAGAGGACTAAGCTTGCCGGGGGCCGAGAAGCATGGCCAGGAGTCTATGCTACAATCATCGTTTGCGGTAAGGAGGTAGTTTTTGGACAAACCTTATTATCGACCTCGACGCCTTCGGAGCCATGAAACGATACGCTCCATGGTCTGTGAAACCAGGCTTTCCCCTTTGAACTTGATTTATCCCGCTTTTGTGTGCCCGGGTGTGCGCGTGAAAAGAGAGATTGAGTCCATGCCGGGCAACTACAATATGTCGATTGATCAGGTGGTTGAAGAATGCCGTGGCATCAAGTCCCTGGGGATCCCAGCTATCCTATTATTTGGCTTACCGCCCGCCAAAGACGAGGTGGGGAGCGGTGCTTACGCAGACGACGGGATTGTGCAGCAAGCTCTCCGGGCGATTAAGTCTGCGGTACCTGATCTTCTGTTGATCACAGATGTGTGTCTGTGCGAATACACGTCCCACGGCCACTGCGGACAAGTTCGTGACGGGGACGTGGACAATGACGCCACGCTTTTGTTGCTGGCTAAGACCGCACTCTCCTATGCCAGGGCCGGCGCCGATATCATCGCTCCCTCCGACATGATGGATGGACGCGTTCGCGCTATTCGTCACACGTTGGATGAAAATCACTTTGAAAGAATTCCGATTCTTTCTTATGCAGCCAAGTATGCTTCCGGATTCTATGGACCGTTTCGTGAAGCGGCTGACTCTGCCCCTAAGTTCGGGGACCGACGATCCTACCAGATGGATCCGGCCAATCAGCGCGAGGCTATCCGTGAAATCGTCATGGTTAAACCTGCCATGCCCTATCTGGATGTGATTTATCGGGTCAAGACCGAATTCAATTTGCCTGTGGCCGCCTACCAGGTCAGCGGTGAATATGCTGCGCTGGTGGCAGCGCAGCGCAACGGATGGTTGGAGAAGGATCGCATCATTTTGGAGTCTCTCACCTGCATCAAACGTGCTGGTGCCGATTTGATCATTACCTACTTCGCCAAAGAGGCGGCCAAGTTGTTAAGCTAAAATCAGTCTAGGCAGCAACGTCCTAAGAATGTGGGAGGCGCGCTCCGCGCGGCGGGCAGAGCGGGTTTCAACAGGCCTGGGAGAGTCAGCTTGTTCAAAAAATCAAACCAGTTATTTGAACGGGCCCAACAAGTCATTCCCGGAGGAGTCAATTCTCCGGTCAGGGCTTTTAAAGCCGTGGGGGGCAATCCCGTTTTTATCGCCAGCGGAAAGGAATCAAGAATCTATGATGTGGATGGTAAGGAGTACATCGATTATGTATGTTCCTGGGGACCGCTGATCCTGGGTCATTGCCATCCTGAAGTCATGAAAGCTTTGCGGGGGGTTTTGGAAACTGGCACCAGTTACGGCGCTCCTACCGAGCGAGAAGTTGAGCTGGCGGAACTGATCTGTGAAGCCTTTCCTTCTATCGAAAAGGTGCGTCTCACAAACTCCGGGACGGAAAGCACGATGGCAGCCTTGCGCCTGGCCAGAGCTTTCACGGAACGACCGATGATTGTCAAATTCGAAGGCTGTTATCATGGGCACGGAGATAGTCTGTTGGTCAAGGCAGGTTCTGGTGTGGCGACTTTGGGATTACCCGACAGCCCCGGAGTTCCGGCCGATTTGGCCAGGCTGACCCTGACCTGCAGGTTCAACGATTTGCCCAGCGTACAGCGCGCTTTCGAGCAGCACGGTGAGCGGATCGCGGCAGTTATTGTAGAACCAGTAGCTGGAAATATGGGATGTGTGCCCCCGCAACCCGGATTCCTCGAAGGCCTGCGCAAAATCACGACGGACGCCGGAAGCCTTTTGATTTTTGACGAAGTGATGACCGGGTTCCGCCTGGCTTATGGCGGCGCCCAGCAACGGTATGGGATTAAATCAGACCTGACCACTCTCGGCAAAATTATCGGAGGAGGATTACCGGTAGGCGCCTTTGGCGGCCGGAAAGACATCATGGATCGGGTAGCACCGCATGGACCGGTGTACCAAGCCGGGACGCTTTCTGGAAATCCCCTGGCTGTAACTGCGGGAATCACCACCTTAAAGATTTTGAGACAGCCTGGAATTTACGACACACTTGAATCCCGCGCGCGAACCCTGGAGTTGGGTATGATTCAGATTGCTAATGAGGCAAACGTCTCCGTAACTGCCAATCGAGTCGGTTCGATGTTTACCCTGTTTTTTACACCTCGAGCTGGTGGTAGCCCGCCCAAACGCCCGGATCAGGGAATGGGAATGCTCGTCACTGACTGGCAATCCGCCAAGCATTCACAAGTCGAAAAATTCGGAAGCTTCTTCCGCGAAATGCTACAGAAAGGGGTGTACCTTGCCCCTAGCCAGTTTGAAGCCGGCTTTCTTTCCACGGCCCATAGCGATGCGGATATTCAAGAAACCATTCATGTCGCCCAACAGGTTTTTGCCGGGTGGGGGCGACGAAATTAGCGGTATGGAGGCATTTCGCTATCGCCACGACCAACTGTTTTGTGAAAAGATTTCCTTAAAGCAACTGGCCAGAGAGATTGGTACTCCTGTATATGTATACAGTCGGGGGGCGCTGGAGGGAAGTCTTAGGAATTTTGACCATGCCTTTGTGGATGTTCCCCATCTCATTTGTTACGCGGTAAAATCCAACTCCAATTTATCTATTCTGAAACTATTTCGTGACCTCGGCGCCGGGGTTGACATTGTTTCTGGAGGTGAACTTTTTCGCAGTCTTCAAGTCGGGGTCGATCCGCAGAAGATCGTGTTTTCGGGCGTCGGCAAAAAAAATGCCGAGATCGACTATGCCCTCAATACGGACATTCTTATTATTAATGTGGAATCGAAGGCCGAACTTGACGCCATTGAAGCGCGGGCCAAGGCCCTTAATCATCGGGCCAGAGTTTCTTTTCGGGTGAACCCCGATATTGATCCGAAAACCCATCCCAACATCTCCACCGGACTGCGAGAACATAAATTCGGGATCAGCACGCAGGAAGCACTCCCACTCTATCAATACGCGCGAGGGTTGAGTCATGTGGAAGTTGTCGGAATTAGTTGCCACATTGGGTCCCAGGTGACAAGCCTGGAGCCATTTTTGCAGGCCGCCCAAAAAGTCTTCGACGTGTTGGGACGCTTGCAAGAAATTGGAATTCACCTTCAATATGTTAATCTCGGTGGGGGGGTGGGCATTCGTTACCACGACGAATCTCCTCCCAGTATTGCGGAGTACGCCCAGGGCCTACGAAGATTTTTTGCCAGGAAGGAACAGGTTTTGATCTTGGAACCGGGACGAATTCTTTGTGGGAAAGCAGGCCTCTTGTTGACCGAGGTTCTCTATGTGAAGCGAAGCGACCGCCGCCCCTTTGTGATTGTGGATGCGGGAATGAATGATCTGCTTCGGCCAGGACTCTATGACGCTTATCATGAGATATGGCCCGTGGAAAGAAACGCCTCAGAGACTTTCATCGTTGATATCGTTGGTCCTGTTTGTGAATCCACCGATTTCCTGGCTCATGATCGAGAAATACCGGTTACCCAACGAGGGGATCTGCTGGCCATTATGGATACCGGAGCTTATGGATTCAGCTTATCTTCGAATTACAACTCGAGGCCTCGTCCAGCCGAAGTTCTGGTTAGGAACAATACTTATCAAATCATCCGAGAACGTGAAAGTTATGAAGATTTAGTGCGCGGCGAAAAAGGAATCTAGCGAGCGACCTCAGACCGCGGAAGAGTGTAGCTCTGTCAGCAACTCGCCCCTCCCCCGGCCTGGTGAAACGCTTATTACCCAAATTATGCATGCTCGGCGTCGACGGCTAGCCCCCCGGAGGGGCATCGGATGATAGCCCACCGCGTCAGCCGTGGGTTAGCGTCATACAGGAGCCCAGCCCCGGCGGGGGCGAAAGAATCCGGATGGGAGATAAAGTGTTCCGCCTTGTCTTTCGTCGCCCCCCCCGGGGCTCATTTATGCATCTGCCTTGTCCCACGGCTCACGCCGTGGGCTAATG
>QHZP01000548.1:6456-7828 GCA_003224715.1 Acidobacteriota bacterium | reverse complement strand
CGAGCGCCGCAAAGCGCTGGACTTCATTTCCCGGGTCGCCAAGAGTTGCCGAGCCTGAACTCGACACCAAACAACCGAGTCCGAGTGGAGTCCCATCGTTTCAATAGGGTACGCGAAAATTCGTCGCCCAATTCCATATTTGGCACGACATTTGCCACGGCATCATGAGATCATAGGCCAGTTGGTGGTGATCCCATTGGGTTCGGATTTGTCCTGTTGGTGGCTTCCTTTCCCCAGGGTAATCCTTCCAAAGTATTTCCAAACCAACTTTCATTCATTCTGCCTCTGACCAACGGTAAGGTACCCCGCCAGCGTGGGTGAACCTGCTCACGGTGTAAGCAGATGTCGCTCGTGGAAATCCGAGCACCCAAAAATATTCTCTTAAGATTGTGCCTTTTCAAAGCCTCTATATGAGTAGAGGGACGATGACGAAAAGGATGATCGTGCAAGCCTTTGATCTCTCGTCCCAACAACTTTAAAGGAGACTTCATCGGCAGTGACTATAAAATCGTTGGGCAGTTTGTGGTGCATCTTCCTGATTGCGTTTCCTCTCACCTGTTTGGTCGATTATGCCGTAGCCCAAGGAAACACGGCGGACCTGCAGGGTGTCATTACCGATCCTTCCGGAGCTAATGTCTCCGGCGCTCGGATCAGATTGGAGAATGCGGCCGTCGGGCTGGTACGCGAAACCACCAGCAGTGAAACCGGCGAGTACAGCTTTCTGTCTTTACCTCCGGCTCGATACAAGATTCAAGTCGAAGCCAAAGGGATCACCAGTGACCGCGGAAAACTCTGGAAGTGGCGTCCCATCTGTCTGGGATTCATCCCAGACGTAAACCGGTCTGAAGCCGACGAGTGCTGTCTCCTTCTCCGGAAATTGTTCGGCTGCGCTCTCGGCACTCTTGCGATTCACCACGATGGGCGCCAGGATCATGATTCCCTTCTCACCTCTCTTCACGAATCTGCGCAGCGACTTCCAAGTATGGAAACCTGCAACCCGCGTAGCTGAGGGCATCTGGAACGCGATCAAAAGAAGATTCCCCCAACTGTATTTGTAGAAGCGGCTCATCGTGGCCAGATAAGTCTTCAGTGGGTCGCTCTTGCCGGCTTCCAGTGCTTGAATCAACTGGTCTAGAGCTTGGTCGGTGAGTTGCTTGGCTTGCTCGATTTTCATTGTCTTGTTCCTCCATGTAGTTTTTTGTGGTCCTTCGTCCAAGAGTTGCGGACCACAAAAACTGCGTGGGGAAACAGAGCGTAGAGTCGTGGAATCCAGGGAGGAGCAACCAGCAGTCGAGCCTGACAGCGTCCGTTTGCTGGCGGGCCGAATGCATGCGGAGCCCGTAAGCGAAGCGCGGATTCCGAGGCTCGAAGC
>QHZP01000548.1:0-6359 GCA_003224715.1 Acidobacteriota bacterium | reverse complement strand
GTTAAGATCGCGGAAAGTGCCAGGAACTGAATTGGGATGCTTCCTGGGCTCTGGATGAAAACAAGCGCGTGCGATGGCCAGTGATTGTTTCTCATAACCGGAGCTTGAAACGGGACCGGTCCGTGTCAGTCGAGTGGGGCATTTCACGGACGGCGCACTGATTTGGCAGCTTTCGGCCGATGACTATCTTTTTCGTCTCTGCGGCCATCGGCGTGCCATTGATTATTTTCCCTTTGGTTGCTTCCCCGGGTGTCACTGATCCTGACGAAGCAACGGCTGTCATTTTTCTGTGAAGCGAACCGAGACAGATTGGAAAAGACGGTAATCAAAACCAATAGGACAAACACGGTGATACCCCGCCGAGTTGCCAACCAGCTAAGTAATAAGTAGTCCCCCATCTTCTTTCCTCCTCGACGTTGAGTAGCCCAGACTAATATTCCTTTAAGCCTCTGCATTAGGGCCAGGGTCCGTTGTAGCGAGGGCCTCCATGAGATGCAAGCTTTCCCCGTACCAAGCGCACAGCCTCAATCGGAAACAGCTCTGGCTCAGACAGAGCGTAATGGAGTACCAGAGACTCAAGGCTGGGCGTACCTCTTTCATCAAGGGCAACGCCGTTTATGTCCGCACCGGTACCAGCTTCTCGCTTCGATGCCAGTGCAGAAATTTCTTGTGCTAGAGCGCCTCTTTCGCTGGGAAGACCGGCGATCCATTGGTCCAACCTAGTCAAGACACCTCTTTGAAAGTATCCCTCTCTAACAAATTCCTTGGTGGCTCTTCTTAAGACCATAAGCGCCCGTGTCAGGCGAACCGAAGTGACGATATCACGCATCTGCGCCTCCGGCTTCGGTTATCCCCTCAAGTACACTGTCAATTCCGACCCATAATTCCTTGATGGAGGAAGTCGTCAGAGGTTTGGTCACCAGCTCGCACCAGTCGCCTGGGAGAGCTCGCCCGCCTCGCGCAAGTTTGATAATCCTGTCCACTGACATTTGCTGCTCATAAGACAACGATCTAACAAGCTCCGACTTCAGGAACGAAATGAGCCGCTCGACATGCGCTCGAAATGTTCCGGCTTTGGGAGTATGCCCCTTTTCGAGAAAGCACAGCAAAGCCACAATACTCGACAAGACCCGTTCTTCGATGTTCTTACCCCACATGCCTCCGTCTGGCTCTATTTCCGACGCCAGGCTCAACAGGAGGTCGTCGGTTTCCTTCTTCGGGGACAGGACGATTCTGGCGCTCGCTCTTTTCACGGCATCAAGGTCTGACAGGATGGATCTGAAACCTGCCGCACCTTTTGAAAGCTCATGTATGGAAGGCGTGGCCATACTCAAGCAAGCTATCGGCCGACCGGCGCCAAAATAGCTGTCGTAGGACACATCCTGAGGCATTCCAACCGGCACGACTCGGGTTTCGGGCAATTGACGTGGCTGGTCTGATTCCCGCTCGATTACCGCCACCAGGGCCATACGCCGGCTCGCCAGGCCAAAAGTTTTACTTAGCAGTTCCAGCTTGTTTGCTATCCGATCTTCAGTGCGCCGCCGCACGGCAGGGCCCATTTCGGACTCATCGAATCGGCTTTCCAAATCCGTGATCAGCCGGGCTCCACGAATGAGCCGAACGGTATCACCCATTCTGCCTTCCTCGAACTTCAGTGGACATTCAAGGGTTCTTGCCTGCCCATCGCTTTGCCACCTCAAGTGCACTTTCCCTTCCCGAGCCCCAGTTTCACCAAAGATCACCAGGGGGTTGCCGGCAAACACAGCGGAAGGAGGTTCCGGTGAAATCGTGGTGCTGGGAAGCTGTTCAGTCTCTATGTGGACCTGGTGAGCGACAGGATGGCCCATGGAGGCAAAGAGGTCGACTGCTGAGAGATCGACCCGTTCTCGTGGGGTGAGAAATCGGCTGACTCCTCCTGTCTGCCTCGCAAGCAGCGCGAGAAAGCGATCCTGGCTGGCAGAGCCAATCCCTAGACAATGAATGCGAATCCCGGAGGTTCGAGCGCGTTCCAGAATCGATTGGGTCCCGGAAACTTGTCCATCGGTGACAATCAGGGCGTCGCCACCGGCAGTGCCCAAGAGTTCGGCGGCCTTCAGGAATCCCTGGGCGAGCTCGGTTCCACCCCGCGCCCCGATTTGTTTCAGAAATTCTCCTGCCGCCTTGCGATGTCCCATAGTTGCAGTTACCAGAGCCGGCCTGAAAAGTTCTACCTCGTCATCAAAAGCTACCAGCCCAAATGAGTCCTGGTCAGAAAGGGCTCCCAGACAAGCTTCAATGGCTTTCGCGGCCTGCTGAATGGGAACGCCCTGCATGGAACCGGAACGATCCAGAACAAATACAATGCGCCGCGGATTGGTGGCTTTCTGTGGGCCAAAGTGACTGGAGGGGACCATCAAGGCGAAATGACCCTTTCCATCTTTCGCCACCCCGGCAGTCGCCCCGAACAGTGCCTCCTGGGTGCGCCCTTCCAAGACCAGATCTCGATTGGGCAAGTCCGTCTCCTGTGCCAAGGAAACCCGAGCCTCTTGATGACCTGGCCAGGCAACTCGCAAGCCGTGTGAAGGGGAGGAAATCTCTTTGAAGGGGTGGGGAAAGTTGATGAACAGGTCGAACCCGACCTGGTGCAAGGAGCCGGCATCGGCCTTAAACTGCGGCAGGGTCAGGTCTCCAAACTCTTCTTCCGGCAATTCCATCTCACCTAACCCTGGTTCTATTGAAACTGCTTTGGCTTTGGAGTGATAACAGGGAGACAGGGTGAATGGGAAGCGGAAGCTTATTCCGTCGTCGTGTATTTCGACTCCAGCCAGGATTTCAAGATTCACCGTCACCAGATCCCCCGGTCGAATGTTACCCAGGGTCAGACTGACCAGGCCATCCGCATATTGACGCGCCAATGTGGAGAGGTGGCCCCCTTCAATACCCTGTTCGTAGATCTTCACGGCTTCATCAACGGATTTCAGCTGGGATCGAACAGAAAAGCCTCGGCCGCTCACACGAAACCGTCGTAAGGCAGCGTCGCAAGGGAGAGGGAAGGTATAGATGACTTCCAGCGGCTTGGTTGCGTCGCATTGGAAAGTATGTTGCACCATCAGCCTGGCTCCGATGGGGAGAATTCTTCCCATAAGCCAGAGCCTTTGCATAGCCAGGTTTAATTCCTGTCCACTCCCGTCCCCCTTTGGTTTCTTAAGCTGTAAGGCCATTTCACGCACCGTTTTCTGCACCTCCCTGAGTCTCCAGGGACTGACATCGGCGCGCACCCAGACCACCACATCCTCTTCGATGGGATACTGCCACCAGGACGAGGGCTGCGGTGCTCCAACCGCCTTGAGCGTCTCTCCTCCAAGTGCGCGGGCAATCTCGTTGAGAGTCAGGCCCCTTGCCTGCAGTTTCTTAATCTCCACAAGCTGCTTCCGGTGCGCTTCCCCATACGTGGCTCCACGCCCAGCTTGGTCGGGGCCAGGAAGCAATCCCCTAGCGATATAGAAACGGATAGTACGAGCTGGGATGCCGGTTTCCTCAGCCAACTCGGCCAGCGATATTCCTTTTTCTTTGTCTGTGCCCATTCCGAGTCCAACGATTCTCAAGCCCTCCCGATTACGGTATCAAGATAATATGACAGTGTCAAGTAGTGTTAGTAAAGACTAACCGCTTAACCTGGTTTTGATGATGAACGATGAAAAAATTCAGGCGCGAATTCGTTGGTAGTCTGGCTTCAAAAAGAAGTTATCACGCTCTCTCCGGCTAGCTGTGGTCTTTTCTGAAAAGGAGGGATCTGGCCCTGCAGAAGCAAATGCCCGGACAAGCAGCGCGCCTGGAGTGGAAGGGCCTGGCAGCGCGCCTCCGGTATATCCCCCTTCATTCGTTGCGCGCTGCCAGAGACCTGGAACGGAAGGAGCGAGGCTTGGGCGGGCTTTTGCTTGGGCCAGCGGCATGACCGCGTTTAGCCTCAGAAGAGTTGTCAGCGTTCTATGATGTCTCTTCTGAGGCGTTAGCGTGCGAGACATTCTATGTCAAGCCCTGATTGTGCGTGTCGGGTTTGTTAGAGTGGATAGGGAATCCGAAGGCCGTTTTGCAGGACTCATCGGCACAAACGATAACAGGGCGGTTCTCAACAGTCATTCCGGGACCGGCAGTTTCCGGTTACGCCGTTAAACAACAAGTGGCGTCGTCCGCCGTGAAGATGGTCAGCCTCGGATGTCTTGACTGCCAGAAGAAACGCAAAAAGTTACGATGCTCCTGAAACTCAACCGACTACCTCATCCTGGTCAAGGGAGCCGTTCTGAAGCGGTAATCAGTTGATAGTGCTTTTGACGTGCCAACAAATTGGCCCTCATGCTTTCAGCTTCGCTAGGCGAAAAAGCCAGCTGACCCTGTTCGATCGCTTTGAGATCCGCTTGACGCCAACTCGCTTGCATGATGCCTGTGGAAGAATGTGACTTCGACCAGAGGAGGAGGTGTCCAATCTCATGGGCTATGGCGTGAGCCAGCAACAGGCTTCGCGACGCGGTTCCTGCCTTCGCAAAGCTGTCAATGTGCTGATAGAAGAGCGCGGCCTGAACTCCCCCATCCTGGTAGGGCTGTGCGACCCCGAAAAATGTATCCTCAACTCCTGGATTTGCCTGATCGTAACGCAAGGTGATCCTCAGATTGAGGGCCAACGGCCCGGCGGGCTTTTGGCACTCTTGGGCCGTTGCGGTATTCTGATTATCTACCCCACATTCAATCCATTCCATATCGACGCCGGCTGCCCGAAAGATCCTATCCGCCTCTTTGATGGCTCGATCCAAGGTGGCTTGCGAAACCGCGGCCAGATTGTAGATACGAATGCGAATTCCTGGGCCAGATGCAGCCTCCCCAACCGCTGTGGTGCGTCTGAATCCATCGTGGCTTAAGCTCGAATTCTCCGGTGAGCCAAACAGAGAATACTCTGTGCTTCCCCAAACCAAGCCAAAAGCCAAAAGAGCTTTCAACATCCTCTTCATGACATTGCCTCCGTTTTTGAGCCGTGCTGGCCCAGAAGCGAGAACCGGAGACGAAAACTTGAACGGTCATGAACTTTTTTTGAGGGATGTCCTTCTTTTGTAGCGGAGGCAGCCTGATAGAGGTCTGACAGGCTGAAGCGTCACCAGTAAACGGTGGCTCTATCGAAAAGGAGTGATATACTTCGGCATTCTCTGAACTGAGGCTTTGGGATGATTCCCTCTTCTGTGGAAGTGACCCAGCTGCTGGTGGCTTGGCGGGACGGAGACAAGTCGGCGGAGAAGGAGTTGTTTGCTCATGTTTACCGTGAGCTCCGTCGTCTGGCACATCGGTACATGCTGCGTGAGAACCCTGGCAACACTCTCCAGAGTACGGCCCTGGTCAATGAGGCCTACCTGCACCTGATTGATCGCAAGAGGCCAATTGGCAGAATCGGGCCCATTTCTTTGGACTTTCCGCTCAGGTAATGCGACATATCCTGGTGGATTCAGCCCGAGCCAAGAATTACCAGAAACGGGGAGGGGTGATGCGGAAAGTCGTCTTGGATGAAGGCTTGGTCATGTCGAAAATGAAAAGCGCTGATCTGGTCGCGCTGGACGACGCATTGAACGCGCTGGCTGAAGAGGATGCGCGGAAGAGTAAGATCGTGGAGTTCCGTTTCTTTGGAGGACTGAGTGTCGAAGAAACCGCGGAAGTTCTGAAGGTCTCAACCGACACGGTGCTGCGAGACTGGCGACTAGCCAAGGCATGGCTGTTGCGCGAGTTGCAGGCCAAGCCATAGGGAATCCGCTTCGACCTGCTACGGGCCAAAGTTGATGGTCGTTTCATGGGAGCAACACGTCACTCACCCCTGCGTTTATGACTTTTGATCGCTGGTTGAAAATCGAGGAAATCTATCATGCCGCTTTGCAGGTGGCGGAGAATCAGCGCGCAATCTTCCTGGATCAAGCCTGTCAGGGGGACCAAGGATTGCGCAGGGAGGTCGAATCCCTGTTGGCATCTGATGCGCAGGCGGCGGATTTCATGGAAGCTCCTACTGTCGAGTTACTAGCTCGGGGCATCACTGATATCGGCCGTTCCTCACTCATCGGGCAGCAGCTCGGTACCTACCAAATTCTCTCGCCTTTAGGTGCCGGTGGAATGGGGGAGGTTTACAAAGCCAGGGACACACGGCTGAACCGCACCGTAGCGATCAAGATTTTATCCCGACAGCTTACTGAGCCTGCTGATCTCCGTCAGCGGTTTGAGCGGGAAGCACACCTCTTAGCCTCATTAAATCACCCCAACATCGCCTCCATCTATGGAGTGGAGGAGTCGAGCGGTATTCAAGCACTGGTGATCGAGCTGGTGGAAGGCCCAACGCTGGCCGAACGAATCGA
>QHZP01000547.1 GCA_003224715.1 Acidobacteriota bacterium | reverse complement strand
GCATGAGCTTAAGCTTGCTGCTGCCGCTGCTTCGACTTCTCCTGACCGACCACTATCGTGAGCCAACGCGGGTTCGATCTTGGCCCCCGGACGAGACGGTCATGCCGAGCGTTAAGCCATCATATGGGAGTGGCATCATGAGGCAGGTGGAAACAGAGAAGGTCCTTTGCGCTCTCAAGCAGCACCGTAATGAGGGTTCTCATGTCGACAGTCGCCTACTGCGGGAGGTGCAGGCACCAGGTGAGCTGTATCTGTTCGCGATCAGGGAGGCCACCGACTTCCTTCGTCTCGTCTGGCAATCCATCGACCATGCTCGGCCCCTCGTACCGGTGCATCAGCCGAGAACACTCCGTGACTGCGCCTTTCGCCTCGCAGCGTTCGACTGGCGGTTCGACAAGCTAGTGCAGGCCGGATATTCGTGGTTCAGCCGGTGCGCCGATATCGACTCGGCTTTCGACTATTCGCGCTTTGGCTGGATCGCGCTCACGGCGTGCAAACCTTCGGAGCAACAAGAGGCGCCTCTCGGCACATACTATGTCTATGATGGAGTGCACAAGAGCATCGTTCTCGCCAAAAAGATCCTGAGAAACGAGGTCATATACAAGCCACTGGAGGTGCTGTTTTTGACTCCGCGGAGAAAATAACCGGGTGCCGCAACGAGATAGAGCCTGGGTCGAGCCGATCACTGAGAGGCGCACGGCTGACAGGGCACGCATTGGGCACGCGACATACACGCGGCGTCACATTGCAAACGCCCGGCCGTGGAAGCTGCTCACGCCTCAGATAGTGAGAGGAAAAGATGAAGAAAGGTATCGTATGGAATATGGCAGGATTGGCAATGGCGGTACTACTCACCTTGCGGACCTTTGAGTACCTTCTCGCGGATAATCTGTTTGACGCAACGCTGATGGGGCTGGGGGCCATAACAATCTTCGCTTTGCTTCATCAGGTACGCAGAGGACAATCGTCGTCCAGACAGGATTTCACCCCAGATCAGCTCCTCATGATGAAGGATTTGGTCGCAAGGGAGGAGCAGAGCATTGAGCAGAGGAGGCAGGAAATCATCAACGAGCTGGCGAAGAAAGGGAAGACGATCTCCACTGAACAAGTTCTCAAGAGTGTCGTCGAGCGGCTCAAGTCAGGTTATGAGGGCATGGACCGCGAGAACTTCACCAAAGAGATAGAACGCCTTACTCAGGAGCTTCGAGACAAATATGGTTCTCAAATTGCCGCCGATGCGGCATACGAAATCGTCAAAGAGGTCGAAAAGAAGTACTCGACATGAGTAGCATTGAGTATACCCACGGTGAGCAGCCGGGGGTCGCGCCGCGTAGTCTGAAGGCCAGGGTCGGACCAAGTGGAGTGCTCGATGCGTTTAAAGATCCCACTAAGAAAAGGCAGAATTCTAGCCTTAAAGTGCCCTTTTCGGTTCGGAAACTAAGGCCATTCGATAATGGCTTGGTCATGGTTCGTGATGACCGAGTTCCTTTTGGGTAATTGCCCATTCGCCTCAGCCGATCTGCCGTCCGGCAGACCATCCTCTGGTAACGAGGTGCGTGATGGCATCTGAGCGCTGGTGTCAAGTCGAGAAACTCTATCACGCGGTACAAGCTCGCCGCCCACGAGCGGGCGGCATTCCTTGCGGACGCTTGTGCAGGCGACGACGCACTTCGGCGTGAGGTGGAATCGCTGCTTGAGCAGCCCGCTTCCGCAGAGGGATTTCTCGAGAGATCTACAGTCGCACCGGCAGCTCAGATGATGAGCAATAGTACAAGGTCCATGCTCAGCGGCCGTCGGATCGGCGCGTATCAAGTCGAGACGCTGCTTGGGACAGGCGGCATGGGCGAAGTCTATCGCGCACGTGACACCAAACTCAGACGCGACGTGGCCTGCTCATGGTCGCCCATGAAGAGTACGGCAATTTCATCCGCATTATCAGTGCTCGAAAGCTCACACGAAGTGAGAGGACAGCCTATGAAGAAGAGAAACAGGAGTGAAATTGGAGACGATCTTCGCCCGGACTACGATTTGCGGCAGTTACTCAAGGGGGGAGTTCGGGGCAAGTACGCCAAACGCTACCAGGCTGGCACAAATCTGTTCTATTGTCTCCAGATGTGCGCAAGGCGTTCCCGGATGATCAGGCCGTGAACGAAGCTTTGCGCTTGGTACTTCGGTTGACCAAGATCCCAAACGGCAAGAAGCGTGGTGCCTTGAAGGAATGATGCTCAACCGTCGTGGCCCAACCAGCCGCTAAAAGCAGCGGCGAGCCGCTGAAGCGCAATCGTTAGGCGGTTAAGACAAGTGATCATATCAGGGAGCTATGCCTTCCTTTCGAGACTACCAGAATAGGCAGATTCGATTAACCGATGAACGGTTGGCACACCTTGAGACCGACCATCCTGAAATGCGGGGACAGGCCTCTCGAATCGCAGAAACATTGGCAAATCCTGACCGGATCATTCGCTCAATAACAGATGCAAAGGTGGAGCTAATTTACAAACTATACCCCTCCACTCCTGTGACAAGAAAGTTTCTTTGCATCGTTGTAAAAGTTCTGCCCGACGACAATTTCATCATCACGGCGTATGATACTGATACGGTGAAAAAGGGAGTGATTCTATGGGAGAAGAAGTAAAGATTTGGTATGACAAGGAAGGGGACTACCTCGAGGTGCTCTTCGACCGAAGAGCTGGCCATTTCAAGGAGACTGAAAATGATGCCGTCATGGAGAAGGTGGACAGTCAAGGTAACATTATAGGCTTTTCTATCTTAAAGGTTAGTACCTTGAGCAGTCAGAGTCCGCTTTCGATCAGCCTTAAGAAACGAACCGCCTAACCGCAGCATTCAGCCGACGCAAAGTGGGCGGGTGGAGAAGTGAGGCAGCTGATACGCTTGAAGATTCCCGCAAGAAAGGGCACAATTCTGGCCCTAAAGATCACCTTTCGGCCACGAAA
>QHZP01000136.1:9274-20815 GCA_003224715.1 Acidobacteriota bacterium | reverse complement strand
GTATCCATTGCTATCTTACTCACCGGCTATTTGCATAATCGGCTTCAGAGTTATGGAGAAGCCCTGCCGCTTGCCTTCGGGATCATGTTTTTGGTCGTGGTCATCTTTCGACAGTTGATCCCGAGGATCTTCACTTTCAGAAAACCAGAGCAGGTGTTACAGCTGCTTATTCCCGTTCACAGTGTTCTCAGACCTTTTCTGAACGTGATTGCCTTTCCGCTGTCATCCAGCCTGAAATTCTTTAGCCAGCTGGGCTCGCAAGAAGAAAAGGAAAAAACCGAAGAACATATCGAAGAGGAAATCCGGGCATTTATCAATGTAGGCAAAGAAGAAGGAATCCTTGAAAAGGAAGAAGGACAGCTTATTCAATCGGTCGTTGAGTTTGGAGACAAAGTAGCCGGCGACATTATGACTCCTCGAACAGAAATGGCTACGATCGAGATAACCTCCCACCTGACCGAACTCAAGAAACTGATGACAGAAACCAAATACTCGCGCATTCCCGTGTTTCGAAATCAAGCCGAAAATATCGAGGGCTTCGTCTATTTGAAAGACCTGCTGGACATTTGGGACAGTCCCGCAGGAATGGACACCATCGAAAAATTGGTTCGTCCTATTCAATTCGTTCCTGAAACCAAACGAGTGGCTGAGCTCCTTAAAGAACTTCAGCGCAAGGCTTCTCATATGGCTGTGGTGGTGGATGAGTTTGGCGGAGTGGCCGGTCTCGTAACCATTGAAGACATTCTCGAGGAGATTGCTGGAGAAATACACGATGAGGACGAGGCAGGGGAGATGATGCAGATTCCCAAGGATGCCAACGGGAACTATATCGTTCCAGGAAACACGCCGATTCAGCGCGTGGAAGAACTCCTGGGTATACGTCTCGAGAGCGATGAAAACTCTACGATTGCGGGATACATCAATTCGGTGTTTGGTCGAGTACCGCGCAAGGGCGAGAAGTACGAATACCAGGGCCTCCGATTTGAGGTAAAAGAAGCCGACCGACGAAAAATTCACAAGCTCTTGGTGAGCCACATCCTTTCTGCCAAAGCGTTGAGCGCCGATTCTGGAGAGGAATGAGGACCGAAGATCTGTACAAGTCGGGGTTTGTTGCCATCCTCGGCCGGCCCAACTCCGGCAAATCTACGCTGCTGAACCAACTCGTTGGCGAAAAGATATCCATTGTATCTGATAAGCCGCAGACAACTCGCCACAAGATTCTGGGAATCCTCTCTCAAAAACAAGGCCAAATCATCTTCCTTGACACTCCTGGAATTCATAAGCCGGGACACGAACTTAACAAGCGGATGATGCGGACCGTTTATGATTCTCTGGAAGGCGTGGACCTTCTCTTGGTGCTTGTTGACGCCTCCACTCTTTTTGGGTCGGGTGATCAATATGTGGTCGATTTCATTAGGGAGCGTGAGTTAAGAACTATCTTATTGCTAAACAAAATTGATGTCTTAAGAAAAGACAAGTTACTTCCGTTGATCTCTCTGTATTCCCAAAAGTTCGATTTTGCAGAAATAGTCCCGATTTCTGCTCTAAAGAGGGATAACCTCGAGTTGTTAATCCAGTTAATTTTCAAATATCTTCCAGAAGGACCGGCATTTTATCCTGAGGATCAATTTACCGATTGCCATGAAAGATTTCTGGTGGGAGAACTCGTCCGCGAAAAAGTATTGCTGAATACCGCAGAAGAGTTGCCCTATTCCACCACCGTACTGGTGGCACGCTTTGAAGAAAAAGGTGAACTGGCCCTCATTCATTGCGATATCTATGTTGAAAGAGATTCGCAAAGGAAAATTATCATTGGCAGCCAGGGAATGAAATTGAAGAACATTGGGACAGAAGCTCGAACAGAAATGGAGAGCCTATTGGGAAAGAAAGTTTATCTGGAACTTTTTGTCAAAGTGAAGCCCAAGTGGAGGGACAATCCCAGGTTCCTCGACAATATGAGCATCGGCTTCTCCACCGGCGCCAGGAGTTGATCTCGGCAGTGGTGAGTCGTCTGCAGGGCGTTTTAGTTCCTGGTCCGGGATTGGTGTCGGGGCGTTCAAAGAACTTCCGACCGGCGAACGACGGACAAGGGATCACAAGATGAAGATTAACGAAATCTATCGCAGCCTTCAGGGCGAGTCTTCCTATACTGGGCTTCCTTGTATTTTTGTACGTTTGACTTCCTGCAATCTTCGCTGCGCTTATTGTGACACTGAATATGCATTCTATGAGGGCCAGGATTATACTGTTGATCAAGTCCTTGGGGCAATACGCCGTTTCAACTGTCAGTTAGTAGAAATCACAGGGGGTGAGCCGCTACTGCAAAAAGAAGTCTACCCACTGATGAACTCTCTAATTGATTCCGACTACACCGTATTACTGGAGACCGGTGGCAGTATCGACGTTGGCAAAGTAAATGCCAAGGTTATCAAGATCATGGACCTGAAATGTCCCAGCAGTGGCGAGTGTGACCGTAATCTGTACGCCAATATTGAAAAGCTTCAACCCCACGATGAAATAAAGTTCGTTATCGGAACCCGAGAAGATTATTTGTGGACCAAAAAAATCTTGGAAGAGCATCGTTTAACAGAACGGTTCCCCGTTCTGCTGTCGACGGTTTTCAATGAGATTGAACCCAAACAGGTAGTGGGATGGTTGCTTGAGGATAATCTAAATGTTCGTTTTCAATTGCAAATTCACAAATACATTTGGGATCCAAGTACGAGGGGGGTATGAGTCAACCCCTGGGAAAACCGGTTCCTGGCGAGGTGTTGCCCCTTAACTCTATTTCTCTTATCCGTGAGGTTATTAATAGACAAACCTTGGAGCAATTCACCACCCCCTTCGGCCACTCTTTCACTGTGAAAGTTGGGAGGAATTGTTCAATTTTGTAAGAAGCGCATTTTAGAGAAGGAGGAAGAATTCATTGGCTGAAAAACTAAGCAAAACGGCCCGCGCCAGTCTCGCGGACAAGGCAGCCCAATTCACAGGAAAGTATTGTCGTACCTGCGGGACAGCAATGGTAGCGACGAAGGTGATCAAATCGGAAGGCAGGCCCGGTGGTATGTATTGGGTTTGTCCGAAGGATGATCAGCGCATACGGATCTAACGTTTCACTGGAAAACAAGTCTTACTTAATTGAGAGTCGGGCCATAGGTCCGTAATCTAATTTGGCTTGAATCGTGCCGGGCTGAAGGACTCCAGCACTTTTGGTGGCTTGCCGATAACAATCAGGTCAGTCATTAATTTCGCAGTGATGGGCGCAAGTAGGAGTCCATTTCGAAAATGTCCGGTGGCAAAAAATAAGCCTTCAATTTCAGTGGGACCTAAGACCGGGGCTCCGTCTTCACAATAAGGTCTCAGTCCTGCCCAGCAGCTCGAGAAAGCAAAAGATTTCATCCGCGGGAAAACTGCCAAAGCCCCGGAAATGATGCGATGCAATCCTTCGAGTGTCACGTTTTTATCGTATCCGACCCATTCCACCGTGCTTCCCAGAAAAACCCTGCCATCCCTTCGAGGCACAACGTATCCGTTGGCAGAATAAGTGACATGTTTGAGCAATAGTGCTGGGCAGTTAACTGCAATGAGCTGACCCCGAGCGGGTTTAATTGGAACTTTATGAGGGAGCGGGACATCAATCATATTTGACCAGCTTCCCGCGGCTATGATCGCTCTCTCCGTCGGCCACATTCCCAAGTTGGTATCTACTCCCGTGACTCTTTGTCCCTGGCTTTTTACCGAAATAGCCTGACATCCTGTAACGAGACGAACCTTCAGCAGCCCACAAGCAATTGTCATGGCTTCGAGGAGTTTGACATTATCCACGTAGGCTTCTTCCGGAAAGAAGAGAGCCGTGCGCACCTCGGGGCTGAGGTCTCTCTCTATCCGCCGCGCCTCCTGCCCGGTTAATCGTTGAACTGCCAGCCCAGTCCTTATTTGCCATTGGTATCTTTTTTCTAGCTCAGCTTGCTCCTCCTCTGATAAGGCGACATAAAGGAGTCCGGATTTTGAAAATTCAATATCGATCCCGGATCTCGAGATGAATTCTTGAACAAAATTTGAATAAAGATCCCTGCTGGCAACACAGAGGTCGGTCAATGGACTCATTTGATCCATCTCTGCTTGAGGTGACAAAATTCCTGCCCCGGCAGTGGAGGCCTCCTGACCTATCTGTCCCCTTTCCAGAAGCGTAACGGAACACTTCTCTAAAGCCAATTGATGAGCCAACGACAGTCCAATCACTCCTCCACCGATAATCAAAACATCAGAAGATTGATTCGCCATCGCTATTCCTGAAATCACCTTCCTATAGATTGAATCAACACGTTCAGTCGAGCAAGGACCGAGGGGGCCAATTCAACCCCCAACCCACGAGCCTTCGGCACCCGGAAATATCCCTCTTGAGCGAGGCCGTTAGGGCTAACCATTCCCTGGTGGTGTCTCAGGTTATGATTAGAGCGAAAGGCAGCCGGGCGGTCTAGCGATCCTTCAATGTTTGTCTGGGTTATTGAACCCTCCATTCCTGATGACCTGCTCATAATACTGTTCGTACTGCGCAATAATCTTACTGGAACAGAAATTTTCCAAAGCACGCTGCCTGGCACTTTGACCCATGGCCTGATGTTTCCTGTCGTCTGCCAGTAAGGCCGCGGCTTTTAGCGCCATGGTGTCCACCTCGTGGGGCTTTACCAGAAAGCCATCCTGGCCATCGCGAATAACTTCGGGAAGCCCGCCGACATTGGAAGCAACGACCGGAACTTCACACGCCATGGCTTCTAGCGCCACCAGTCCAAATGATTCCGTCTCACTGGGCAACAACATCAGATCCGCTATGGACAAGATCTCGGCAATGGACTCCTGTTTTCCTAAGAAAACCACCTGGCAACCCAACCGCTTGCTCTTAGCCAACCATTCGGCACTCGACCGTTCGGGGCCATCGCCAATCATGAGCAGGCGTGCAGTAGTCTTCTGGCGAACCCGGTCAAAGATCTCGATAACATCGGTAACCCGTTTTACCGGGCGAAAGTTAGAAACGTGAACCAGAATTTTCTCACCATTAGGAGCATACTTAGTTTTCAATTCTCGATTGGTGGAACGACGAAAGACATCGCAATTCACAAAATTGGGAATCATCTCGATCGGTCGCCTGATCTCAAACTCACGATATGTCAGGTCGCGCAAATAAACTGAAACCGCCGTGACACCGTCGCTCCTTTCAATGGAAAACTTGGTGATGGGCAAATACGACCGATCATTCCCCACCAGCGTGATGTCTGTGCCGTGCAGGGTCGTGATCACCGGAAGCCTTCTGGGCAGCAGCATCTGCTTGGCCAGATAGGCGCTCACCGAGTGGGGAATGGCGTAATGCACATGCAGCAGATCCAGGTTTTGATGGGTCGCCACTTCTGCCATTTTGGTCGCCAGGGCTAATGCATAAGGCGGATGCTCGAAAAGGGGGTAATTTAGCATCTCCACCTCGTGGAAGTGGATTAACTCGCTCGTGCTGTTCAACTTGATGGGGATAGAGTAACTGATAAAATGAATTTCATGTCCGAGAGCCGCCAGTTCCTTTCCCATCTCCGTGGCTACTACCCCACTGCCACCATAGGTCGGGTAACAGGTAATTCCTATTTTCATGCTTTCAATGTGTCCTTTCGTGACTGCGAGAAGCCCACAAACTGGCGATGTCAGGCCGCAGTAAGAGTTGCCTGTTCACTCTCCTACATTCTCCCACGCTTCATAAAAAATGCCACCGGGTCATCAATGGAAATAGCTTCTTTGCAGTAGAACCCTTCTGCGTATTTGCTTTGAATGAGAGTACCGTAATATCGATGCAAACTTTCCAGCGCCGGTAAGAATTCAGGTACGCTCAGATAAGTTTGAGGTCCCCTTGACTTGGGGTTATAGAGCTGGGAACTGAAACAACGAAGGGCTTGCATCTTCCTCTCAAAGTACTGAGATATATCCACAAGGAAAGAGGGCTTCACATCACGCGGTAGCATAAAATAAAGAATTCTTTGGGGGCGAAACCGCTCTTGCCCTGTTGCGATTTTAGCCAACCCTGAAAGATAACAAGCTTCTGTTACAATTTGACTAGTGTGCACATGGTCCGGATGCTGGTCGTCCCAGTAATGGGTGAATACCAGGCCCGGTCGATATTTTCGCAATGTTCTAATCACCTTGAGCCGCGCTGGCTGAGTATCGAAAATCTGGCCGTCGGTTAGTTTCAGATTTTCTCTTACCTTGAGGCCTAGGATTCGGGCCGAAGCTTGAGCCTCTCGGGCGCGAATTTGTGGGGTGCCACGCGTTCCGAGTTCTCCGCGAACCATATCCACCACCCCGGTGTTGTAACCCAAGTCGGTCAGTTTCAGGAGCGTTCCGCTGACTACCAGCTCGATGTCATCCGGATGGGCTCCAAAAGCCAGCGCGTCGAGCTTCATCAATAAACCTCAGGCGCCACCACTCGATTGGACGTTTGTAATATTGCATTTCGGCTTTGCAACTAAATAAGGCTCAGAACCGGTCCTGGCTTCCCTTGGGTGTCCCCTTGGTCACCAACTCCACTGAGAGGGACAAGAATCCAGTTCTGTCCCTCCCCCTGAGGGCAGGAAAAGATCAGCCTCACCCTTCTTTCCCCCCTCGGTCCCCCTCTGAGAGATTGAGCGGAGAGTCTCCTGATTGAGTCCCCCGTTCCGTTTGGGGAAAGGCGCCCGGGATGAGGAGCTGGATTTCGATCTTTCGATTGTCCCCTCCCAAGTCATCGATTTTCACAAGAATCACATCTTCCAACCCTTTGCTTCCCAGCTTTTCAGCCCACTCCACAATGATCACGGCAGGCTCAGCCAAGATCTCCTCCAAATCGAGGGATTGCAAATCCTGGACGGTTTCCAGGCGATACAGGTCAACGTGAAAAACTTTGAACCGCAACAGGTACTCGTTAATAAGGGTGAAAGACGGACTGGGGATATCGTCAGGATCTGGTTGACCCAGGCCACAAATCAACCCCTTGGCAAAAACCGTCTTGCCGGCGCCCAGGTCTCCCTCCAGGAAGAAAATTTTGGGAGACTCCAGCGCCCGGCCAATAGCATAACCCAGGTCGAAAGTTTCCTGCTGAGATCGCGTGATGGTAGTGCCAAAAATCAATTGTGGCAATGTGAGCGGAGACAAAGGAATGCCTTGGAAATGTTCGCCATGATATCGGAGGCCACCAGGGAGTGATCCCCCTGAATTTCTTTGGCCAAATCACCCGCTAAACCATGGAGATAAACGGACAGAATGATGCTCTCCTCCAGGGCAACCTTCCTGGGAAGGCCTTGACCGACCAGGCCTGCCATCATCCCAGTGAGCACATCACCCGAGCCTCCGGTCGCCATGCCAGGATTGCCGCTGGAATTAACATACACCTGACCCGAAGGAGAGGCGTAAAGTGTTCGGTGTCCTTTGAGGACCAAATGTACCTGTTGTTGTTGGGCAAATTTCCTGGACCCTTCGATCCGGTTGGCGAGGAGGTTTTGCGTGGAGACGCCCAGCAGGCGGGCAAATTCGCCAGGGTGAGGTGTCAGAATGAGGATCCGATCCTTTCCATTTAACATCTCAGCCATCCCTGCAAAGGAATTAATTCCATCTGCGTCCAAAACAATGGGGAGTCGGGTTTCCCGCACCAATCGTCTCACAAATTCAGTGGTTTCGGGATGGGCGCCCAGTCCCGGCCCCAGACCGATAATATCTTTCCCTTTGAGAAGTGTTTCAATTCTTCCATAGTCAAACGCCTTGGTGGAGACACTTCCCACCTCGGTTGCCTCTAAAGCCTCCGTCATGATCTCCAATGTCTGGCTGGCGACAATCGGAAGGCAGGGCAAAGGAACAGCCAGAGTCACCAATCCGGCTCCAACGTGCAGGGCAGACTGCGCCGTCATGCAAGCTGCACCTGTCTTTCCCAGAGAGCCGCCAATCGCGAGGACATGGCCAAAATCCCCTTTATGAGATTCCGGTGCCCGATCCAGTTTTCTCAGGGTCTGTGCCGCTTCGGATTGAGTGACATAGTTGAGCCAAAGCCGTGGTTCATTCAACAATTCTGCCGGAGTGCCAATCGGGATGACCACCCATTTTTTGGAATAACCTGCGCCAGGGAAGAAAATATGGGCTGGCTTGGGAGCAGTAAAAGTAACCGTGAGCTCAGCTGAGGGTGCCACAATATTTTTTGGCTCAAAGGTGAGAGACTCGCATTCGAGACCGGAGGGGATGTCAATGGCCACCACATGCGGAAATTGGTTTAGCTGCTGGATAACTTTCGCCAGGAAACCGTTGACCGGCAGGCGAATCCCGGTACCCAGAAGCCCATCAACCACTATGCTGGCGCTCAACGATTTAAAGAGCTGCTCCAGTTTTTCTTCGGAAAACTCCTTTTCCAAAATGGTTCGAATGGAGAGCCCCATCTTTCTCAATATCTCATAGTTAGTACGAGCATCACCTTTCAAATCTTCGGGAGGAGCAAACAGGAAAACTTGTGGCGCATGACCCCGCATGATTAAATGTCTTGCCACCACAAATCCATCGCCGCCATTGTTCCCCTTGCCACAAAGAACCGCGATTGAATGGACTCTTAAGTCTCCGAAGTGCTTTTCCATTTCCTGAACGAGACCGCTTCCGGCGTTTTCCATGAGCAGCCCACTCGGAATTCCGTATCGTTCCGTAGTTGACAGATCCACTTCACGCATCTGGGAAGCAGTCAGTATTTTCATAACAACCCTAATAACACGGAAAATCCAGGCTCCCTAACTACGAGCCCCTGAAGGGGTCGGCCAATTCAATCTAAGCGGTCAGGAACGGCCTAGTCAAGCTATTTGCGGAAAATAGTCTTGCAGTTCTCTCAAGTCGATCGAGGCGCAGAGAACCTGCAATGGCTGACGTCTGACTGGCCAAGCAGCCCGGCGCGTGGGGAAGAAGCGGATCCTCTGGTTGGCGAAGAGTCAGCGTTCAAACTGGTCTTACGACGATCCCCACTCTTTCGCAGTCCTCTGCGGGGTAATCTCACTGGATCTCTTCAACAACTAAATCATCAAATATCGCGTGACCTTTTCCGAAGAGTACCATACCTATAATCCCATCCTTAAGAGTCTCTTCATGGACGGTAGCCGCCAATTGATCGTTCACATATAGTTGGATGAAGTCTCCCTGACAGGTAACACTCAATTTCTTTTGCTCGGTCTGGCTTAGCTGCGGAACCGATCCAGGCGTCCATGGAAGTATATCTATCGTTTTGTTTGAGTGAATGTCTTTTCTGATCAGCTTGAAGTAAAGGTGTGGCGATCCCGAAAAAGGGCTGATCAAAAAAGCATAGTAACCTCGCTCGTTGAGTCGGAACACTGGCCCGGCTCCGGGAAGAGGCTCTCCCCCCTGGATAGGACTCAGACCGGCCGATCCTGGCGTTCCAATAGTTACAATCTCCTGGCGTTTATTTCCTTTGGACTCACCCGTCTTTAGCTGGACGGTCACATGAGCGCGGATATTTGTCAACCAGGGACCATTGGCGGCAATTGTACCTTCCTCAGAGATATGATATTCACCTTGATCGTAAGAGAAACCTGCCTTATTAGGCCAGCCACTGGTTGAACTGGAGAAGTCCTCTCTATAGATGACGCGACCATCTTTTTGTTCCACTTTACTTTCAAAGGGTCTGACACGTAGTTGGCTGGTTTGACCAGAGCTCTGTTCAACTGCTGCCGTCTTCAGCCTTCGAGCCATTTCCTCAGGACTGTCCGAAAGTCTGTAGCCGTTCCTGGCACGGACCCTAACCCCACCGCGGCTTATTCTTACTTTGATATGGCGATAACCCGGGTCCCGGTTCGACTGCGATTGATAATAAGCCAGAGTATATTGGTGCTGAAGGTCTCTCACGATCGTTTCAATTGCCTGTTTCAGGTCAGATTCAGACTTGGGAAAGAAACATTCGGCTCCAGATTCTTCAGCCAGACGCTTAAAAACGAATCGTGGATTGTCAATCTCCTGTCCGCTGATCAGGGTCACCGTTTTCCCGCTCCGGCGAAAGATTTCATCTTCAGCCGGACTGAAATATCCGATGAGATAAACCTGAGCCTGTGAGACCTGAACAGCCTGGATGACCTCATCGAGATTATGACCGCTATGCTGATCGGCTCCGTCGGTAATCATGACCAGCGCTTGCCGTGAATGTTTAGCCCGGCTCAATTGATTCAGTGCTTCCACGATGCCATCATAGGGGCTGGATCCTCCCCTTTCACCAAATGTATTGTTAACAGCAGCTCTAACATGCTCGCGATCCGCGGTGAAATCAACGACTCTGAACACTTCATGATGGAAGGTCATATAGCAAATCTCATTCATGGCGTGGCCGGCACCCAGCAGTGAAAGCGCTGCAACCTTGGCCTGGCCCATCTTGCCACTTTCGCCCATACTGCCGCTCTTGTCCAATAGGATCACCAGGCTAACGGGTTGCTCTTCTTCGGAGAAGAACGAGAGCCTTTGAAGCTTGCCCTCTTCATAAATCGAAAACTCACCCGCAGTGAGCCCACGGACCTCACGACTCTTCCGGTCGGTTACACGGACACCAATGGTGACCAAATTGACGTCCAGACGGAATGTCTGTCGCTCGCTGTCGTTATCTTTGGGTGGCTCTTTCCCCTGGGCGCTGACAAGTCCGAGGATCGACAGAAAGAAAATCAGAACTGGGAATTTCGAAAAGAATGGCACAGTCCAGAATCAGGATGACGGCGAAGTCTAGATATACAATCAGTCGTATCAAAACGCTAGTGCTTCCGGCATTACTTTCCCTCCGCTTGATGCGTCACCAGCTATCTTCAACCTGAACTCCGGCACGTTAGCATTGACGCGCATTTAATGTCACGCCCCTCCTATTTCTTCAGGTGATCCTTCGCCGTTATTTCTCAAAGATAAGCATGAGATATGCAAGAAACAACAATAAGTGTACGGCACCGAGCAACACATTGGTCCGGGCGCTGGCGAAGGTCAGCGTGCTCACCCCCAAGGTCAGGAGCAACAAGATCGTATCAACGGCGTCGAGCCCAAGGATGATGGTTTGGCCCGTAATAAATCCAATGGTAGCACAGCCGGGATGGTTAGGGTTATGGTCGCCAATACGGACCCCAGCAGGATGTTCACGGACCGCTGGAGCTGGTTCGTCAGCGCCGCCCGAGCTGCGCCCAGGGACTCCGGAGCCAGGATGAGCACCGCCACCAGAAACCCACCTAGGGCTGGTGGAGCATCCAACACGCGAATGCCGTAGTTGATGGGGACCGCCAGCTGCTTGGAGAGAAAGACCAGGGGCAATAGATAAGCGAGCAGCAGCGGCAGGTGGTACGCGACCGACCGAGCCCTATGGTCAGCATGACCTTCAGCGCTTTGGCCATCCACGGTTTTAGCAGGCCGGGGAGCAACGAAGTAGTCCCGGTGCCGCAAGTTCTGGATCGCGAGAAACACACCATATAACCCAAGCGACATGACGATGAGGAAGGTGGCCTGCAGCGTCGAGAAGGTTGGGCCTGG
>QHZP01000136.1:0-9248 GCA_003224715.1 Acidobacteriota bacterium | reverse complement strand
CAGCGGCACGATCACAGCCAGGAAGGCGTTAGCTCCCTGAAGGTTGTATGTCTGTTCGTGATAACGCAGCCCCCCTAGGAGCAGCGAAAGGCCGACCATCCCGTTTAGCACGATCATCACAACGGCAAACATGGCATCCCGCGCCAGCGAGGAGTTGCCGTGACCGGCGTACATGACCGCCGCTATCATCATTACCTCGATCCCCGACGGCCGGAAACCTTTACTTTATCGATTCCCTTAATTCCCAGGTCAAGAAGATTGACCATGGAGCCTTGGTCCCACCGACTCCGCAGGTCACTTCCTGGCTGCTTCCTTCCAGCGCTCGCGCTCCCGGATTGCGCGGGTCCTTTTTTAGCACTGACCTCACAGTCTCGAACACCGGTAGTGCCGCCGCTGCCTTCACACTAAAATTTCTGGGAAACAATCGAGATGGGCGCACAGGTACAGAAAAAAGCTTCACGCTTGACCGCGGCCAATCGGTGACCTATCCCGACGTCCTGGACTCAGTCTTTGGTTTGTCTGAAGGGTTTGGGGCCATTCGGATAACCTCGGCGACTCCAACTCTGACCGTCATGAGCCAGACTTCGACTTCGGTTGCTTCGGGCGGCACCTATGGGCAGGGTGTCCCTGCTGCAGCTGCCTCCGATCTCATCGTCAGCGGCCTTCCTCAAAGTATTGGTGGAGTTCGGGAGGACACCGCGTTCCGAACCAACTTGATCCTGGCTAACCCTGGTGAGGATCCTCTGGACGTCGAGGTCAAGCCCCTACGAAGATTCGCCAACCGCAGAACGGTGATCCCCGGAAGCTACAAATCCAGGACATCACCCTTTCTTCAGGTCTCCAGGCCGGCTTTTCCGGATTGCTTCGTGCGATGGTGATTGCTTCGGCGCTCGGTAATACTCACTAAAGCGGCGAATCATTGAATGACTCTTTCCTGCATGCGCCTTTCGAACTCCCTGGCGCGCTCTTCAAGCTGGCGCAAGTGTTTCTGCCACTCAGGACTCTGGAAGCGTCTTTGAAGTTCGTTGGCCCACTCCTCCGTCTGCTTCTGAAGTTTCCTGGCTTGATCCTCAAGTTGGCGCAACTGCTCCTGCCACTGCCGACTTTGGAATCGCCTTTGCAGTTCTTCAGCCTTTTGCTCCATTTCCTTCCGAAGCTCCTGGGAGCGCTCCTCGAACTGCCGCAACCAGCCTTGTTTTTCTGGGTTGCAAAACTCCCTTTCAAATTGCCTGGCCCATTCTTCCATTTGCTTCTGAAATTCCCTGGTTCGTTCTTCCAGTTCGCCTAAATATCCGCGACTCCAGCGTTGGCTCTCGGATTTTGTTGCTCGCGAGTCGTCATGCTGGGAGGCAGCACCACCAGGATGGATGAAAATTATTTCACTCGACGGGAGAGGACGTATAAAAAAATCAGCTACCGAGAGGATTGCACTCGTTCCCTCACCCCTGTCCCCTCTCCCCGTTAGGGCGAGGGGAAAGTAAACGTTGGATTTAACCCCCTCGCCCCCACTGGGGGAGAGGGTGCCCGAAGGGCGGGTGAGGGGGTCGTTCGAATTTTTTGACAGCTTCAGCGGTGCAGGGGTGGGTTGTCCCGAAGCGAAAGGACCCACCCCGAAGGCGCCTTCTACCCCTCCCCAGAGGGGATTTTCAGAAAAGCATCCAAACACTGCCAATGCGAGGCTGAAGAAGCCGCTTCGTCTCAAAATGGTCCAGCTCATATTCGCAACCTCCAATCAGAGGAAGTGTATCACAATGCCTCAACCGCGGACTGCGGTGGATTTGATGGAGCATCCTGATCGGGCATCAGACACTTCTTCACGGATCATTTATTCATATCTTAACGCCCGGATCGGGTCGATGCGGGTAGCGCGAAGGGCCGGAATATAACCGGCCAACAAGGCTACCAGGGCCAGCCCGAGGCTGGCGGCGGCCATGTTAAGCGGGTCGTTCGGCGTGATGCCGTAGAGCTGACCCTGCACCAGGCGCGTCAAAGCCCAGGCCGCGGGCAGAGCAAAAGCTACGCCAGTGCCCACCAGTAAGAGCACTTCCTTCATGATAAGCCACGTCACATTGCGGCCGAGAGCGCCCAGTGCCATGCGTATCCCAATCTCACGGGTCCGCCGGGCTACGTTGTAGGCCATCACGCCATAGAGACCCATGGCTGCCAGCAACGTGGCCAGCAAGCCAAAGATGGCGGCCAGGATGGCGATCAAACGTTCAGTAGCCAACGATCTATCCAGCTGTACTTCCAAGGTGCGCAAGGAAAAGATCGGCAGGTTGGAGTCCAGTTCACGAACCGTTCTACGAATGGCGGCGTACATCTGGTCCGAATCTAATTGAGTTCGCACATAAGCGGTCATCTCGATGACCCAATCCTGCTGCTGGCAGGGAACAAACACCTGTTGCCGAATTTCTTCCCGCAGGTTCATGTATTTGGCGTCCCTGATGACGCCAATGATTTCAATATCTGTTTTGGTGCCCGGGTCGCCCCCGAATCCCATTCGGTGGCCAACAGGGTTCCGGTCATCGAAGTAGGCACGGGCAAATTTTTCATTCACGATTGCGACCTTTGGCCGGACTGGTCGGTGGGTAAGAAATCTCTGCCTACGAGCAGTGGAATACTCAAAGTGGAAAAATAACCAGGCGAGACCGCGTTGAAGTACGGGTTCATATTTTCGCCCGGCTTGGGCTCGTAGCCCTCCACGGAAATGCTCCTGTCCCATTCATTGTCATCCAGGACGCGCACCAGCGCTAAGGCTGCTGACTCGACCCCGGGAAGCGCGCCCAATCGTTCGGTAAGTTCACGATAGAAAAGCTGGCCTCGCTCCTTGGGGTAACCGTTGAGGGCAGGATCGAGAGAAAAGGCCATCACATTATGAGTTCGAAAGCCGGGGTCGAGGGCCTTCAGGTTCTGCAGTGACCGGATGAAGAGACCTGCGCCAATCAACAGCAGCAGGGATAGGAAGACTTGTAGAATAACCAGCAACTTGCGAAAACGCACATGAGTACTAGCAATGACAGCCCCAGCTTGTTCTTTCAGGGTTGGGGTCAAATTGAGCCGTGTCGACTGCAGCGCCGGCGCCAGCCCGAAGAGAATGCCCGTCAGGAGCGAAACAAGCAGTGTAAAAGCAAGAATGCGCAGATCCAGCCTGGTGGAAAGACTTATCGGTGCATCGCCTGTCGGAAGAAACTTGATGAGCAATCGGTTGGCCCAGACGGCGACCAGCAAGCCGGAGGCGCCGCCAAGAGCCGAGAGCAGCAGGCTCTCCACCATGAGCTGCCGCACGATGCGACTCCGCCCGGCCCCTAGCGCCAACCGGATCGCAATCTCCTTTTCGCGTCCAATCGCTCGAGCCAGCAAAAGGTTGGCGACATTGGCGCAAGCAATCAGAAGGACCAAGCCGACCAGTGCCATCAACACCCATAGCGGCGTCGAGAACTGCTCGCGCAGCGAGGACCGCCCTCGAGCTCCAGGGAGGACATCAATCGTAGATTTCAGAAACTGATCCTTGGTATAGGCCGTGGCCCTGGCGAACTCTTTCTCCTGGACCTCCATTTCCAAAATCGAATGAAAGAGAGGCTGCAATGAAGCTTTGGCCTGCTCTCGCGTGACTCCCGGCTTCAAGCGGCCAAAGACATTGACCCAGCGACCCCGGCGATTGTCCAGGTTGTACTCCTCGCTCCACACAGGCATCATCTGGCGGTTCATCATGATGGGGATGCGGAGCTTGGGGGAGTACCCGAGCTCGATGCCGTCAAAGCCTTTCTGACTGACTCCAATGATCGTGAGAGGATACCCATTGACGGTAATTGTTTGGTTCAAGACACTGGGATCGGCGGCAAAACGATTGACCCAGAAGTCGTAGCTCAGGACGACCAAGGGGTGCGCCCCGGGGAGGCGGTCATCCTCGGGACTGAAGGTACGTCCGATCGCAGCCTTCACGCCCAACGCCTCGAAATAATTCCCGGACACTAACTCTCCCTCCGTGCGCTCCGTCCGACCCTTGTAACCCAGGCTCAACGGCAGCCCAAAACGACCAAGGAGACCGCTGAACACCTGGTTGCGGTCTCGGAAGTCCTTGTACATCGGATAGGAGAACGCATTAGCGCCGGTGTTGCTGCCATAATGGGCGCCCACCGACGTGAGCAGAACCAGTTGTTCAGGATCCTTCACTGGGAGGAGGCGCAGCAGAACCTGGTCCAACAAAGTAAAGATGGCCGTATTCGCCCCGATCCCTAAGGCGAGGGAGAGAAGAGCTACTGTAGCAAACACGGGTGATTTGGTAAGGATGCGGACTGCGTAGCGGAGTTGTATCGCTTCAGGGATTCAGGGCAGCGGGAAACAAAAGTTGGGTCAACAGATCGCCACTGTTCCATTGACCACGGAGTATGTGTATCCTACCGAAACAAGGTTGCAAAAGTAAGTGTTTTTCGTGAGACGTCGCGATGACTCAGAAGGTTGTGTCTTTGAGGCAGCCCCACTCCTCAATCCACCCGTTCGGCGGTGGATATCTCACTGCTATTAGACGCTGATTCTCTTTATTTGGTCGGGTAAAATGGGGAATTGTGCTGCAGGCCCCTTGTATGGATTGAGAGCCAGATGAGAATGCCACCAGTGGATCTTCTCTGGAACTCTGGCTTCAAATCATCGTCCTGCCGAGAGAGGCAGGGCATAGAGTTTGAGAAACCACCGGTAAATGACTCCAGGGCACCGTCAGGCCCCCTGCTTTAAGGATGATTTACCTGAAAATCTGGTTTACCGAAAGAGAAAAACCAGGGAGCACTTTCGAGTTCACATGACCACCAATGCTGTAAAGGGCAACGGTCCTTATTTCGTCACTTGGCAAATCGAGAACTTCAACAGTCTCTGCTTCAGGGCTGACAAGCCAACATTCGCTGATGGCGATTCTGTGGTAATCATTCAATTTCTCTCTAATTTTACGGCGCGAATCGCTGGAGGATAGTATCTCGACAACCAAATTGGGAGCTGTGACGATAAAGTTGCTGTCCTCATCGGAGGAAATGTCTCCAGCTTTCTTGCTCAAATACAGTATGTCAGGTTGTCTGGTCCGCAGTTTGGGGTCCTTCTCAATAAGGACATCCATGGGGGCAGGTAGCACTTCGCCGAGGTTTCGTTCGGAGACAAACGATTCCAACAACGTGGCAATTCGGAGAACAAGCTTTTGATGGCGCTTGGTTGGTGAAGGGGTCATTTGTAGCTCTCCGTCGATGATTTCGTAACGCCGATTGAGTTCCGGCAATAACAAATAGTCTTTGTAGGTGATCAATTTGCTTTCGATGGCCACCAAAACCTCCTCCGAATCCTTATGACCATTGTAACAAGGAAGAGTCAGTAGAGCTATGAAATGTGGTTTACGCGCAGGACTCACGCTTGATGAAAAACTTGAAGCCCGCAGACACTCGTCCATGTCGAGGAAAAGTCCTGGAAAAACCAATCAGGAATTTTGCTGCCCCAGAGAGGTCTAACCAGCACGCCACGATTCAAGCGCCAGCCGGGCTGCTCCGCGCGCTCCGGCCATGTCGCCGTCAGGAGCAACCTCCACGCTCACTCCTCTTTGTTCATCCCGCAGGGGCAGGTGTTCGCGAATCGTCCGGAGAAACCACTCTCGAAACTCCAGGTTCGTCTGCATAACTCCTCCTCCAACGAAAAACGCATCCAGGTCGAGGAATTGCATGGCGATATCGAACAGCACGCCCAGGGCGACGGCTTGCTTTTTGAAGATCCGCCGTGCCATTTCATCACCGCTCTCGCCGAAAGACCGGACCTGTTTCGCTCGTTCGCCACCTTCCTCCACTTGCCAAAGCGGGTGATCCGGATACTTTTCAAGGTAATACGGCAGCAGGTTATTTCGGATGCCGGTGAGAGAGGCCCACGCCTCCGCGTCTCCCGCGCGTCCGCAGTTGCACTTGGGGTTCGGCTGGTCAGGCTCCAGGAGGCCGTGGGTGGGTAGAACGACGTGACCAACCTCTGCGGCGAAGCCGGTCGCTCCGACCACGAGTTGCCCGTTCACTACGATTCCTCCGCCAAGACCGGTTCCGACTGCGGCGGTCAGCGAAGAGAATTTGCTATCCTGGCCGAATTTCTCCCGGTGACAGTGGAGTGCCGCGGCATTCCCATCGTTTGCGTACACGGTAGGGAGGCCGACGGTCTGCTGGAAGGCGTCTCGAATGGGAAACCGCGCCCAACCTGTGTTTCCAAAGTTGGTCGAGCCTTGGGCTGAGATCACACCATCAGTGCTGGCCGGTCCTGGCGTGTCGAGACCGACGGCTTTGATGCTGCTCATCACGACACCAGAGACATCGGCGGCCAGGCGGATGGCCGTCTCCATCTGCTTGAGAGTCACGTCGGGTCCCTGCTCCACCAGGGCCGGCGTTTCCAGCATTTCGGCGATACGGAACACCCTGTCATCACCCAGGAGAGTGACATTAATTTTCGTAGCGCCGAGATCGACCCCAGCAAAGAAGTTTACGTTAGACATTCGGCCTCCTCGGGTTGACGATTCACTAGACGTTCTAGACAGGGAATCAGATCAAAACCCTCGGGACGGTGATGGATTTCATGTCCGTGCTCTTCCTCGTGCTCTTGCTCAGTTTTCTGGCGACGAATCAAGCACGAGCAAGAGCAGGATGACGGTTTTGCAAGCAATCGATCCGGTTAACCTCGAGGCCTATCCAGTGCCTGAAGGGTGAACCGATAACCACTGAATGACTTCGGTCGCATTCTTGTCTGGTGGAAACACCGGATAGAAAACCTTTGTGATTCTCCCGCCGTCGATGATAAGCGTCAGCCGCTTGATCAGGACCATCCCTTCCACTTGAAACGTGGGTAAACGTAAGGCGCGTGTGAAGGCCAGCTCGGAGTCACTGAGTAATTCAAAGGGCAGGTGCAGCCTCTGCACAGCCTCTCGTTGATAGGTTGTGTCTTGCGTGCTGAGGCCAAACACCCTCACTCCCAGTGACTGAAGCTGTTGGTAATGATCTCGGAAGGCACAGGACTGCGGCGTACATCCCCGCGCTCCGGGGATGTCATTCCATCCCTTGGGGAGCTCCTGGCCTGGCCGGCCCGTCCGCGGGTAACAGTAAACGACCGTTCTGCCCGCCAGGCTTGACAAATCCACCTGGCGATCTGCCGTAGATAGCATCAGGGCAGAGGGAAGTTGAAAACCTGTCAGGTGGTCGCAGGCACCGTCATCCACTGGCACCGGCAAATTTTTGGGCAATTCGTATATGTTGTCTTTCCTGGGCATGGCCTGATGAAACCTCCGGTTGAATAGAGTCTGCCAACCCCCTATGAGGAGCGCGACCGCTAACAGCAAGAGCCCACCCGCAAGTGCTGCAGCGAGGGCCAGCAAAGCTGGCCGTCGTCTCGGATCTCTGAAGGTTGAGGCTTTCATGCAGTCACCATAGTACCTCTCAGGCTCAGACTCTGTAAAGACACCAAGCAAGATTGGAGGTGCGACAAATTTGTGGGTTATTTCCTGAAATGCAGGCCTATGCGGCTTGAAGCGAAGGGAGCCTCGTAGAGGCGTCATCTTTGTAGAGAGGCGCCAAGCTCCTGACGCTTCAAGCCCCAGCGGGGCGTCATGACGCTCCTACGGAGCTATTTTTTTGGGCCTGTGAACTATAAATATTTCGCCTCTACGAGGCTCATTGCCTCTGTCATTACCCTCAAATTTTGTCGCACACCCAGCAGCTTTCTCGTTGGAATTGGACCGCATTACGGGCCGCGACGACAATCACGACGGCTTGGCGAACGACCGTCCTGCCGGTATCGGAAGAAACACCTTGCAGGCCCCGGGACATTCGAACCTGGACCTGCGCTGGTCCCGCGATTTCTTTTTGTCAGAATCCAAGAAAGACAGCGGCCCGGTTGCCACCATCGGTCTCGATGCCTTTAAGGTGCTCAACCGGGTTAACTACACTTCCTTCGTCGGAAATCTGAGCTCGCCTTTTTTCGGTCAGGCAGTGGCCGCCCACGCCCCACGCCGGCTGCAACTCAGTTTTAGACTGCGTTTCTAAAAAGAGAACCTACCACTGGAAACCGCTTGGCGGCCCTTCTAAGTCACACACCAGTACGTGCCCGAATGAACTTGACTTTCATTTTCATCTAGATTTTCGTACAATGTCTGAGGAGCGATGGGTCGGAAGGATTGCCTTATACAAATGAGCGGTTTTGACAGAGGAATTCGCTTTTTAGGAGGCGACCAGTGTTGCAGGGCTTTGTGATTACCTTCAGGGAAGGCATGGAAGCGTTTCTGATTGTAGGTCTATGCATCGCGTTTCTGAGGAAAACCAATCGCAAACGGCTTGAATCTGCCGTGCATTGGGGGATTGTCAGCTCCGTAGGGTTCAGTGCGTTGGCAGGGATTGGGCTTTATCGAGTGACTTTCAACCAGTCCCTCTGGGAAGGATTCTTATCGCTCCTCTCGGCGGGCTTTGTCGGCTCGCTCACCGTGCACATGTGGCGCACCGCGCGCACGATCAAGAAAGGAATTGAAAATCGGCTGGAGATAGCTTCCTCCAAAAAGGATGGCACTGGGGCGTACTTTGCAGTTTTTCTGTTTACTGTATTAATGATCAGCCGGGAGGGAATTGAAACCGCCCTCATGCTCGGTTCGTTGATGTTTCAGGTGGCCACGCGGCCAATCCTGATTGGATGTCTCTTAGGCATCGCCGCCGCCGCCATACTCGCGGTGTTATGGACAAGATTTGGACACAGGATCAACCTTTCCAAGTTCTTTCAGGTGACTGCCATTTTCCTGATGATTTTCGTGGTGCAACTGTCGATTTATGCTTTCCACGAACTGGCTGAAGCTTCGGTATTTCCAAACAGCGACTTTCTCCATGAAATGACTGAACCCTATGGTCCTGACGGGAAATATGGAAAGCTCCTCACCTATTCGCTGGTGCTCTTCCCTTTAGGGTGGCTTTGTTTTTCCTCTCTCTTTGACCGAAAACCCGCTCCCCAAAAGCAACCCGTGAGTCATAGCATCTAACTGGGTTGAAATTGCCCATAGTGTTGGTCCACCTGATAGCCTTTATCATTCAATTCTACTTTGAGCTCCGTATGGGTTGGGAGCGAGAGTTCTTTATCGAACAACCTCTGAGTTGAGAAATCGACCCGGTACTCATAAGCGCGGCAGCCCCTGGGAAGTCTTAGCTGCCTGGCAGCAATCCGGACTAAACGGTTGGTCTCTACCTCGAGCCAAATGAATCCTCTCTGTCGCA
>QHZP01000551.1 GCA_003224715.1 Acidobacteriota bacterium | reverse complement strand
TGTTGCAAAAAAGACGCGACACGTAGAAAATAGGCTCAAGAGTTCACCTATCAATGCCGATTATGAGAGGCACAACTTTTTTCCCAAGCGGTCGGAGGACGCATGGCTTATTGCCCAGAATGCGGCGCGGAATTTCGGGTGGGAATTCGTCGCTGCCCCGAATGTCTGGTTGATTTAGTCGAAGAATTAGTAGATCCAAGTTTGTATGACTCCCAGGAAGAGAACCTCGTTCTAATCAAAGCAGCTCAGAACTCGGATGAGGCAAAGAAGATTAAAGAATTACTGGAGAAGAACGGAATTCTTTGTGTGGTGGAAAAACCAAATCAGGTGAAAGCTCCCACATCCACGGGAATGATGCACGTTCTGGTTAATCAAAAAGATGGGCTCCGGTCCCAGGAACTGATCAAATCCCATCTTGGCTAGACTAAGGCTAGGTCAAGCCGCCAAAGAATCGTGCGTCTGGGCCCCTTGGCGACGCGAGGTAAGGTGACTGTGGCTGTCCATTTCAGAACCTTGATTTATCACGTCGTATCAGTGGCGCAACTGGGCAAACGGGCTACAAAGACTTCCCTTCCACGGCCAAATATTTCTTAACACCTTTCATTAGCTCTTCAAATTCGTCTGGAAGTAAGGATTGCTGTCCGTCAGAGTATGCTTCTTCTGGATTGGGATGCACTTCGACGATTAAGCCATCCGCTCCCACAGCTACAGCAGCTTTGGACACCGGAGCGATGAGACTGCGTTTACCGGTGCCGTGGCTGGGATCAACAATGACAGGCAGGTGGGAAAGCTGTTGCAGCGCTGGCACCGCTGAAATGTCCAGAGTATTCCGAGTGTACGTCTCGAAAGTCCGAATGCCTCGCTCACAGAGAACGACCTGGGAGTTCCCTTGGGAGACAATGTATTCCGCAGACATCAGAAATTCTTTGAGGGTGGACATCATGCCGCGTTTCAACATGACCGGCTTTTTAACCTTACCCAACTTTTTCAGCAAAGCAAAATTTTGCATATTGCGGGCTCCCACCTGGAAGATATCGGTATAGTCGTTTACCAGTTCGATATTCTCGGGGGTAATAATTTCGGTGATGATTTTGAGACCGGTTTTCTCCCGAGCCTCCGCCAGCAGTTTCAATCCTTCTTCTTCGAGCCCTTGAAAATCATAGGGTGACGTCCGGGGCTTGTAGGCGCCTCCCCGCAACACCTTTGCCCCGGCAGCCTTAACCCTTTCGGCAGTGGTGAGGATTTGCTCGCGATATTCTACGGAACAAGGACCTGCCATGACGACAAACTGGTCTCCGCCGATCGTGAACCCGTCGATCTTGATAATGGTTTTGTCCTTCTTGAGCTCTCTGCCTACCAATTTGAACGGTTGTAGAATTGGAATTACTGACTCCACTCCCGGAACCGACTCCATCACCGAAATCACATGGTCTTTGTCCTTGCCGTCACCGATGGCGCCAATTACAACCCTCTCCTCTCCATAGATGGGGTGTGCTGTGTAGCCAAAACTCTTAATCTTCTCACATACATGTTCTATCTGTTCCTTGGTTGCCTTCGGAACCATTGAAATAATCATAAATGCTCCTTTTTGACTCGTTCAGAGTTGCACGTCCGACCAATAAAAAAGCCCGCCATCGTGGCGGGCTGGGCGAATTTTTCAGTTTGTCCGTAACCTAATTCAACCTGCCCACCTGTCCAGGAACCATCGGTAGGACAGGAAGCTAAAGAAAAGCCTAAAATAAAAGCGATAAGCTATAGACGAAGTGTCAGGAGACATCGTCAAAGACAAGCGATGACTCCAGTCATTCTTTGGCGAAATTACGAAATTCATAGTTTTCGACCAACTGCTCAATACCAATTTACCCCAATGATAATCAATCCGAATCCTTTGTCAAGCGTTAAAACCCTAAAATCCTCGGCTACTCTCAGCAAGATTTGCGCTAAACCCGGTGGGTCGAAGTTCAGCGCACTGCCCGAGGAGCCACGATTGATCGGCTTCACCAGCCGTTGTCCTTTTTGTTTCCGATGGGGTTGGTAGCGCCCTCCGGGCCTCTCTGTGATTCAAGATCGTGAAATCTTTCTTGCCGGATTTCATATGCAAAATCCGTTGGTCGGCGGTCATCTACGTCCGAGAAGGTTTTCTCTGTTGAAGCTACCTCACAGCTTTAATTCTGTGGCATGCATTTTTTGGTTGCAGCCACATGCCGCGTTAGGATCCTAATTCAATTAACATAACTTCGCTTCATTCCAATGAATGAGTTGCCAATACCTTACTGCTTCTTGATTTCGGCCGCCAGGATGATGGCTTCGGAAATTTCCCGCATGGACTTGCGCAGCTTCATACTCTTTTGCTGAATTCTGCGGTAAGCTTCGTCTTCTGAAATCCTTTCTTCTCGGATAAGTATCCCTTTGGCGCGTTCCACCAGCTTGCGGGTTTCCAGCGCGTCCTGCATGGCTATGGTTTCACTCATGAGCTTGGTATTTTCAATGGCCACGGCGGCCTGGTTTGCCACGGTCGACAGAAGTTGAACTTCCTCCTGGGAGAACTGCCGTTCTTGAGCGGTATAGAGATTGAAGACCCCGATGACATTGTCTTTGATCATCATTGGAACGGATACAAGAGAGCGCAGACCTGCCTGTTTGGCTAATTCAGGATACATATAACCTTTCTCTTCGATTACATCCCGGATGATAAGCGGCCGGCGGTCCAGAACGACCCGCCCCAATAGACTCTTATGAACTTTGATATTCGGTTTCTTAGAGTAAGCTTGACTCAGGCTTTGGGTAGCTTTAATGATCAGCTCCTCTTTTTTCTCATCCAAGAGCATAATCGAGCAGATGGGTGAATTCATGGTCTCCGCCATCATGGAAACAATCAAGTGCAGCATTTCATCCAGGTAATGGTTGGAAGTGATGGTTTTGCTGACCTTCGAGAGAGTTTCAATCTGTACTGCTTTTTTCTTGGTTTCTTCGTAAAGCCGGGCATTTTCAATGGCTCCTCCAACTTGGTTGGCAATCGTCATCAGCAAAGTCTTTTCACTGGCAGTGTGTCGGTGAGGACGACGATGTTGGACGTTAATAACGCCGATCACTTCGTTTTTGGTGATAACGGGAACAGAGAGAAAAGCCTGGTAGCGGTCCTCCGGAAGATTGTGAAAGAACTTGAAGCGTGGATCATTGCTGGCATCTTTTTGTATGGCTGAGCTTGACCTTGATTCGCCCGATAATTTTAGGATGCGGGTTTTTGGATGCCCGTAGAACCAGTTCTTCGTTGATTTTGTCCAGGAGATAGAGCAGGCATGAATCTCCTTTGGTGACCTGGGTCACCAGTTCAATGATGTGGTGTAATACTTCTTCCAGATTGAGGTTACCACTGATGGCCTGGCTGATCTGATGCAGGATTTCAATTTCCAGGCTCTTCAGCCTTAAGGCGGTTTTCAGTTTGCTCACTACTTCCGGCAGGCTAGCCGGCTGCGTAGTTACCAGCTCTGAACTCATGGCTGCTGCTGTCAAGTTATTCGAATATTCGGAAGCAATTCCCATTCCTCTAAAAAAATGGCTGCGATAATACCGCTGTGGTGCAATCACAGCAGGCAGCGGTGTCGAGGAGGTCGATAATTGTCGCGGAATGCTGGTACGAATTGCAGCCGACCATGGTGGGAAGACAGCACACGCTACTGATCCCTCCGGGACAACATTTCGTGCCGGAAGTAGAAGGACTGCCGTC
>QHZP01000550.1 GCA_003224715.1 Acidobacteriota bacterium | reverse complement strand
TGGCGCTGAAAAGTTTGGCACTCAATGTATTGTTGTAGCCATAGATGCGAAGCGACGAAGACCGATACCGGAATCTAATGGATGCTCCTGGGAAGTGTACGTCCACGGGGGTCGCACGCCGACAGGGATGGAGGTCCTGGAATGGGCTAAACGAGTGGAAAATTTGGGCGCGGGAGAAATCCTTCTGACTAGCATGGACCGTGATGGCACCAAGGACGGATACGATCTGGAGTTGTTGAAGGCGGTTACCTCAAGGGCTCGAATTCCCGTGATCGCGTCCGGCGGAGTGGGCAATCTGGAACACATCTACGAGGGGTTAACCCACGGAGGTGCCAGTGCGGCTCTGGCTGCTTCTATTTTTCATTTTGGTACCTATACGATTCAAGAGGCCAAGAGGTATCTACGGCAACGAGGTGTCCTGGTTCGTTAGATTTTGCAAGGTGTATCCAGCAACTCCCGACTGCCAAGGGGCAGGTCTGCTGAAGCAGCTAACCCCTCACCCGGCTTGGTGAACCCTTATCAAGCGTTCACCCCTCTCCCAATGACAGAGGGTTCGGGGGTGAGGGGACGGCAGGTTAACAAACTTGACCAAAGTTTTGAACTTCGTCGCCACGAGGTAAACCCTAGATGGTCCAAATTATGCCAGAATGATGTGAGTTCTGCCCCTGACACGCCCTTGTGAACGCTTATCAACCGTTCACTCTCCTGTCCTTGGGAGAGCGAGGTTATGAAACAGGAAATAGTCTCCCGTCGCCCCCGTCGGGGGAGCGGCGCAGGGGCATGCGACGCGATGCATAATTTCGGTAAGACAAATCATGAGTGGAATTAACACAGCAGAGATCATTGCCAAGCTCAAATTTGATGAACATGGCCTAATTCCCGCCATAGTTCAAGATGTTTCTACGCGCCGGGTACTCAGTGTGGCTTACATGAGTCGCGAGACCGTCGAGCTATCCTTGAAAGAATTGCAGACTTATTTTTGGAGTCGGAGTCGACAAAAGGTTTGGCACAAAGGAGAAACGTCCGGTCACGTCCAAAGGATTCGTCGCCTTGAGGTCGATTGTGATGGAGACGCGTTGCTCGTGTGGGTCGAACCGCAAGGCCCGGCCTGTCACACCGGTGCTGAGAGCTGCTTTTTCACAGAAGTATTTTCGGCTGGAGCGGATGGCAGCCTTTCTAATCCAGAACTCTTGCAGGGTCGCTCTTTTTCTGAAATCTTGGAAAGACTCACACGCGTCATCAAAAGCCGTAAGGCCGAAATGCCAGAAGGATCGTATACTACTTATCTTTTTTCAAAAGGGATCGACAAGATTCTTAAGAAAATCGGCGAGGAATCGGCAGAGACGATCATTGCAGCAAAGAATAAGGCCAGGGCGGAATTGGCCTCTGAATCGGCGGACCTTCTGTATCATCTGTTGGTGCTGTTCATCAACGAAGGTCTGGAAGTTGAAGCGGTTCTGGCTGAACTGGAAAAGAGATCGCATAGAGCGGGGAAGCCAAACAACTAAAGTTGTCTCAAAATCATTTAATGGTAACACCGACCTTTCACGAGTTTGTCGAACTCAGTAAGCAAGGCAACATCATTCCTGTTTTCAAAGCAGTCACTGCAGACCTGCTCACACCAGTGCTTGCTTATCTCAAGATTGAATCGGACATGCCTTATGCCTTTCTTTTGGAGAGTGTCGAGGGAGGCGAAAAAATCGCCCGCTATTCGTTTCTAGGCTGCAATCCCTATTTGACTATCCGGGCCAGGGGGGACGTGGTGGAGATTATCCGAGGGGCTGAGCCGATCAAGCGAAAAGGTCGGTTACTCGATGTGATGAGGAAAATCACCGAGCGATATAAGTCTGTCAAGGTTCCGGGGCTGCCACCCTTTGCTGGTGGGGCAGTCGGGTATTTTGCTTACGATACTGTGCGCTGGGTGGAAGATATCCCGCAAAAGGGCGAGGATGATCTGCAGCTGGATGATTCCGTGATGATGTTTTTTTCCAGCTTGCTGGCCTTCGACCATGTTCGCCAGCAGATTCTAATTATTTCCAATTGCATCTTGGATGAGCAGGCCACCAACTTGGATTCCAAATATCAAAAAGCTTTAGCGGAAATCCAGTCCTTAGAAGAAATGCTTAACCGACCAGCTCGCATTCCGGAGTTTGGTTTTTCCAGTGCCGACAAAATCACAATCAAATCTAATTTCTCCAAGTCAGACTATTTGAAGGCAGTGGAGAAGGGAAAAGAGTATATCAAGGCAGGGGACATTTTTCAGATTGTCCTTTCCCAACGTTTTACTGCCAGCATCACATCCGCCCCTTTCAATATTTACCGAGCGCTCCGTATCGTTAATCCTTCGCCTTATATGTTTTATTTAAAGTTGAAAGATCTTTNNNNTGAAATGTTAGTAAAAATCGTCGACGGGACGGCATACTATCGCCCCATTGCCGGCACCCGACCGCGCGGCACGGGCGATGATGAAGATGCTTTGCTGGCCGAGGAACTCAAAGCAGATGAGAAGGAAAAGGCGGAACACATCATGCTCGTGGACTTGGGCCGTAATGACTTAGGCAAGGTTTGTGAATTTGGAAGTGTCGAAGTGGTCGACTTGATGTTTGTGGAAAAGTATTCCCACGTCATGCATCTGGTATCCGGTTTGCGCGGGCGGCTTCGGCAGAAGGTGGACCGGTTCGATGCCTTAATGGCCTGCTTTCCCGCGGGTACCGTTACTGGCGCGCCTAAAGTTCGCGCTATGCAAATCATCGATGAATTGGAGCCTAACAAGCGTGGCGTCTATGCCGGTGCTATCCTCTATTTGGATTTTTCCGGAAACTTGGATTCCTGCATTGCCATTCGAACTCTGGTGGTAAAGAACGGCAAGGCTTACATTCAGGCTGGCGGTGGGATTGTCGCCGATTCCGTACCTGAGAAAGAGTTTCAGGAGACGATTAATAAGTCTCGCGCACTGGTAAAGGCAGTGGAATTGGCAGAGACGGGCTTTTGATTTCAACATTGTGAGGGGCCAGTGGCCCCCCGACCTGGATAGCTCATTTCCCAGCAACAGCAGACGACCGGACCGATTGAGGCAGGTATGATCCTGGTAATCGATAACTATGATTCGTTTACTTATAATCTCGTGCAATATTTGGGTGAACTGGGTCAAGACCTGGCGGTTCACCGCAATGATAAGATCACGATCTCCGAAATTGAAAGCCTGAATCCAGACCGAATCGTGATCTCCCCGGGCCCAGGAACACCGGATCAGGCTGGCATTACCTTGAAACTGATTAAGCATTTTGGAGGCAAAAAGCCTATCCTGGGTGTTTGCCTGGGACACCAGGCTATTGGCCAGGCCTTCGGCGGGAATGTCGTTCCCGCGCCTTATCTCATGCATGGAAAGACCAGCGAAATTTGCCACGACAGTCGCACGATTTTTGAAGGATTACCCTATCGCTTTCCGGCGACACGCTATCATTCACTAATGATTGAGCGTAAGAGTTTCCCCAAGGGCTTAGAAATATCAGCTACTTCGACCGATGGGCTAATCATGGCCCTTCGCCATCGAGAATTCCCCATTGAGGGTGTTCAGTTCCACCCTGAGTCGATTATGACGACTCATGGGAAGCGACTCTTGGAAAATTTCCTGAAGCTATGAACGCGAGCTCCCTTTACATCGAGACGTTAAAGAAGCTCCGGGCCAGAATCGATCTGGAGCTTGATGAAGCCGACTCCCTATTAGAAGCGATTTTCCAACAACACCTCAGTGAAATTCAGGTCGCCGGCTTGCTTGTGACCTTGGCATCAAAGGGGGAATCCATAAACGAGATTGCCGGCTTCGCTCGCGCTATGCGTCGCTATGCCCTGAAGCTCGATCGCCAGCAGAAACAGCTGGTGGATACAGCGGGGACCGGGGGTGACTGCTGTGGAACTTTCAACATATCAACCGCAGCCGCCTTCGTAATTGCGGGGGCCGGAGTCCCTGTGGCAAAGCATGGCAATCGGGCTATCTCAGGGCGTTGCGGCAGCGCCGATGTCTTAACTAATCTAGGAGTGAGGATCGACGCGCCTAAAGATGTGCTGGAAAGGTGTTTGGCCAGTTGTGGCATTACCTTTCTCTTTGCGCCGGCCTTTCATCAAGCGATGAAAGTTGTCTCGAGGGTGCGAAAAGAATTGGGTATTAGAACAATCTTTAATCTCCTGGGACCCTTGCTCAATCCTGCGGGAGCAAAACGGCAAATCATTGGAGTATACTCCCCTCATCTTACAGAAGTGTTTGCTGAAGTGCTCAGGTTGCTCGGTTGTGAACATGCGCTGATCTTTTCGGGGGAAGATGGACTGGACGAAATCACAGTCTCCCATCGCACCAAAGTCACTGAGATCAAAGCAGGTCAAATTCGCACTCAGTATTTGGAACCGGAGAGTTTCGGAATGCAAAGGACCCCCATCGAGCAGTTAGTGGGAGGAGATACTGCAGAAAATGGCAGGATTCTGCAAGATATTCTGGAAGTGAGACTCAATGGGGCCAAGCAAGATGTAGTCTTGCTCAATGCAGCAGCGGGGATTTATGTCTCCGGCCGAGTCGATTCAATTCACGACGGCCTGGCACTGGCTCGCATGTCCCTGGAAAGCCGGCGCGCTCTGGAAAAGCTGGAGAAGCTGGTAGCATTCTCTAACCAGAAGGCGTCTGAGCCTTAGATTCTCTACTGAGAAAAAACGATTGCAGGGTGAAATGTGGAAGAGAGTATCCTTACAAAAATCATTGAACAAAAAAAGGCCCGAGTTGAGCATCTGAAAGAAACCATGCCCTTGTCTGAAAGTGAGGTAAGGCGCAACGCGCCTGGAAAGCCCGTGACGTCACGATCTTTTCTGGATGCCCTGGACCGAACAGACCGCTTGAATTTTATCGCCGAGATTAAGAAAGCCTCGCCCTCAAAAGGCTTATTGCGGGACCAGTTTGATCCAGTCGAAATTGGGATCGAATACGAATCCAATGGTGCCGCAGCCATTTCAGTCCTCACTGAGGAAGATCACTTTCAAGGGTCTCTAGAACACCTGAAGCGAGTTCGCCAGACCTGTTCCCGTCCGATCCTGCGTAAGGATTTTGTTTTTGACGCTTATCAGATTTACGAAGCAGCCGCTGCCGGGGCTGATGCCATCCTTTTGATCGTGGCGGCACTCGATCACCCAACCCTTTTCCAACTCCAGGAAGTTGCTCATCGGGTTGGCCTGGATGCGTTGGTGGAAGTTCATAATTTGCAAGAGCTGAAGATGGCCTTGCAGTGCGAACCTCGAATCATAGGAATCAATAACCGCGACTTGAAAACCTTCAAGGTTGATCTTCAAACGACATTGCACCTAGCCCCTCATGTGCCGGACCCCGTGATTCTCGTCAGTGAAAGCGGAATTAACACCCCTGATGACATTCGAATATTGCGAGACGTCGGCTGCGATGCCTTTTTGGTCGGAGAAGCGTTCCTAAAGTCTCCCCATCCGGGAAGAGCCTTACGGGATCTAATCATCCGTAGTTTTGACTTGACCACAAACTCGGGTACGATTC
>QHZP01000569.1 GCA_003224715.1 Acidobacteriota bacterium | reverse complement strand
TCGCTACGCCTTGGCGTCAGGGGCACTGGTCTTTCTGGTTCTCTACATTGCCACGAGATGATATGTACCGCTGGCTTCGCAACATACATTTGGTGAGCGGGCTCTTCTCTTTCCTGTTTCTCTTCACCTACGGCTGGAGTGCAGTACAGATGGCTCACCGCACGTGGTTTTCCCTCGAGCCCGAGATTAGGGAGACGCAGGTGGCCGTCGGTTCGGAAGTTTCCGATAATCCGCGAGCGCTCGCGCGCACTTTGATGGATGACTACGGACTTCGTGGCGGACTGGACGAGATCAAGCAGACGCCCGAGGGCTATAAGCTTCGCATCTCCCGTCCGGGAACTGAGTATGAAGTCAGCTACTCGCGCGCGAGGGGAGAGGCCAAGGTTCGGACGTTCAGGGCAAATTTCCCGGGGATGTTGAACTCGCTCCACCACGTGGCTGGGTTTCGGAGAGGGGACGGGCTGCAAAAGACCTGGGCAGCCCTGGTCGGGGTAGTATCAGTTGGCCTGGTTCTGCTGGCGTTGACGGGAATCTACCTCTGGTTCAAGCTCTTCAACGAGCGGGGCGTGGGAATTGTCCTGCTCGCCATAAGCCTCACGTATAGTCTCACCCTGGCCATATGGCTGAGGCGAATGTGAGCCGGCAACTCGAAATGGTGAGGACTGATTGCTTGTCGTATGATTTAATTAACTAACGAAGAGGGTCCTGCGGATCTGAAGGCCCGAGTGACAGGCGTGCCTCCGGAGCCTGAGCAGGCGAAAGGGGTTGGACATGAATCACGCGCTACGTTTTCATTTCAGCGGTCATCGGTTCCAGGGGGCTGTGGTGCGGGCGGCGATCGCCTGTATTCTCATCGGAGCGAACTGCTTCGCCGCTTTTGGTCAGGCATTCACGTCATTATCCGGGACTGTCTCCGACGCAAGCGGCGCTGTCGCGCCGAATGTGACCGTCCTCATCGAGGACACGAGCAGAGGCATCAGCAGAACTGCGGTCTCCGACGAGACGGGACGATACAGCTTCTCCCAGATCCTGCCGGGAAAATACCGCCTGACCACGAAGGCGGCCGGATTTGCCGATGTGGTGGTGGAAAACCTCGAATTGCAGGTCAACACGCCCGCAACGGTCAACGTTTCGCTGCGGGTCAAAGAGATAACCGAGACGGTTACGGTCAGTGCCGAGGCGATCCAGGTGAATACTACGGATGCCTCGCTGGGCAACGCCATCGGGACCAAGGAAGTCCTCCAGGTGCCGCTCTACCTGCGCAACGTGGTAGGACTGCTGGCTTTTCAGCCGGGCGTGACATCGTTCAACGACAACAACACCGACGACCGCAACGGCTCGGTGAACGGTGGCAGGGGCGATCAGGCCAATATCACTTTGGACGGCATCGATGTCAACGATCATAACCAGCGGCGGGCCTTCACTTCCGTCGTTCGGCTTAGCCTGGATTCGGTCAGCGAATTCCGGACCACGACCTCCAATGCGGGTGCAGACCAGGGCCGCACTTCCGGCGCGGAGATCGCCCTGGTGACCAAAAGCGGCACCAACGAACTCCACGGTTCGGTCTACGACTTCCATCGCAACACAGTCACTTCGGCGAATTCATTTTTCAATAACAAGACCGGCGTTCCCCGTCCTGCCCTCCTGGTGGACGTGTTCGGCGGGGCGGTGGGTGGCCCGATCCGAAAGAACCGGTTGTACTATTTTCTGAACTACGAGGGCCGCCGGGATCGGAGTGGTACCGGGGTCTTGCGAACCGTGCCCTCGGCCGACTTCCGCCAGGGAATCGTTCAGTACAGAACAACCGACGGTACTGTCGCGCGTCTGACTCCCGACGATCTCAAGACCAGAGTCGATCCGGCCGGGATTGGAGTCAACGCCCCCTTTCTGGAGTACATGCAGTCCTATCCGCTGCCCAACGACTTCACCGTAGGCGACGGGCTAAACATCCAGGGGTTCCGTTTCACGGCGCCGCAAAAGTCCAGGTACAACCTCTACACCGCGCGGTTCGATTATGCCCTTGACTCGGCTGGCCGCCACAATTTGTTTTGGCGCGGAAATCTTCAGAACGAAAACACGACCGGCGTGCCCCAGTTTCCGGGTGATCCTCCAGCATCGGTGTTGCTGGACAATACCAAGGGCTTCGCGGCGGGCTGGAACGCCGTCTGGCGGCCCAACCTGATCACCACCACCCGCTTTGGCCTCACCCGCGCGGGATTCGAGAACACTGGCGTACAGACTCGCAGCCTTGTCGTTCCGCAGGGCTGGGACAGCAGGTTTGCGACCTCACGTGGTACGTCGCGCATTCTCCCTTCCTACCACTGGAGCCAGGACCTGACGTGGAATCGAGGGCAGCATGAGTGGAAATTTGGGGGCACGGTGCGCCGGATTCGAAACCGTTCGCTGAACTACGGTAATTCGTTTCACGAAGCCGTGATGTGGCAGGGCTGGCTGCGAGGTTCCGCGTCCGAGTATGATGTGCCTGATCTGGACCCCAGTTTCAATGCCCCCTATCGGCAGGCGGTGGGCCACGCCCTGGGAGTGATCCCGCAGGGAAACGCTCGGTACAATTATGAGCTGGACGGCACCGTGATTCCGGTGGGAACGCCGCTGGCCCGCACCTTTGGCAACGAAGAATACGAGTTCTACGGCCAGGACACCTGGAAAGTGGGCCGTACGCTGACCCTCACGGCAGGTCTTCGATACTTGCTGGCGCCGCCGGTGAGAGAAACGAACGGAGTGCAGGTTTCGCTCAATCAGCTATTAAGCGCGTGGGGTGGCGCGAGGTACTGGCTCGGCCTGCAGGGACGCCCTCAATACGAAGTCCCTCCCCTCGTGTATGTAGCAGCCAGCGATCCCAGGGGAATGCCAATTTATCCCTACCACAAGAAGAACCTGGCGCCGCGCTTTGCCATCGCCTGGAGCCCGTCCTGGAACGAGGGCTGGCTTCGCCGGCTGACCGGAGGCCCGGGAAGGACCTCCATCCGGGCAGGCTTTGGCCTGTTTTACGAACAGTTAGGCCACCCCATCATCAACGTGCTGAGCGATGTCGCCTCGTTCGGGCTGTCGTCGTCACTCACGAACTCCGNNNNTCACTGGCCCCTTTGATTTGCCTGCGCAGTTGATCCCGCCGGCGCCGCCGGGAGGCCTTCCCCAGGAAGCCCCGCGTATCCAAGCCCTCATTAGTAACATCGATCAGGGGTTGCGTTACCCCTACAGCATGAACATGAATTTGAGTGTCGGGCGCGAGTTCGGCAATGGCCTGTTCATTCAGGCCGCCTATGTGGGCAGGCTGGCGCGCAGTTCCCTGCTTAACCGCGATCTGGCACTCCATACCGATCTGAAAGATCCCGCCAGCGGTGTGACCTACATCCAGGCCGCCAGACAGATGCTGGCTCTCTGGCGCAGTGGCGTGCCGGTTGCCGAAGTTGGTCCCATTGCTTATTGGGAGAATCTGTGGCCGGGCGCCGCCGGAGACGGGTTGACGGCCACTCAGGCCATTTACAGTAAATTCTTCGCTTACAACAAGGACACCAGCGCCGTCACCTACGACATCGACATCAATTGCTCTCCGTCATGCAGCAGGTTTGGTCCCTTCGCCATGTTCAACGAGCAGGTAGCCACTTATAACGCCTATACTACCGATGGACGCGGGAACTACCACGCCATGCAATGGACGGTGCGCAAGAGGCTGGGCAACGATCTGCGGTTTGATTTCAACTACACCTGGTCCAAGTCCATCGACCTGAACAGCAACACTGCCCGGACGTACGGGGTCTTGCCGCACAGCTGGGACCCGAACGAGATAAGGGGTCTATCGGACTACGATGTTACCCATGCGGCCAACGCGTTTGCGATTTGGGAACTGCCCGTCGGAAAAGGCAAGCGGTTCCTTGGCTCAGCCCCGGGGGTAGTTCAGGCGATCCTGGGAGGGTGGCAGTTAAGCGGAAGCTGGTTCCAATCCAGCGGCTTGCTGGGCGCAGCAAGCAACGGGGCCGTCTGGCCCACCAGTTGGGGACCCGCACCGTACGCCACTCAGATCAGCCGCCCCGTTCAGCGGACGACCAAGAACGCACCGGCGGTCATCGGAGAGAGTGGCCCGAACATCTTTCCCGACCCGGTCGAAGGAAGGAAGTCCTTCGAGTTCACGCTTGTGGGTAGTTCCGGGAGCCGAAATAGTCTGCGCGGTGATG
>QHZP01000568.1 GCA_003224715.1 Acidobacteriota bacterium | reverse complement strand
ATCGAGCGTGGCTCGGGCACTGTTGATGCCTTTTATCACTTGGGAAAAACTTATGCCAAGTTAGCGCAGCACGCAGTGGAAAAGGCCGTAAGCATCCCTCTGGATGGGATTTTCTATCATCAACTGGTTTTAGCCAAGCAAGCCCAATTGGCGGGCAATTGGTCATTGGCTCGAAGATATTATGCAGCAGCTCGTAGGCACAACGGGGCTGTGAGGGAAATTGCCCTGGAGCTAGGGCAGGTTGCACTCGCATCGTCGGAATGGGTATCTGCCACTACAGAATTCCAAGCGGAGCTCGTACTTGACCCCCAAAGCTATCGGAGCCACTTCGGTCTCGCTCAAGCCTATTTGAATTTGCAAGAGACAGAGAAAGCGCTCTTTCACTTACGGCAAGCTCTCAATATTCGCCCTGAGTTTTTCCAGCCGATTCCCTCTGTCGTCATCGATTTGCCAGAAGACAAGAGTCTCCAGTTGCAGGAGAAGGTGCGGCAAGAGCACGCCCGTTATGGCGGGGAAGCTGCATTGCTATCCATTTGGCTAGCCGAACGACTTAGGAATCCGGTGCTGTCTCAATTGAGTCTTAGCGATTTCAAGCATCAGCGGAAAATTCTCACAGATCGGTTTGCTTCGGTTCCCCTGCCTGGACAGACTGCGCAGTTGAAGCAAACGGCGGAGAGCCTCTTGAAAAACAAACGATTTGAAGAGGCAGTGCGCGCCTATACCTCCCTCCAGCGGCTGAACGCCGCCGACCACACAATCCACTTGCCCTTAGCAGAAGCTCTTTTCGAAATCGGAAAACACAAGGAGGCGAGTACAGCACTCAGCCATTATCTCTATTTTTTCCCAACGGACGGTCATGCTCTTTTTCGCTTGGCTCAATGCTATGAAAAATTGTCGGTGGAAGCTTTCAGTCAGATTTCCAAAGTTGACGCCAGGTCCTATCGCAATCATCAACTCCTGGCCGAATCATTGCTTGAACGATCGGACTGGGGGGAAGCGGTCAGAGAGTTCCAAAGTGCGCTGGCTATGGAGCCCAATGATAGTGAGCTTTATTTTGGGCTAGGCCGGGCCTACTTGAAGGCCGGACGGATTTCTGATGCCGCCGAACAGTTCCAGACAGCCCTGAAGCTGGATCCTTTTGACCCGTCTGTTACTTACTCAGTCGGCCTTTGTCACTACCTCAGTAGGGAACCTGACAAAGCCATACACTTCTTGAGGAAGGCCGTAAGCCAAGATCCCAACCTCTTGGCAGCCCGAGAACAGTTGGGCAGGCTTCTGGTTATGCAGGGGCAGCATGCGGAAGCCGTCCCGGAACTGGAAGCATCTCTTCCCGTGGACAGCGATGGTTCGTTGCATTATCTTCTTTATGTCTGTTACCGCAAGCTGCAAAAACCGGAGAACGCCAAAGCTGCCCTGGCGGCTTCGGAGCAGATCAGAACTCGCAACCGGGAATTGGTTGAGTCAAAGGTTGGTGAAGCTTCTCCTCCTTGACTAGGACCAGCCAACCAAGAAAGGGGACATCCAATTCAAGAAGGTCTGTGGTTTCGAAACCGCCGACTTCGGCTGGCAATGCCTGATAGCGCGACGGTTGGTAGAGCGAGGCGTTCGGTTTATTCAATGCTCGCATCCCGGAGGCACTGCCCGGGAGGCCTATCGCGTCGGTTAGTTGCCCGAGTTGCAGAAATCCATCAGATGCCCGGCTCGCCGCAGGAAACTTCCCTAGCACTTTGGGTGTCGGGACTTGATGCCAGCTGTGCGCAACATTCCCCGTCGTCCGGCTTGGACTTACGTTTGTCTGTCTGATCAAACAGGGGCCCCGCCAGATATGCCATCAAGCTCATTCTTGAGTGCTAGTCGATCGAGGGCTTCGTGGGGTCCTTAGGCGCGGACTCGGACCCAGTGAATTGAGGTTTCGTCAAAATGGGGCCCAGCGTAGTAGACCACGACCACTTCACCGTCCCGCGTCAGGGCCGTAACTGGCAGGCCAACAGATAACTTGGACATTTCAGACCACGCGTCATTCATCCCAGACTTCAAGACGCTTTGTGGTGGCACCAGGGCTGCCTGGAGAACGATCTCGCTGGCTTCCGGCCAGGTTCGTCCTCCGTCTTCGCTGGCCCGCATTTTGATGGTCGGCGGGCCTATCCGATCGACATAGACTAAGGCAATGCGGCTGTCCGGCAACGATACTGGCGCGGCCGGCTGGCCCGGCACGAGGGTGTCCCACATCTCCGACCAGCTTCTGCCGTGGTCAGCCGAGACCCGGGCGTGGATATTCAGGTAGATCGCCTCCCGGTTATCGTATGTCCAGAACAGATCCAAGACCCGCCCGTCGGCAAGAACTCCAGGTCTTTGGTCCCAGTAAAAGACGTGGTTTGCAGGGTCGTTGCTCGTGATCACATGCTCAGGCCACGAGCGGCCTTTGTCCATCGAGAACAGCAACACTGAGGAGTGCCGCCAGACGGACGGATCCCGGTAAGGTTTGTTCAACTCGAACTGGCAGGCCAGATCTTCATTGCGCAGCCGCAAGATTGGGCCAGTGAGGGGCGTTGGGACTTTGAAAGGTGAGGTATCGACCAGGGTCGGCGCCGACCAGGTCACTCCGTCGTCAACGGATCGGGAAAGAAAAATACGCGTGTCGAGAAGACCCTCAGTCTCAGGATTGTAGAAGGGCAGAGACGGATCTGATTGATCAACCCAACACACTACCGCGATCATGGTTCCGCCGGCCAGAGCCGTTATCGATGCTGCCCGGAAATTTCCGGGTCTGCCTTCAACCTCGACAGGAGAGAACGGAGCAGCCGGCTCTGACCAGGAATGTCCTTGATCATCCGACCAGGTGAGGAGCGGGTGTTGCCCAGTCACCGCGGATTTCGTAGGCGCTGCTCGAAAGGCACAGAGCCAGCGTCCACTCGGTGACACACAAATCGCGGGAAAAGCGCAACTGCGCCGCTCGGGCCTTTTCCCGCTTTCGTAGACGATGCCTCTGCTGGCGACTGTCATGTCAATGATGCTCCCTTCGGCTGTGAGCTGATCCGGCCCGGCGTAGACGCTCACCCCAAAAATGTTAAAGGACTCTGAAGACCCGGCTCATCAGTGGCCGGGTGCGGTGCTCTCGACATC
>QHZP01000567.1 GCA_003224715.1 Acidobacteriota bacterium | reverse complement strand
CTTGAGTTCCTTGCTGAAACCGCGCATGAAAGCGAAATTCGCCTGGAGGTCGTGCTTCGACCAGTTGGCGTACCAGTCAAAATCGGCCTTCTTGGCCGACATCATCAGAATGTACTTCATGTCTTTTTGGTCCTTTCGATTCTAGCACCGAGTTGGTGCGTTCCCCTGAATAATCACCGGCCACAACCGTCCGGCACATCTTGCATTTTCTAGACGCTCGGGGGGCTCGGACGTTCGTAGAGGATCATCCAGGACGTGCCGAACTTGTCCCTGAGCATCCCAAAGCGGCCGAAAAAGGCCTCCTGCATCGGCATGAAGATCTGACCGCCATCGGAAAGCAGGGCATGAATGCGCTCCGCCTCATCTATGCTGCTGACGGTGAGGGAAAGATAGACGCTGCGCATGGGCTGAAAATGCTCCGGCGGAACGTCGCCTCCCATGAGCTCCGCCTCTCCGATGTTTATGCGGGCATGGAGGACGGCATTTTCCCGATCGGGTGGAACGTCATTGGGATTCGGCTGTTGGCCGTGGGTCATCATCATCGTGATTTTTCCCCCGAGATGCTGTTCGTAGAAACGGAATGCCCGCTCGCAGTTACCGCCATAGTTGAGATAGGTGTGTAGTTTCATAGAGTCGTTTTTCCTTTCGGGTTGTGGTTGGAAATGAGAGCCTCATAAAGGCGGACGGAATTCATGGTCGTCGTCTCTTTTGCGGCCCCCCTTCGGCACGCGATTGAGGGTCCGATCCCTCAAGACACAGCTCTCCGGGCTTCCCGGTCATGATCCGCCTCACTTCGATCGGCATGTTCAACGGTGTCCCGCCGGGACCCGCCGCCCCCGATATCCGGGCGGCAATCTCATAGGCTCGTTCCGGACTCTCGACGTCGACGATCCAGTAGCCGGCTAGAAACTCCTTGGACTCCGGAAACACTCCGTCCGTGATCGGTGCACCGTCCTTCCCCGCCCGCACCAGCCTGGCCTGATCCGGCCAGTCCAAGCCCTCAGTGGCCACAAACTCTCCGGTTTCGGTCAGCTCCTTGTTGATGCCGTTCAAGACTGCGAGGTGCGCCTGCATGTCCTGCTTCGACCACGCGCGATATGTGTCGAAGCCCGCCTTCGGGGCCGCCATCATCAAAATGTACTTCATGTCTTCTGCTCCTTTCATTTCCTCATTTTAGCGCTGGTTATTTGCGCTTTCCTAGGGTAGTCGGAGCAGGCGACGTGTTCTCGACGTCCCGGACAATAAATTTTCAAAAAAAGTCTGGGACCGCAAACCCAGGGTTCCGCTGGCGCTCCAGCCTGGGCTACTCATATTTCGCCCTAGCGGGGCTGGAAAACACTCAGCCATTCTGACCCCTGACTTCTTTTTTCTCGTTGACTTCCTTCCCGTGCAGGCATAGGATCTAGGCGTTTTCTTTTCCGATAAAAGATAACCAACACAAGGATTCGCCGACTGGGATGTAAATCCCTTTTGGCTGGTAGCGCAATCTTGGAGGGTGGAGCTGGCGGCCTGGAAATGTTTTCATGACGTACGGCCTCTGGCCGGGCGGAACTCTTTGTCTTTTCCTGCGACGTCCCAAGAGAGAATTCACTTTCGGCAAATAGGGTGGAATCGCTGCCACTCTCGAAGTTGCAAAGCTGCATAGAGGAGCCATTCATGCCGCCGGCCGGCACTACCGAGGATGAAAATCACTCACCCTTGGAAGGTGTCGAACATGCCACTGGAAAGCTGAAGGACACCCCCCTACGCCCCCTTGATAGGGGGGATTTTCAGGAGAGCCATCCATGCCGGCGTGGCCGGCGCCACAGAGCATGAAAATGGGCACCACGAGGAATGAACTTGATTCCCCTCCACGGGACGGGCGCAGGGGTGGGTTATCCCGAACCATAGGACCCACCCCGAAGGCTACGCCTTCTGCCCCTCCCCAGAGGGGATTTTCAGAGGAGAATAAAATGAAAAAAGCACATCGATATACAGCGTTGCTGTTGGCTGCCTTAGGGTCAGCCCCCGGAGCCATTTCCCTTGCTCAGACCAGCACAGCTAGAATCACAGGCAGAGTCACAGACTCCAGTCACGCGGTCATTCAAGGCGCTGAGATCACTGTGACCAACATCGCTTCAGGGGTCAATAGAGAAACCCGCTCAAACGAAGAAGGCAATTACTCCGTGGTGTTTTTGCTACCGGGTGACTATCGGGTTACCGCCAAACTGGCGGGCTTCAAGGCCGCCAGTAAATCAGGGGTCAAACTGGATGTAGAACAGGTGGCCCGAGTCGATTTTGTTTTGGATGTGGGGGAGGTTACGGAGGTCATTGACGTCACAGCCGGTAGTGTGGCGCTCGATACCGACAGCACCACCATCGGACAGGTCATCAGCAACAAGCAAGTGGTCGACTTGCCACTCAATGGACGCAACTTCACACAACTCCTGTTGCTTTCTTCGAACTCGGTGATTACTGGCGGGGAACAAGGAGAGTTCCGCGCGGGAGTCGGCAACGCCTTCAGTCTGGGTGGCTCGCGGACAGCCTCCAATTCCTTCCTAATCGATGGCTTGATCAACATGGACCCGTATTACCAAACGCCGGCCATCGTACCGTCGCTGGATGCCTTGCAAGAATTCAAAGTGCAGACCAGTACCTATTCGGCTGAGTTCGGCGGCGCGGCAAACCAGATCAACATCAGCCTCAAGTCCGGAAGCAACGACTTGCACGGCACCGGATTCTACTTCGGCCGCAACAGCGCGCTCGACGCGCGAAACTTCTTCGACCCGTCCCAGATAACACCTCTGAATCAAAACCAGTTCGGTTACACGCTGGGCGGTCCCGTGTGGATTCCGAAGCTGTACGACGGACGCAACCGGACATTCTTTTTCGCGAACTACGAACAGCAGATCACGCGCCAGGGCAACAGCGCTTATGTAACGGTTCCCAGCCCGGAAGAGCTGGCAGGCAGGTTTAGCACGACGATCATCGATCCCCTTACGGGTCAGCCATTTCCGAACAACACGATTCCTCCGGACCGGATCTCCACCTTCGCCAAGGGGGCGCTGCCGTACTTTCGCGCTCCGAACACCAATACACCCCAGGGAAATTACTTTGCTTCCATCCCCAACCCGATTGACGCCCACCAGCAACACTACCGGGTTGACCAGAACTTTGGAACCAAGGACAGTTTCTTCGTCCGCTATAGTCAGACCATATACACCGCTTCCCAGATCCAGGGCGGTTCGCCATTCACGGAGGAGGGTCAATCGCACCAGGTGCAGAAGAATCGCAACATCGCGGGCACCTACACTCATACGTTCAGCCCCAACGTAGTGAACCAGTTCCGGATGGGATGGCTGAAACCAGAGGCCAACATTGTCGGCAATCCAGCCAGCCGCCCCATTGAGTCTCTTGGAGTGAAGGGTATTGCGCAGTGGCCGTCTGACGCCGCTTTTCCAAATATTAGTTTTGGCAATGGAATCGAGTCCATCGGTGGCGCCAATAATGTTCCGAACTTCGCCCCC
>QHZP01000103.1 GCA_003224715.1 Acidobacteriota bacterium | reverse complement strand
TTCTGGAAGGATTGGCTGGGAATGCTTTTGATTGTGGGACCTAAAGACCCATTGATGAGCAGAGAGGCTGCCAGTCCGTGGCTCCTGTTTCTAATTATCTGTGGAACTATTCCAGCCGCGGTGGCAGGATTTTTGGGCCAGAGGATGGTTGAAACTCAATTGCGAAGTCCACTGATCTTGGCTATTGCCATGATCGGAGTGGCTTTTTTGCTCTGGTTGGCGGAAAAGAAGGCCGCTTTGAAAAAAGGACTGGGAGAGCTTTCCTGGGGCGATGCCGTAAGCATAGGCATGGCTCAAGCCGTGGCTCTGATTCCCGGGATTTCCCGCTCTGGGATCACTATAACAACCGGACTCTTTCGTGGTCTGACTCGCCAGGCGGCCGCTCGCTTTTCTTTCTTGCTTTCGGCGCCCATCATGGCGGGGGCGGCTCTCAAGAAGTTATCAGATTTGCGTCATACCGGGATTGTCGAAACGGACCGCCTTCCGCTATTGCTGGGTTTTTTGGCTTCTCTCATCGTCGGCTATCTCACCATCCAATTCTTGTTAAGATTCTTGCAGAGGAACACACTCTACGTTTTCATTTACTACCGAATTATCCTGGGCGCAGCCATTCTTCTTCTCATTAAATTTGCCGGATTCAGGCCATGATTCAGCCATATCCATATTTTGGAATCCCGGGTATCTTGCCGGCAGAAGAGCTTAAGCCATGAATTTCCTGGTGCCCACAAAACGTCCACGTTTGAACGAAGCTGTAGGACTGGTTTTATTCACTCTGACAGTCTTGGTACTTCTAAGCCTGGTCTCTTATCATCCGACAGACCCTTCGTTTAATGTCTCGCGCGATCCCTTGAGCGACTCTTCAGTCCAAAACTTCATCGGGCGATTCGGCTCTACCTTGGCAGATCTTCTGTTGCAGGTCCTGGGTTACCCGGCTTTCTTGCTTCCGGTTATTTTTTCGATTTTCGGGTGGAAATGGATCCGCTCGCGGCAAATGCAGAATCCATGGGCCAAGTGTGTGGGCATTGTCTGCCTGGTGGGCTCATCCTGTGCGCTCCTGGGGCTTCTGTTTCCAAATTACTTGACAGTCGGTTGGTCTTTGAAAGCCGGCGGAATCGTGGGTGATCTGCTCTCCGACTGGTTTAGAGCCCGATTCAATATGACAGGCTCGCTGATCGTCGTGCTGGCCTGGCTGTTTGTGTCGCTCCTGGTGGCAACGAGGTTTTCCTTTTCCGTTTCGCTTGTGTGGCTCAATCGGCATTTCGCTTTCCTTGGGGTTTGGTGGGAGTACTGGCTCGCCTGGTGTAAGTCTCGAGAAAAGGCGAGAGAGCGAAAACTGCTGGAGAAAAAGTTGCAGGAGGAGGAAAAAGGCAATCCTAGAGGGGCTACCCTCATTACCCAAACGATCATGGACCTCAAGGAACGGGGACCCGCCTCAGCCAGGCGCATCCCTAAAGAACCCTCTCCCCGCGACATGGACTTTGCCGAACCCCTTGCCCCAATTGCTCCCAAAAAGAGCCAGGTGGAAAAAGCCCCGCCCTTGACTATCGGCACCTATGACTTTGTTTTCCCCAGCATCAACATGTTAAGGCCTCCCGTCAGCCAGCGAGCCGTCGATGAAAATGAATTGCTGCAAAGGGCCAACCAACTGATGGAGAAATGCAAGGAATTTGACGTGCATGGTCAGGTGCACCACATTCATCCGGGCCCGGTGGTGACCACCTACGAATTCAAGCCCGAAGCAGGAGTGAAATACAGCAAGATTACCAACCTAGTGGACGATTTGTGCCTGGCCCTCAAAGCGGAATCGGTCCGCATCGACCGTCTGCCCGGCAAATCGACCGTTGGAGTCGAGGTTCCCAATGTCCATCGCGAGACCATTTTCTTGCGCGAAATCATCGAATCCGCAGAGTTCCAAAATTCTCACTCCAAGCTCACTATCGCGTTGGGAAAAGATATCGTCGGGAAAATCGTGGTCGCCGACCTCGCCAAAATGCCTCATCTTCTCATCGCCGGACAAACGGGTTCTGGCAAAAGCGTGGCAGTGAACTCGATGATTATTTCCATCCTTTACAAGGCCACGCCCGCTGAAGTGAAATTTATCATGGTGGATCCCAAGCGCCTGGAGCTGGGTTTGTATGAGGATATTCCCCACTTGCTGACGCCGGTTGTCGCCGAACCTAAACGCGCCTCCAATGCCTTGAAGTGGGCCACCAATGAAATGGAAAGTCGCTATAAGCTGCTGGCCGCCGTCGGGGTTCGGAACATCGAGCAGTATAATGCCCTGGTGAAAAAACCGAAAAATCTGGAATTGTTCTCTGAAGAAGAAAATTCCGAAAAGAAGCCGCTCCCCTTTATCGTCATCGTCATTGACGAACTGGCGGATTTGATGATGGTGGCTTCCAAGGATGTTGAAGATTCCATCATGAGGCTCGCCCAGATGGCTCGCGCCGTGGGCATCCACCTGATCGTGGCCACTCAGCGACCCTCCGTCGATGTCATTACCGGAGTTATTAAGGCCAACTTCCCTTCGCGCATCTCCTTTCGCGTAGCCCAAAAAGTTGATTCCCGCACTATCCTGGACCAGATGGGCGCCCAACAATTGCTGGGTAAAGGGGACATGCTCTTCATTCCGCCCGGATCTTCCAAAATGATGCGAGTCCATGGTCCTTATGTGACTGAAGAGGAAACGGCCGAGATTGTGAGACACTTAAAGTTACAGGGCCAGCCGGTCTACAACCAAACCGTCCTGGAAGACAGCGGTCCAACGGATGAAAAACCTGAAATGGACCAGGAAGTTGACGAGATGTATGAAGAAGCTGTCCGCATTGTGGTGGAGATGGGGAAAGCCTCCACTTCCACTCTACAAAGGCGTCTGCGCCTGGGTTATGGCCGGGCGGCCCGGTTGATCGACATGATGGAGCGCGACGGCATCGTAGGGCCTGCCGACGGGAGCAAGCCCCGGGAAGTTTTGAAAAAGAAAGAGTATTTCAGGGAATACGACGAAGAACGAAGCGACTAGTTCAAAGTCCAAAGTTCAAAGTCCAAAGTTCAAGGTCCTAGGTCCAAAGTCCAAGGTTCAAAGTTCAAGGTCCAAAGTCCAAGGTCCAAGATTTAAAGTGTCCCTCATTGTTCGTTTTGAAGATATGAAGCATGGCAAAAGTCTCGCGAGTTGGTGAAAGACGTCTACGGGATAACTTCAAGCGGCAGCTTCGCCAAAGACTTCGGCCTCAGGGACCAGATAGGAACAGCAACAGGTCTGCACGGCAGCAAATACCGGCAACTTTGGACCTTGGACGTTGGACTTTGGACTAGCTTAAAGATTCGTCAATCCAATTCAAATAATTCTCCGACCCTTCCACGATCTGGAGGGCAATGACTTCCGGAACAGCGTAGGAATGCAAGCGCAGGACTTCTTTTTCCAACTCAGCAAATTTTCCTCTTGACGATTTCATCATCAAGAGGATCTCCTGGTCCTGCGTCAATTTATTTTCCCACCAATACCAGGAGGTGATCCCTGGTACTAGATTAACGCACGCGGCCAATCGCTTTTCGACCAGACTCTTCGCCAAGCGCTCGGCTTGTTCTTGATTCCCGCAGGTGACCAAGACCACTATCTTGTCGGTCATTCCGCCCTCCGTAAGTTGATCGCACCAGGAATGGCTCAGTCGAAGTACTGTCCAGTTGACGCCTGGCTCTGCAAAAAGGTGTTTTCATTATAGCGGTTTTCGGCTACACTACCCTCACTTCTTTGAAACTTCGTCATGGGCTGGAAACCCTGATCAGGAGCGGTTCCTATGGCTGTTAGCCCGTTGTGGACGATGAAACGAGAATTGCGTTCTCTTTGTTGTGGTAAACCACGGTCAGTGCTTGTTACCAGCCGTGGGGCGTTTCCTTACGAACTGCCCACGATTACCGAATACCCGGTGATCGTGGCTACTCAAGGCTAGGAACATCAAGGGCACTGCCCTTGTCCAGGTTTATGAGCAACATCAAATTCGGAACTTCCGGCTGGCGAGCCATCATCGCCGAGGACTTCACGTTTGAGAATGTTCGGCTGGCGACAGCCGCCGTAGCTGAATTCCTTAGAAAAGCCAGACCGCAGCCGAAGCTGATTGTCGGCTACGATACGCGCTTTCAGGCTGAGGCCTTCGCCTGGGAGTGCGCTGAACTGCTTTCGGCCAGGGAAGTTCAGGTATTCTATTGCCAAAGCCCGACTCCGACCCCAGCCATCTCTTACGAGATTTTGCGGCGCCAAACTGATGGGGGAATTAATTTTACTGCCAGTCATAACCCGGGAGAATACTGCGGCCTCAAATTCTCTACTCCGGACGGCGCTCCGGCGCTCCCTGAGGTCACCCAAAAAATCGAAAGCAACATCGAGCAGCTTCGTCGGCAAAAGCCCGTCTACGATGAATGGACCCCCAATCCGAGGCTCATCGAGAAAATTGATCCCACCTCCGAATATCTAAAGATGTTGGGCTCCAAAGTGGACCTGGAGCTGATACGCCGGTCGGGCATAAACATCAGTTATGACCCCCTCTATGGAACGGCTCGAGGCTATCTGGACAAAATTCTTATGGACTGGGATATTCCCGTTAGGACCATTCACAACTATCGGGATGTCCTCTTTGGAGGCCGGCCGCCCGAACCTTCGGAGGAAAACCTGGCTGACCTGAGGGAAGATTTGTCGCAAAGCCATTCCAAGCTTGGGCTGGCGACGGATGGAGACGCGGATCGTTTCGGTATCTTAGATGCCAATGGAGATTTCATCCTCCCCAACCAGATCATCGCCTTGTTGTTTGACTACCTTCTTGAAACACGCGGGTGGAGTGGGGGCGCGGCCCGCAGCGTGGCGACCTCGCATTTCATGGATGCCGTGGCTCGAGCTCAAGGGCGCAAGCTATACGAGACGCCGGTTGGATTTAAATACATCGGGGAGTTAATTAAGGAAGACAAGATCATTATTGGCGGAGAGGAATCGGCCGGTCTCACCATCAAAGGACACGTACCTGAAAAAGATGGCATCCTGGCTTGTCTGCTGGTTACGGAAATGGTCGCCCGCCGGGGGCAGAGTCTCCATCAGCAACTCGAAGAACTCCAGAAGAAACTTGGGTACTTCTTCACCATCCGTTTGAACCTGCATTTGTCTCCCGAATTAAAGGAAAAATTAAAGTCAAGATTGGAAAATCCTCCCACTCGACTGGGAAAAAAACAAGTAGCAGAACTGAATCGGATGGATGGACTGAAGATGATCTTTGAAGATGGGACTTGGGTTCTTCTGAGATTATCCGGCACGGAGCCGGTGGCCCGCTGTTACGTGGAGGCGCACAGCCAGAAGGCGCTGGATCATTTGACCCAGCTAGCGCGGCAATTTATTTTTGAAGGCTAGATTTTTCTCGGAGGGCTTCCCCCTCCTCATGTGACTGAGTGTGAACCTTGAACTTCGGTATTGGACCTTGCACTTTGGACCTAGAACTTTGAACTTTGGTATCGAACCTTAAACTTTGAACCTTGAACTTTGAACTCCCCGTGAACGGCATGATGGCAAAGTCAAAACCCTTTTTCCTGAAGCGACTCATGTTCATAATGGTGGGTCTGGTTTTACTGTTGTTATTGGTTCATGCTCTATTTGGGAAACGGGGCTATTTCGAGTTGAAGAGGATGAAGGATCAAAAGGGGAATCTCGACCATCAAATTGAGCACCTCAAATTGGAGAATAAGCAGATTCTTGAAGAGATCAAATCCTTGAAGACAGATCCCAAGGTCATAGAGAAGATTGCCCGTGAGGAACTGGGACTAGTGAAGCCGGGCGAGATCAAGATAACCACGAACAAGCCAGACTCTCCCGGCGATCCCTCTTCCAAACCAACCAGTTCTCAGGACAAACACTCTAAACCTTGAAATCAGCAATTTGGAATTTTGAACTTTGAACCTTGAACTTTGAACCAGTTTGTTGAACCTTGAACTTTTGTCGCTTGACTGGCAATTGAGATGATCACTATAATGCGCCGTAGATAGTGACGCGGGGTGGAGCAGTCTGGTAGCTCGTTGGGCTCATAATTCTAAGAAAGCATCCTGGTCTTCCTTAACTCTTCTTCCTTTTCAGCGACATACCTCATCGTATTAGCCGGCAATTCTTGTTGTTTTGTCTGCCTTTTTGTTCTTATTGCTAGCGCAATGCTAGCGAATTAGACAAGACAGCCTCTCGTTACCTCACATTCAAATCTGATTGGGATTCCTCGAACGGATGGTGAAATGGACAATGTTCGAGCCGCTCAGAATCCCCGCGTAAAACCACACGAGACCGAGCCACAAAACTCCCAGCAGAAATTCCTGGCTTCGTCTAATGATTTTGTTCACATAGAGAAGAACCTCGCGTCCTTGGGATTTTTCACACCCTCAACCAAAAAGATCAAAGGCAGCAAAAAGAAGACCATCCTTTTCAGCAAGGAAGTTGATGGGAAAAAAGTCGAATTGCGGGCGGTAATCCTGCCCTCTGCAGAATATGGGCTGCCCATCACTGCCGATCAGGATAAATTCCTGGCGTTACAGAAAATCATCGCGGATATCAGGTACCAGAAAGGGATGGTGAATAATCCCATCGGATTTACTTCAGCTGAGCTTTTAAGAATTCTCGGCCTCAAGGTAAACGCAGGTAAGAATTACAGTGACATTCTAGAGTGGGCAAAGCGGATGACCCTAACAGGAATCAGCTCTGAAGGAGTCGTCTACCTTGCCGGCAAGCAAGTATGGGCGAGTGACACCTTCCACGTTTTCGAGAGATTTGTTTCTTTCGGAAAGGAAATGCCAGATGGAACGATCGCGGACAAAAACTATATTTGGCTTTCAGAATGGCAACTTGAAAACATCAATAGCAATCACCTGCTCCCCATCGACCTCGAAACTTACAAGCAGCTCAAGAATCACATTTCTAAGGCTCTTGTTCCGCTTCTCCAGATCTGGCTCTATGCAACCCGTGCTGGCGGCTGTTTTGAGAAACGCTACCATGACCTTTGCCAGATCCTGAATATCCGGCAGTACCCCAACTTATCCAGAATCAAAGAGAAACTGGCTCCTTCGCTGGAGGAACTCAAGTCCTACGGTTATCTTGCCAACTGGAAGATTGAAAAGACCAGCAGCGGTGCGAACTACAAGATCGCTCTCTATCACGGAGAAAAGTTTCATCGTGACCAACGAAGGCGTCTTGCTCAATGCGGGCCTGGACTCGAGAAAAAAGCTCCCGTGGAAACACTCCAGGATAATGATCACTTGATCAGCTCCGAAGTCCATTCTTCACTGCTGGAAGAAATGGTAAAGCGTGGGGTCGGTGAAGCAACTGCTGGAGACCTTCTCAGAAATTGCACACCAGGGCAGCCCATACTGGATCAACTCGAATGGGGAGACTCTCTCATTCGACAAGCCCCGCGTGGAAAATTCTACAATCCAGCTGGACTTTACATCCACTTAGTCCGCGAGAATCTGATACTTCCTGAATCGTTTGAAAGCAGCCAAAAACGCCGACTCCGCGAAGCCCTACAGCAAGCTCGCGAGGATGAGGAATCCCATCGACTCCGGCTGGAGCTAGCTTATTCAGACTACAAGAAAGAGCTCATTGACAGGCATATACAAAGGAATTTTAGCAAGGAGCACATGAGATCCTGGGCGCAGTCGAAGAGGCTCGAATTATTGGAGCAAGACAAGCGGCTCAAAGACAGGTGGAATGAACAGACCCTCCAGGTTCTGGCCGAGAACAAGGTGCGCTCTGATATTGCCAAGAGATTGAGCATTATGACTTTTCCAGAATTCTGCAAACGAGAGCAGAGGAAACAACAACGAGCCATAACGGACGGTGGAGCTGTCCAATCTCCGACACTCTTGGAGAACTCCCTGTAGTCGAGGCTTGTCTCCATTCTTCACCTTGATATTTGACAGCCTAAGTCTTTGTCATGCCGCTTGTTCAGCGTCTCAAATATCAGAAGGAACCAAACATGATCATCACAGTTGCAAGCTTTAAAGGAGGAGTCAGCAAAACCACAACGGCGGTTCATCTCGCCGCCTACCTCCAGGAGAGATCTCCGACCTTTTTGATTGACGGTGACCCGAATCGAAGTGCCACCGGATGGGCACGCCGTGGCGAGCTGCCCTTCAAGGTGGTCGATGAGCGCCAGGCAGCCCGATACGCCAGAGACTATCCACACTGCGTCATCGATACTGAGGCGCGACTAGACACAGAGGACCTCAAAGCCCTTGCTGACGGTTGTGATCTGCTCGTCATCCCCACCACTCCAGATGCCCTGGCGCTCGATGCTCTGATGCTCACGGTAAAAGTATTGGAGACCCTCAGCGCAAGTCAGTATCGAGTTCTCTTGTCTATCATTCCACCTCGACCAAGCCGTGATGGTGACGAGGCTCGGACAACGTTGGAGAGTGGACTCCCCCTTCTAAATTCGAGTGTGCGCCGACTGGTGGCTTTTCAAAAGGCCGCCCTGGCTGGAGTCCCGGTCTACTCGGTCAACGACCCGAGGGCCCACTTCGGCTGGGAAGACTACCTGCAGGTTGGAAGGGAGATCTTGCGATGACGAAACTCAGAGGCCTCTTTGAGGCCACGAGAGCCCGAGAAACTCCTCAAGCCCTTACGTCTCTCGATGAGGGTTCTCCTATCGATCACTGTGGCGGAAGGCCGCTTGGGAAGCGAAGCCACCCAGATTTCGAGCAGATAACGGCCTACATCCGCAAAGACACACATCAGGCCGTAAAGATTGCTCTTTTGCAAAACGGTAAGCAAGAGTTCAGTGAACTGGTGGAGGAACTGCTCTGTCAGTGGCTCCAATTGCGTATCTGAGTTTGTGCGTATCTGAATCTTTGAAGATTTGGTTGCGTGAGGCGTTGAATGCTCGCCTATGTTCCAACAGACACCGGAAGACCCAGGAGTCTGACCATTTGTAAGGTTCGAATTCGTCGGAACAGCGTTTCAGAAATTCCCCAGTGTCCCATTGGGCAAACATTTGAACACTGGAAAAAAGTTCATAAGTACTTGACAAGGCAACGTCGGACGAATGCGTATTCGGTCTGATTGGACCTAAGTCTGGTTGCCTGAATCAGGATGACGCGAGATAAGTGACCCATTTGAAGCAACCATGCCGGTCATGTGAAGCCGGTGCAGCAAGAAAGGAGATGGTATGAATGTTTTGGGTTGAGAGGCGGTAAGCTTCAGGGCGAAAGCCCTGGAGTAGACAGGTCACAGGCTGCACCGTCTTTTGAGGCGTTGACCTCGTAAAGGAGATTAGTCAGACCTGTGGCCGGAGCGCCACCGTAAGGCCGACCTGGACCTTGAATAGGAGAATGGTGACCGCCGCAAAGCCCGTCTACTCCACCGAGTGAATTCGAGCTGAGGTGGAGACATGGAGAAGAAACGATGGTTGGGAGTGGACTTGCACCGTAATGGGTTCACCTGCTGTATTCGGTTGGAGAACGGGAGAAATTATCTGAGTCAGTGGAAGTTAGAGGAGCTAGGGCAGTTTGTCAAGAAGCTGCGGCCGAGCGACGAAGTGGCGGTAGAGGTGACCAGTAACACGCGTTTGTTTTATCAAGCAGTGTCATCCCAGGTGAAGCGAGTGGTAGTGGTGGATGCCAATCAGTTTCGCGTGATTGCGCATTCGGTGAAGAAGACCGACCCGAATGATGCGAGAAATTTGGCGTTGTATCTGGAAAAGGACCTATTGCCGGAGGTACGAATGAAAGACCCGCAACGAGCTCAGATTGCCAGTCTGACTCAGACCCGGGACACGATGGTCAAGTTGCGAACGGCCTTAAAGAACAAGGTCAATAACCTGGTCTCGGCTCAGGAGATTAACTTGAGCAAGGAGTCGCTGGCCAGCGAAAAGGAACTGGCTGCGGTTTTGAAGTTTCGATTCGATGCTCTGATGGAGTTGGAGCTGAGAGTGATTGTGGATCAGATCCGCAGCCTCAACGGCAGCATTGCCGAGCTGGAGGAGACCATTGCTCGAGAAGGGCAGAAGTTGGAGGGGCACTCGAATCTCACCAGCATCAAGGGCATTGGCAAGCTGAGCGGCTCGATCCTGCTGTCGATCATTGGGGATGTCAATGACTTTGCCGAGGAGGGCAAGCTGGCTGCCTATTTTGGGATCGTTCCTCGCATCCACCACTCGAACGAGACCCAACACTCGGGACGGATCACCAAACGCGGGACTAAGCTGGGTCGGACCACTCTGGTGCAGTGTGCCCTGATTGCTCAACGCTACAGCCCGTATCTCAAGAGCTACTACGAAAAGGTCAAGAAGCGCCGGGGCACCGGTAAGGCCATCATCGCATTGGCCCGCAAGTTCCTGGGCATCATCTATCGAACGCTCAAATACAAATGGACATTCGCTGATTTCCCCAATTTCGTTTTGGCCCAGGAGACCAAAAGGTAAGGCGAGCAGAGCCGCCTTGGCTGCTCCCTTCGGCGGCCCCGCTCGCTGAGAAACACAAACCTAAAAGAGTATCCAATTCAAACTTGGAGTAGACAAACATCATACGAGAAAGAAAGTGATCCAGAACAAGTCGTGCCCCGGGTCCAAGAGAAAACAGATCGCGCTAATGGTCCCTCCTGGGCTCACGCTGCTCTCTATCGTTTGGACGCGGGCTCTCTATGCACAAGCCTCTCCCTGGGAACAAGCCGTTAATCTTCTTCAGGTATCCTTCACCGGCCCGCTGGCCAGAGGACTCTCGCTCGTCGCCATCGTCATCGGAGGCATCATGTTCGCCTACAGCGAAGGGGGCAGCAAACGAACCTTTGCCGGTATTATCTTCGGTCTGGGCATGGCCCTTGGGGCCGTCAACTTCATGAACTGGCTCTTTGGTGTTGCCTAATCCTGCGGAGCGTCTTCTATGCGAATCAATCACGTCTACAAATCGGTAAACCGGCCGGTCTCTCTTCTCGGCGTCGAGCGCAGACTTTTCTTCTTCGCGGCCATCAACGGCGTAGCGACATTCAACCTGATGGGTTCGTTCCTGGGAGGGCTTCTGGTTTTTCTGGCTCTTTTTCTCTTCGCTCAATGGTCGACTCGGAATGATCCTCAGATGCTCCGCATCCTGCTGAATTCAGCCCGCTACAAGCCACTCTACTGCCCGGTCAAATTCAAACCTCTGAGGATCAAGCGGATTTCCTATGATTAACCTGGCCAAACTCTTCAAAGACTACAACGATGCCGGGGCTCTAAACGAGTACCTCAACCTTTATGGGTTTGTTGCAGACCAGGTGTTTTTGACTAAGTCAGGAGATCTGGGGGTTGTGGTTCAGGTTGAGGGCATCGACTACGAGTGCCTGGACGAGAACCCGCTCGACAGCATCACTCGTCGGCTGGAGGTTGCGCA
>QHZP01000008.1:55569-91046 GCA_003224715.1 Acidobacteriota bacterium | reverse complement strand
GAAAAATCCTCAATAAGAAAAAAGGAGGTTGGGTGATGGAATTAGGGACCTTCGATATTAAGGAACATCTCTTGCAGTCTAGCGAAGAATTCAGAAGGCTGGCCCAAAAGCATTCTAACTATGAAGAGCAGTTGGAGAAACTACTCCATAAGAATTATCTGTCCGAAGAAGAAAAGGTTGAAGAAGTTAAGCTCAAGAAATGGAAGCTTCACGTCAAAGACCAAATGGAAATCATGATCCAGAAATACCGCCAGCAAGCCGCTAAGCAAGCAGGTCCTTCGAAGTAAAATGGCCCTTAGTAGACTCGCTTGAACCATTTATCCCTTCGATAAAGAGATTGGAATAACAGGGGGAATCGAAAACGATTCCCCCTTTTTGTTGATCCCCGAGCAGCAGAAAGGCCGACGAAAACAACGGCAACAAGATCTCCTTAAGGTCTAGGCTTTTGGGCAGACGGAGTGGGAGAAAGTGGCCCCCTGGCGGGCAGCCGCTTGCCGATTCCCGCAAAAAGATCGCCAAAATTTGGGGGCTGTTCTTCGCCTGGGCTCAAGCTTCTTTGATTGCTTTCCTCGGCTGCGGGTCTTGGGCTATAATACTCAGCAGGTCTTTGGGATACGCTTTGATGGGACGTGCTCTATTCCAGGTCTGGCAGAAGAACGCGGGTTTGCCCGATGGTGGTACATCTCAATGACGGGTGTGAGGTAATCGACCTCTTTACTTTATGGCCAAAGAAGCCTACCCATTTTTGATTCCTCTCGCCCTGAGTACCGCTTTCTCTTTTTGGTTCGGACCTAAATGGGGTGCATTTTTGTTTCTTGCTTTGACACTGTTTGTCGGATTCTTTTTTCGTGACCCTGACAGGTCTATACCCGCGGATGAAGCCGTGGTGGTTTCTCCCGCCGATGGAAAGGTTGTGAAGATTTCCGGCGAATCCGACGGAACCACGCGGGTCTCGATTTTTTTGTCTATCTTCAACGTACATGTCAACCGTTCTCCCATCGCAGGAAAAATTGAAAGCATTCGCTATGTCCCAGGCAAGTTTAAAGTAGCCTTCGACGATGGAGCCTCTGTGGAGACAACGACTGCCAAAAGGTGAGATTCAGTCAAATTGCTGGCATTCTGGCAAGGCGGATTGTCTGCTGGAAAAAGGCAGGAGACAATGTCGGGAAGGGAGAGCGTATCGGTTTGATCAAGTTTGGCTCCCGGGTAGATATTTTCTTGCCAGAGAATGTAAGACTGGAAGTAACTTTAGGCGATAAAGTGAAGGGTGGAAATAGCGTCATCGGGAGGTTCAGCCATGTCTGAGGACGGCAAGAAAAATCGAAAATTTCGTCGTGGGATTTATATTCTTCCTACCTTGTTTAGTATCGGAACGATTTTTTGCGGGTTTTACGCGTTGATTAACACGATGAAAGGCGAGTTTGATTTGGCCGCTATTGCCATAGGATTGGCGGTTGTTTTTGATGGGATGGATGGAAGGATCGCTCGCCTGACCAATTCCTGCAGTGAATTTGGAGTTCAGATGGATTCCTTGGCAGATGTTGTCACCTTCGGTTTGGCACCCAGCGTCTTGGCCTATATTTGGGGACTGAAGTCGATTACCGCGACATTTCCTCCTTACGCCAAACATGCTCAGCAGATCGGATGGATTGTTTGTTTCGCTTTCCTAATCTGCGGAACCATGCGATTGGCCCGGTTTAATATACAAACTAGCAAGCCGCAATCGTCCTTGGCTCAAACCCTCCTGAAGAAGTACTTTATCGGTATGCCGATCCCCGCCGGCGCAGGAATGATTGCGGCGATTATCCACTTCACTCCAGAACCAGTTAACCATTGGTCTGTCGGGGCCCTCTGGAATATCCTAATCGGTTTCTTGGCGTTCCTAATGATCAGTACCATCCGCTATCCCAGTTTTAAGGACATTGACCTGCGAAATCGGAAGTCTTACATCAATGTATACCTTTTAGCGATGCTAGTCGCTCTGATCTATCTGTATTCCCAGGTGGTTCTTCTGGTCTTGGCTACAGTTTATGCAAGTTCCGGGTTGCTGGCTAAGGTTTACAACTTGCTCAAACATAGAAATGAAGCCATCTTGTCTTCTGAAACCCTTGTCCCTCGCACGGATGATAACAAGTAGACCTCCTCTCGCCCCTGAACCTGTTCCTGCCTTCATTTTCCCGCTTAGAGACATACTTGGTCGGTCCGACTCATGACGCAGCCCAATTCGACGAAATTAAAAGTCGCGATCGTTGGAGCTTCAACGCTCAAAGGCAAAGAGGTTCAGACTGTTTTGAATGAAAGGAAATTCCCCATTTCCAAAATGGTCTTGATGGATAGTGACGAGGACCTGGGACGTCTCAGCGAGTTCGATGGAGAACCCGTCTTTTCGCTCGCCATCCAGGAAAGCAGCTTTGCGTTTATCGACTTGGTTTTTTTCGCAGGCGATCCTAGCACGACTCAAACCTACGCCCCTTTGGCTCGCCAAAATAATTTTGTGTCTATTGATTTGACTCATGCTTTTCCCAAAGATCGACAGATCCCTATATATCTTGAAGATCAGATGGGAACAGGTTTTCCGATTCAACCCCATCAGGGGGTGGTCTGCTCCCCTCACCCGGCCGTAATTTCGATAGCGGTCCTCCTTAAGCGATTATGCCTTCGGCATGAGATAAGGAACTGTGTTATTAGTATCTTCGAACCAGCTTCAGAGCGAGGAAACACGGGGGTGGAAGAATTGGAGCAACAAACGCTCAATATTTTTTCCTTTCAGAAAGGACCCCAAGCGGTTTTCGATCGCCAGCTTGCCTTCAATCTGTTGTCACGGTTGGGAGATGAAGCCAGCGAAAAACTTATCGATGTGGAAGAAATTATTTCCTCTCAGCTAAAAACTCTGCTGGAGGGTACTTGTCCGTTGCCGGCCGTTACCCTCCTTCAGGCCCCGATTTTTCATTCCCATTCTTTTTCGATTTTTGTCGAGATGGACCAGGCGGTTAAGGTGGCAGAAGTAGAGGGTCTCCTCGGTTCAGATCACCTTACCGTCATTCAAACAGCCGACGAACCTCCTTCACCCGTCCAGGTCTCAGGCACCGACACGGTCCAGGTGGGCGGGATGAAACGTGACTTCCTCAATCCCAAAGGATTTTGGTTTTGGGCGGTTTCGGATAACCTGAGGCTTTCAGCCCTCAATGCCGTAGCCGCTGCCGAAAGCATATTTCTTCGATGACAGGCTTCCATGCCTTCCGAAAAGGCATTCAACTCTGCCACACTCATTTCTCCCTCTTGTGGCTCCAAACCGGATGGCGAATGGTCCAGTTTTCTCTCTCGCTCGGATTTGCTCTTCTTGCGGGTTACACGCTGTTGGAGACCGTGGGATTTTCAGACTTTGAATTTGAAAGTGCAGAAAGCGGCGTTGGCATTTTCAAAGTCCTGGTCAGGATCCTGCAAAGAAACGATACTCTTATTTTCAAGATAATTCTGCTGACTTTATGCTTTGCTGCGACGATCTGGTTATTGCTGGCTTCTTTCTTCCAGGCGGGTATCCTGGGTTTACTGACGAGAGAACAAGATAGCAGAGGGATTAAAGCACGCGATGCGTTAGGCTCCGGAATCGTGTTTGCTCTCGGGTTTTGTCGTAAAGGGGTTCGGCTTTTTTCTTCCTTCTTTTTAATAAACCTTGCCGTCCTTTTTTTCAGTTTTACCGGCTCGATTTCTTTGCTTGTCATTCTCAGGTACTCGTTGAGACTAAGCTATTTCCTGGGGGAAGCTTCAAGTGAATTCTGGACCATTTTGGTTTGTAGTGTGGGAATCATGGCTCTATTGGGCATCCTGGGCGTGGCCCTCCAATTCCTTGAAATTTCAAAGCTGTGTGTGGCCCAACATGAGTGTTCACTTTGGAGCGCCTGGAATCAATCAGCGGAATTTCTTTTTGCGAACTTAAGACCCTTGAGCGCAATTTTGGGTCTAATTTATGCGCTTAATCTTATGCTCACTTGCAGCGCAATTGGGTTCTTGGCGCTAATGAGTTTCTTTCTGGGCACTGGATTGTTAGGGCCCTTTTTCCTTCTCCTGTTACTTGTCTACCTTGGGTATGGACTATTGAAAAACTATTTATTTCTAATCAAATCGGGTTCGCTTTTGGCCTTGATCGGTCAATGAGCCTAACGCAAATTTGCTATGGTCAACTATCAAGAATTTTTTTCCGGTGATGCCCAGCTAATGCAATATTCTGCCATCCGCAGGATGGCCAGAATTTCAACCCAACCCGGGATTATCAGCTTTTCTGCCGGGGCTCCGAATGAGGAAACTTTCCCTGCTGGGGAAATTGGGGTAATTATCTCCTCCGTTCTGGCCAGCGAAGGTAAAACGGCCTTGCAATATGGTTTGACATTGGGTTTTGGAGGACTGGTTGACGCGATAGTCGATTTCTGTCTTAAGAGAGGAATCTCTTCTGTGACTTCCGAGCAGATTGCCATTACCAGCGGTTCACAACAAGGTTTGGACTTAATTGGGCGACTGATGATTGATCCGGGAGACGTTGTCTTCTTCGAATTGCCCAGTTACATCGGAGCCATCTCGGCCTTTCGTAATCTTCAGGCGACCCTGATCGAAGTCCGACAAGCAGAAGACGGTTTTGTAATTGAGGAATTGATAACAAGAATAGAGCAATCAAGACGCTCCGGAAAGCGCGCCAAGCTGATTTACGTTATCCCGAATTTTCAAAATCCTTCCGGTGTGACTCTTTCCCTGAGGAAGCGCCAGCAACTGCTGGAGGTAGCTGAGAAGTACGACTTATTGATTGTTGAAGACGATCCTTACGGGGAGGTTTATTTCGACCCAGGCCTGCTGGAGCAACTGACGCCGATTAAATCGTTTGATCGAGAGGGTCGCGTCCTTTACATTTCCACCTTCTCCAAGATTCTGGCTCCTGGTTTGCGAACGGGATGGATCGTAGCCCCCAAGCAGATCATCGAGAAGTTGGATATTGCCAAGCAGGCCACTGACTTGTGTGGCAGTATGTTGGACCAGCGCATAGTCGCCGAGTGTCTGAGACGTGGCATCATTCAGAAACATTTGCCAAGCATTCGCGAGTTCTATCGTGCCAAGTGCCAAGTGATGTTGGACTCTTTGAAGTGTTTTATGCCAAGTGAAGTACGCTGGACGCGGCCTATGGGAGGGTTGTTTTTGTGGGTGACATTGCCTGCGACTTTGAACAGTGAAGAGATTCTTTATTCATGCCTGGAGCATCAGAAGGTGGCTTACGTTATAGGACGTCCCTTTCATGTCAACGGAGAAGGAGCCAACACCTTGCGTCTGGCTTTTTGTAAGGAAAATGAAGATAATATTCGCGTCGGCATCGAAAGGCTCGCTAGGGTTTTCAAAAGTTATCTTGAATGAATGTCACCCCCAGTCCCTCAATCAGCGTGGTCATCCCTTCTTGGAACGGAAGAATGCTCCTGGAAGAGATGTTCCCCTCACTTTTGGCTGCCACGAACGAATTTCACCTCAAGATGGGCGGTCCGTGGGAGATCATCGTCGTCGATGATGGAAGTGTTGACGACACCATTTCTTGGATAGAGACCATCCCTGAAAAAAACATAAAGCTAATTACGCGACGACGCAACAGCGGTTTCGCCTTGGCCTGTAACCTGGGGTTTTCCGCTTGCCGTTACGAGACAGTGATTCTATTAAACAACGATGTAATTGTTCACAAGGATTTCATTCTGCCTCTCATCCCTCATTTCGCAGACCAAAAAGTTTTTGGGGTGACTTTTAAAGCTTTGGCTCTTGATCAACTGACCTTCTGCAATGGCGGTAAGATAGGCGAATTCCGCATGGGCTTTTGGAAAGCCTTCCGAAATTACGATGTGACAAACGGCGATTTGCTTCGGGCGCAAGGAAGTGACATCCTTTATTCTTTTTGCGTTTGCGGAGGTTTTTGCGCTTTTGATCGTCGCAAACTTTTGGAGATTGGTGGCTTCGAACCGATGATGTCGCCGTTTTATTGGGAAGATGTTGAACTTTCTTACCGCGCCTGGAAGCGAGGTTGGGTGATCCATTACGAGCCCAACAGCATTGTCTACCATGACGCCAGTACGACCATTCGGGGTACCTTCAACCGGATACGAGTCGAGAGAATCAATACTCGAAACCGATTTATTTTTATGTGGAAAAATCTTCATGATCCTAGCATGCTGATAATGCATTTGGGATCGCTGTTTCTCCTGGTTCTTCAGTCCTTGATTACTTTTCGAGTGGCATTCTTCTTGGGACTTTGGGATTCAATACGGTGTTTTCCTGACATTGTATCTAAGCGACGAACTGAAAAGCGCGCTGCCAAAGTCAAAGATGGGAGTATAAGGAAAATGTTTTCGGAATTTAAGAAGAAGAGTTTTGTTTTATTAAAATAGGATCATGAGGAGAAGAGGCGATGGCGGAGGTTGTTACCTTTGGCGAAGCGATGATTAGACTTTCTCCTCCCGGCTTCCAGCGGCTGGAACAAACTTCGTCCCTGGATGTTCAAGTCGGAGGCGGGGAACTAAACGTGGCGGTGGCCGTCAGCCGTCTGGGATTGTCGTCGGCCTGGGTTTCGAAGCTTCCCGAAAACGCACTGGGGAGGCTCATCCGAAACAAGGCGCGGGAGCAGGGAGTCTTTACTTCATGGAATTTGGCGCTTCGCCTCGTGCCAGTTCTGTGCTTTACGATCGGTCTTTGTCTGCGATCAGTCAAATCACAGTGGGCGAAGTGGATTGGCAAAAAGTTTTTAGAGGGGCGAAGTGGTTTCATGTCAGCGGGATCACACCGGCTTTAGGCCAGTCAGCTGCGGCCGTTACCACGGAAGCTTTGAAGTCGGCCAAAAGAGCCGGTTTGCTGACCAGTTATGATCTCAATTTTCGCAGTAAACTCTGGAGCGACAAAGAAGCACAAGCCTGTCAAGAACCTATGATGGAAAACGTGGATGTGCTCATTACGACTGAGGAAGATACCAAAGTAGTTTTTAAGATTACCGCGGTCAATGACGAAGAGGATGAGAAATTTGCCAAGGTTTCGGCTGATTCCTTCAAAATTGTGGCCCAAAAGCTTCAGGAAAAATTCAAATTCAAAATCGTGACCGTTACTTTACGGGAAAACCCTTCTGTTTGGAAGAATAACTGGACAGCCATTGCCTACAGTGACGGGAAATTTTATAGCGACAAGTCGTACATGGTTGAAATTGTGGATAGGGTTGGAGCCGGTGACTCTTTCAGTGGCGGCTTCATCTACGGATATCTTACTTCCCAAAATGTGGAAACGGCACTCAAGATGGGTAATGCTTATTCTGCCATCAAACACTCTATACCAGGCGATTTAAATTGGGCCACTAGGACAGAGATGGAGTCTGTCATGAAGGGTGGCAGCTTGAGAGTGGCGCGATAATGCTTGCCTCTGTTCTCCTTGTCCCTTGTTGGAGTCTGTCTAGAGGATAATTAAGTCTCGTGACAAGTGACAACTGACTGCCGACTGTTGGTCACGAGCGACAAAAAGGTGCCTATGCCAAATCTGAAAATTAACCAACGTATCATGGAAGTAGGGCTTATTCCCGTGGTTCGAGCTTCATCAACTGACGAGGCGAGTGCCATCGTAGAAGCCATTAAGAGTGGGGGAGTTTCTGTTCTGGAGATCACTATGACCGTCCCCGGCGCCATCAGGCTGATTGAAAGAATCGCCGAGCGTTATGGGAGCGATGTCTTACTGGGAGCGGGAACTGTGCTTGATGCGGAAACAGCTCGAGCTGTGATTCTGGCTGGAGCCGAATTTGTCGTGACACCCTCGCTGAGACTATCCACCATTGAAGTCTGTAAACGTTACAGCAAAGTGGTTATTCCAGGTGCCCTCACTCCTACTGAAGTGATCACGGCCTGGGAGGCTGGGGCGGACTTTGTAAAGGTTTTTCCCTGTGACAATGTCGGAGGTCCAAAGTATATAAGGGCTCTAAAGGGACCCTTTCCCCAGATCGACTTTATTCCTACGGGTGGGGTGAACCTGAATACGGCAGCCGAGTTCATCGCAGCTGGTTCTGCGGCACTCGCAGTGGGTTCGGAATTGGTGGATAAGAAAGCGGTCGCTGCTAAGGAATTCGCTAAGATTACGGAGAATGCCAGGAAATTCTCCGAAGCGGTGAGAACCGCCAGGTCAAGATAACCTTCTTTCTCTTGGGGCTTCGTGGTGAATTCGGTGTTCAGCCACCGCCTGCCCGAAGTCCTTCCAGTGTCAGCAAAACGTATTTTTGTCATCTCCTCCTTTTTCTAGATAGCATCCTGATTGTTTTGACAGGTTCATCCTGTTGAAGAGGTGGAATGGAATCTGGCAAAGTACAGAGTACGGCCCTATCTCCAACACGCCCTTGGTACAAAGAGCTGAGCGGCTATCACTGGTGGGTTCTCATCGTGGCGTCGCTGGGCTGGCTGTTCGACACCATGGACCAGCAGTTATTCAATCTGGCACGGCGGCCGGCGATCATCCAATTGCTCGGCGTGCGTCCGGGCGATCCCGCAGCGGCGGGCGCAGTGGCCGAACATGCGGGCTACGCCACGATGATCTTCATGATGGGCTGGGCCTCGGGAGGTCTTTTGTTCGGCATACTTGGCGACCGCATCGGACGCGTCAAGACGATGATCATGACGATTCTGTTTTATTCCTTGTTCACCGGGTTGAGCGCGATCTCTCAGAACGTCTGGGATTTTTCGTTTTACCGGCTGCTCACGGGGCTCGGAGTCGGCGGGCAATTCGCGGTGGGTGTCGCCGTGGTGGCCGAAACGATGCCCGATCGGTCAAGGCCTTTTGCATTGGGCTGGCTGCAGGCACTCTCAGCCCTAGGCAACATGTTGGCGGCCCTCACGGGGATCGGGCTGGGCCAGCTCGAGCAGTCGGGCGCTATTCACGCCGCATGGCGGGCGATGTTTCTGGTAGGTACCGTACCGGCGCTGCTGGCGATCATCATTTTTAAACGACTGAAGGAGCCAGAGCCGTGGCGGAAGGCAAAACACGAACAGAAGAGGCTCGGATCAGTCGGCGATCTGTTCGGCCACCCGCGCTGGCGACGGAATGCCATTGTGGGAATGCTGCTGGCGTTTTCGGGCGTCGTAGGGCTGTGGGGAATTGGCTTCTTCAGCTTCGACCTGCTAGGGTCGGTACTCGATAAGACCTTCCGGGCGCAGGGCCTCTCCGAGCAGATGATCGCCGGGAAGAAGACGTTGTGGACAGGCATAATGTCTCTGCTGCAAAACGCGGGGGCGTTCTTCGGAATTTACACGTTCACCCGCGTAACCCACTACACGGGGCGTCGCAAGGCGTTTGCCATTTCATTCGTGGTGGCCATGTTGTCCACAGCATACACGTTCTGGAATCTGAAAAGCTTCACCGACATTTTTTGGATGATCCCGCTGATGGGCTTCGCCCAGTTGGCGTTGTTCGGCGGCTACGCGATCTACCTGCCCGAGCTGTTCCCGACACGTCTGCGCAGCACGGGAACATCGTTCTGCTACAATGTGGGCCGGTTCGTCGCCGCGCTCGGTCCGTTGAGTCTGGGCCTGCTGACCAGCCGCGCTTATGCCGGCTATCCTGAGCCGATGCGCTACGCGGGTGTTACCATGTCTCTGGCCTTTCTGATCGGGCTGGCGGCGCTCCCATTCGCTCCAGAGACCCACGGCCAACCCCTTCCGGAAGAATAAATGAAGATTCGAGACTTTCTCAAGCGAGAGAGCCCCTGTTTTTCCTTTGAATTTTTCCCTCCTAAGGAGGAGGCTGGATTTCAAAGCCTTTTTGAAACTGTCAAACTATTAAAACAGCTCGATCCCACATTTGTCTCGGTAACTTACGGTGCAGGTGGAAGCACTCGACGCAAGACCATCGACTTGGTCACGCGCATCAAGCATAGCTTGGGCGTGGAGAGCATGGCACATCTAACCTGTGTGGCCGCTTCCAGGCAAGAAGTCCAGCAGGTGTTAGAGGAGCTCGTGGCCAATAGAATGGAAAACGTCTTGGCTTTGCGAGGAGACCCTCCCAAGGGGCAAGCGGCATTCCTTCCTGATCCTCGCTACGCCAACGAGTTGGTCCATTTCATTCGTTCGCATTATGACCTTTGTATCGGCGTAGCCTCTTACCCAGAAAAGCATCCTGAATGCGCCAGCCTGGAACAAGACTTGATCAATCTCAAGCGCAAAGTGGATGCCGGGGCAGATTTTCTAATAACCCAACTTTTTTTTGATAATCGCGACTTCTTTAGTTTTGTCGAGCGTGCCAGAAAAGCAGGCATCAATCTTCCCATCATCCCAGGTATTATGCCGATATTGAGCGTTCCACAAATTAAACGTTTCACAGAAATGTGTGGGGCCAAGATTCCAGGCGAATTGCTCCAACGTATTGAATCGGTTCAGAATGATCCAGCGGAGGTTGAGAGGTGTGGAGTTGAATACGCGACCGTCCAGTGCCACGAATTACTGGAAGAAAGGGCCCCTGGGATACACTTTTACACCCTCAACCGTTCCAAGGCAACCTGGGAGATTTTCAAGAACCTGAAAAGTTGATCCTCAATCTCCCCTCGGAAAAAGGACTGAAGTTTGGAGACGGCCTCCCAGCACGGGCGACTATCGTTGCTCACGTGCTGAAAGCAGATTCCCACACTATTCAATAAATGCCCAACTTTTTAAGATTGCTTTTTGCCAGCCTGTTGTTTCTGCTTTTGATCCTTGTAAATCCTGCTCCAAATACTTTAGCCGTGGATCCACCAACCATTGCTTTGGATACCGTAATTTCCGGGCTTTCCAATCCAGTTTACGTCACCCATGGAGGGGATGGATCCGGTCGCCTATTCATTGTTGAGCAAGCCGGCGCGATTTTGATCTCCCAAAATGGAAATCTGCTTGGCACCCCGTTTCTAGACATCCACACCAGCGTGACTTCGGGCGGGGAGATGGGACTTCTAAGCGTCGCTTTTCATCCGGATTACAGGAACAATCGGCGCTTTTTCATCAACTACACAGCCAGTCGCCCTAATCTAAAAACTGTTATAGCCGAGTACCAGGCATCAGCCACCAACCCTAACATTGCCGATACAACCGAGAAAGTCATACTTGAGATTGATCAGCCTTTCGAGAATCACAATGGAGGACAACTCCAGTTTGGTCCGGATGGATACCTTTACATTGGTATGGGGGATGGTGGTTCAGGTGGCGATCCCATGGGGAATGGGCAAAACAAGAACTCGCTCTTGGGAAAACTGCTTCGAATTGACGTTGATAACGGCTTCACTTATACCGTTCCGCCAAATAATCCCTTTGTCAATACGGTCGGCGCCGATGAAATTTGGGCATACGGCTTGAGAAATCCTTGGCGGTTTTCATTTGATCGCGCCAACGGCAGGCTCTTTCTGGCAGATGTGGGCCAGAACGCGTTCGAAGAGGTAGATATCATTGAGAGGGGAGGGAATTATGGCTGGAACATTATGGAAGGGGCTCATTGCTTCTCTCCTTCGACGGGCTGCACAACCACAGGACTATTACTGCCCATTAATGAATACGATCATTCCCTGGGGATAGCAGTGACAGGCGGTTACGTTTATCGGGGGAGACAATTTCCCGATTTGATCGGAACTTATCTGTTTGCTGATTTTGGCTCTTCACGGATCTGGGGACTCACCGAAACCAACCGTGGTACGTGGACCCGATCCGAACTTCTGCGTCCTGGTTTCAACATCAGCTCCTTTGGAGAGGACGAGGAAGGAGAGATCTATGTGGTCAACTACGGAGGCAGTATTCATCGGATTCGAGTGACCAGTCCCCCGTCTAATAATAGTCAACAGACACTGATTCCCTCATCAGCAAAATCGGATCGATTCACCTCGCTGCTTTTTGTTGTCAATCAGGACTCGAGCACCAATGAAGTCGCGATTACCAGCCGGCGTGTGGACGGCGCCGTTGATGGAAGCTTGAATGTCTCCCTGCCGCCGGGAGGATTCTTTCGCAGCACTGATATCTTAGGAGGGCTTAAGCTGCCGATGGGTTCATTTGGCCCGTTAACGGTCGAATCGTCCAACAACAAAATGCTGGCGGCAGTTTCAGAAGTCAGAAGTACTGTCGGAACAGGCGGTTTTTTTGCAGGGCGAGCAGAGAAGACGGCTTCGACAGAACGCGTCATCGCAGAGGTGGTGGATACCGGTGGGCGGGGAACCTCGGGCACGTTCCGAACCAATCTGGGAGTCAACAATCTCAGCCCTTCGCTGGCTAACGTGCAAGTGAGTTTAATGAACAGTGACGGTTCAGCATTGGGGAGTCATGCGCTTCAAGTCCCGTCACAAGGGATGCTTCAGGTGAATGACATTGTAAGGAGTATCTTGGGAAGTAGCTCTGCTACCGGGCTCATTGGCTATTTGAAATTGACGAGTGATCAACCCATCCATGCTTGGGCCAGTAAGATCGATAATGGTACCGAAGACCCCAGTCTGGAGGCGGCCGTGGGGCAGGAGATTTCGGAGACTGGCGTTAAACTTCTAATCCCTTCAGCGTCGGGCACAGATCGTTTTAAGACGCTACTGGTGGTGATTAATCGCGAGGATGTAAAAAATCAAATTATCTTAACGGCTCGCGACCCCAACGGTGGCGTCATTGGGACTCTTAGCCGACAACTCCCGCCAAGAGGATTCTATCGGAGTGCGGATGTTTTGGGGGATATAGGAGCGCCGCCGAACTCCTTTGGTCCACTGACCGTGGAATCTGCCGGTGGAAACCTTTTGACTGCCATTTCCGAGGTAAGAAGTGCCGACGGGACGGCCGGATTTTTCCCGGCTGTCAGCCCGGCGGACGCTACCCTGCGGCGGGTTGTTGCTGAAGTAGTGGACAGTGGTGATCGAGGGACTCCAGGCACTTTTAGGACTAATCTGGGTGTCAACAATCTAGGGCCAGTCACTGCTCGCGTCACCCTTCAACTCATAGGCAGTTCCGGAAACCTGCTGGGAACCCGGACCATCACAGTTCCTGCCAACGGATTAACGCAAATCAATGATATTGTGCGGAACATTCTGGGCACTAACTCACCGACCGGAATTGACGCCTATCTGAAGTTGATATCCGATCAGCCCATCCACGCTTGGGCCAGCAAGATCAATAATGGGACCGATGACCCCAGTATTGTTATGGGCATTCCTTAGCTTCTAAGGAATCGCCGCGTCCTTCGTTCGCTCGATGGCCCTTGCAAGGTTGCTGGCTGTGAACAGCAGACGTCTTTCGAAATGCAGGTTGCGGGTAACTGGTTTGAGCTGTTACTTAAAGGGACAGGGCTGACGAAGGCCTGTACTTAACCATTTACTTTCTACGCCAGCGTTCATGAGTTATATTATGAATCTTAACCTTATAGTTAAGAACGCGGCGACTGACTCCGAGGAGTTCTGCCGCATCCTTCTGGATCCAATTACTCATCTTGAGTGCTTCGAGAATGGTGTCACGCTCCAGATCATCCAGTTTAATACCGCCCGGCGGTATTTTTATCTTCACGGCGTCAGCGTATGAAGAATCGGCAGAGGTCGAATTAAGAGATAGATCTTCGGCCTCAATGACATTAGACTCAGCCATCAAGACAGCTCGTTCAATGGTATTCTGTAACTCGCGTATATTGCCAGGCCAATTATGTCGGGTCAGGTATTTAGCGGCCTGAGGGGAGAATCCAACCAAGTTTTTCTTGAGTTCATCCCCGTATTTTTTTACGAAAAAGTTAGCCAATGGGAGGACATCTTCTTTTCTCTCCCGCAGAGCGGGCATTTCTATGGAGACGGTGTTCAAGCGGTAATAGAGGTCTTCGCGGAAGCGGTGACTGGTAATGGCTTCCTTCAAATTCTTGTTAGTGGCAGCAATGATACGTACATCGACCTTGATGGTTTTCATTCCGCCCAGTCTCTCAAATTCCTGTTCTTGCAGAACTCGAAGTACTTTGGCTTGAGTGCTGGGACTCATATCTCCAATTTCATCCAAGAAGAGGGTGCCGAAGTTGGCCTGTTCAAATCTGCCAATTCGTTGACGGTCTGCACTGGTAAAGGCGCCTTTCTCGTGGCCGAAAAGCTCGCTTTCCAGAAGATTCTCCTGCAACGCTGCGCAGTTGACCTTTACAAAACTCTGTTTTGCTCTGAGACTATTGTAGTGAACCAGAGAAGCAATTAGTTCTTTGCCAGTCCCCGTCTCACCCGTAATCAAAATGGAGGCATTGCTCTTAGCGATCTTTTTTATAATCTCCAGTATCTTCTTGATTTGCGGACTAGTGCCTACAATATCATTGTGTTCGAGAAGCACGTTGCTCTGACTACGCAATATTTGTAGTACGCCTGAGTCCCTGCGATGCTCAAGAGCGCGATTAATTTTTACTTCTAGCTCTTCCAGCTCAAAAGGCTTTTGAATGTAATCATAGGCGCCATTTTTCATGGCTTCGACTGCGCTTTCAATGGTGCCAAAGGCAGTCATCATGATAACCACCGTTAGTTCGTTCACTTGCTTGGCAAAGCGCAAAACCTCGAGTCCACTTTTCTTGGGCATCCGCATGTCGGTTAGAACCACATCGTAGCTTTCTTCTTGGAGTCTTTCAGTGGCTTCTTCGCCGTCTGACACTTCTGAGACATTGTGGCTATTTTCCACTAGGGCTTGGACGACACTCATTCTGAGCACATCGTTATCTTCTACTACTAGAATCTTCCCCATGCTTTCCAACGTCCTTCGAATGAATTCAATTGTGGTTGAGTAATTCGTTCCTTACAGCGGAAGTTTAATAATAAAGGCAGTCCCTTTCCCCACTTCACTTTCCACATCAATACTTCCTCGATGACTATCGATGATCTTTTGAGCGATAGCCAAACCGATCCCTGATCCCTTCTCCTTGGTGGTAAAGAAGGGATAAAAAATTCTACTTAAGAAATCGCCTGGGATGCCGTGGCCATTGTCGCTAATTTTTACCCAGGCATAGGGTGCCAAGTTAACCTGCAGACTAAGATTCGTTTCAGCATGTTTTCCCTTGGAATGAACGCCATTCTTTTGGATGAGGGATGAGGGGCCACAGGCGACTTCGATAGTGCCATTTTGGCCAATCGCCTGCAAGGCATTGATCAAGATGTTTACAAAGACTTGTTTCATCTGATCGTGGTCGAGGGAAACGGGCGGTATTGAATAATAGGTCCTTCTAACCTGAATTCCGTCCTTTTTCACTGTAGAAAGCGAATTGACCAGGGATTCTTCCAGCAGGGACTGCAAATCAACCTTTTCTGTGCTGACCTTTACAGGTCTCACAAACTCCAGACAGTCTGAAACGATTTTGTTCATTTTTCTCACTTCGGAATGGATCGAATCCAGTTGCGACACATGGGCCGGATAGTCGCTTAGTTTGCGCTTTATTAAGCTCGTAGTGAGTTCAATGGCGGCCAATGGGTTTCTAATTTCATGAGCTAAACCTGCTGCCATTTGACCCAGGGCCGCCAGCCGATCTTTCAGTTTTTCCTGCTCATTCATTTGCTCGACAAGAGTTAAATCTTTCAGGAAAAGAGAAATACCTTCAATATCAACATCGTCTTTCTTGATAAAGGAGATGGTATAACCTACGGTCCGGCTATTCCCATCTTTAATGTTTAGCTCCAGTTCGGCTCGGCTTGGCAAATTTTTCATTTGGTAGGCGTCGTTGAGTATTTGTAGAAGTTGCGGTTGATCCCCAAATACCTCTTCAACTTTCTTGCCAACGTGGTCGACATGGTCCAACTCAAAAATCCGTATCGCGATTTCGTTTATTGCCGTGACCTCTCTCTGCAAGTTCACTGAAATAATGCCACAGCGCAGGCTGCTAAGGATTTTTAGTCCAAAGCCTTGTTCGCGAATAGCGTAAAACATATTTCAAGCTGATTACAAATTTGTTCTATTCAGGGTATCCGGTTACATCTTCGCAACCGCTATTTGAGGAGACTGGTTTGACCATTTCCAACCAAGATATCGTCATCCTCAGCAATTTCTATAAGTCTAATTTTTTTAGAGAGGCAGTTCGGGAGAGACAGGTCTTTCTTGTACTTGCAATTATTAAACCGCGTCAAAGGCGGGGAAACCTATTCCTTGAAAAATTTTCTCAACTTTTGGTAGGTGACCTCCAGGGTTTCAGGTAGAACTCTACTTTCCCCAACGATGCTCATGAAATTGGCATCTCCAATCCAACGAGGCACGATATGAAGGTGGACATGGTGCTCAACTCCTGCCCCGGCGCATTTGCCGACATTCATGCCTATGTTGAATCCATTGGGTTCGTAACTTCGTTCAAGGGCGAGCTTGCACTGCTTGGCAAGCTGCATCATCTCTGCTGTTTGTTCAGGAGAGCAATCAGAGAAATCGGACACGTGTTCATAAGGACTAACCAGGACATGTCCGGTCGTGTAGGGGAAAATGTTTAACATCACAAAATTGTATTTTCCCCGGAATAGGATGAATTTCTTTTCGTCGCTTTCGGCTGAACTATCAATACAGAACACACAGTGCTTCGTGTTTTTGATATTGACGATGTATTGATATCTCCATGGGCTCCATAAATAATCCATGCTAAGTGTTGATCAGATCCTTTAATTCCTTACTGGGCTTGAAATAGGGAACCTTCTTCTCGGGAACACTTACCTTTTCGCTTGTCTTGGGATTTCTCCCCTGTCTTGCCTTGCGCTCACGGATTCTGAAACTACCAAATCCTCGGACTTCCAACTTATCGCCCGTTTTGAGAGCTTTGATGATGCTGTCAAACAGTGTTTCCACAATCACCTCTGAGTCTTTCCTGCTCAGCTCAGTTACCTTTGAAACTTCGTCCACGAGGTCTGCTTTCGTCATACTCACTCCTTTGCCGATGTAAAGTGTTCTCAAAGTTTTGCGATTAATGGTTCCTCGAAGTGAAAATCCTGGGTCTGCCGACTGATTATACCAACGATGGATTAACGAGAAAGCTTGGTGAATCTTATTTCCATAAATATGAGAACTGTAGTCTGGTCTCCTTTATGTGAGAATTAAAGGGAATGATTTCTGACACGTCCCCCATTAGAAGGTCCAAAAGAGTTCTTCGCTCCTTAGGAGGAGTCACTAACTTGGGCTCGCCCGAGATTTTCGCGAGTCTAGAAGCTATCTCTATCGCATCCTGTAAGCCTCCAATTTCATCAACCAGCTTTTTAGACTTAGCATCCTTTCCCGTGTAAACACGACCGTCGGAAAACTTTCTGACGGTTTCAAGATCCAATTTTCTGCCCTCAGCCACAGCAGTTAGAAACTGACTGTACATATCATCGATAAGGTTTTGCAAATATTTTTTTTCTCCATCGGTTAAGTCTCGTACGGGAGAAGGAGCATCCTTGAACTCACCGCTCTTAAGAACAACGTTCTTAAGTTTGGCCCATCTCATGAGCTCTCCATAGTTGTACCATTCTGCGATGACACCAATACTTCCCGTAATGGTTCCCGGGTTGGCCACAATCTTATCCGTAGCACAGGCTATGTAATAGGCCCCAGACGCTGCGACTGAAGCCATAGAGGAAACGAAAACCTTATTCTTCTTCTTTTTGAGCCGGAGGACCTCATTGTGGATTTCTTGGGAAGCAGCTACCCCACCCCCAGGACTGTCAATTCGGAGAATTATGGCTTTGATTGATGGATTATCAGCGAACTTTTGGAGTTGGTCAACAACAGACTTGGACTCCAGAATAATACCGTTTAAATCTAAGATGGCAATCTTGTTATTGCTGAAGCTAAAATCTCTGCTCTCATTTTCTCGCAAGGAAAACAAGACTAGGGCGAAAAGAGTTACGACAAATAAAACAAAAGCTCCTCCACCCACGACAATCCATACTAACAACTTAGATTGATTCCTATTCATTAACGTTGAAATATATAATTTTTCGTAACAAATGAAACTATTCTTTTTTCGGGTCGTTGGTGTGTCGTGGTTGGAGGCCTGTCATTTCTCCGCTGGTCGAGGCTCCCTGTGCGCTAGCTTTAGCTACGTAAGAATTGATTTCCTGTTTCGCCCTCAGCTCGATGACTGCTTTCAAACTAAGTCCAATTTTTTTCTCATGTGGTTGTAATTTGATAATCTTGAAATCATAGGATCCCCCCACAACAAGCTGTTCTTTCGCTGTGGGATCATTCCCCTCTTCCAATTGAGAAATGTGACAGAGTCCTTCGATTCCATTTTCCAGCTCCACAAATACGCCAAAGGAGGTGAAGCGGACAACCACTCCCCTGATTAGGTCTCCGATCTGATATTTTGCAAAAAACTGCTCCCAGACGTCGGGTTGTAATTGTTTAATACCCAAAGAGAGCCTGTGATTTTCGGCATCAATATGAAGGACGACCGTGTGAACCTGGTCACCTTTTTTGAGCATTTCGGAGGGATGTTTTACTTTTCGAGTCCAGGAGAGGTCGGAAATGTGGACAAGTCCGTCTATCCCATCTTCCACTTCGATAAATGCCCCAAAATCTGTAAGGTTACGCACCCTACCGGTGACCAGTGTGCCCACTGAGTAACGATCGGCCAGTGTGGTCCAAGGGTCTGGGGCAATTTGTTTCAGGCCCAGAGACATTCTTCTCCCCTCAGCGTTGATGTCCAAGACTACTGCTTCCACCGCATCCCCCAGTGACAACAACTTTGAGGGAGATTTAATGCGTTTGTTCCAAGACATTTCGGAAACGTGAATTAATCCTTCAATGCCGTCTTCAATTTCCAAGAATGCTCCGTAATCAATTAGACTGACAACTCTTCCCTGGACTCGAGTCCCAATTCCGTATCTTTCTCCAGCCGACGCCCAAGGATCAGGTAGCAATTGCTTGTAGCCCAAAGAGACTCGTTCCCTTTCTCGATCGAATTTCAAAACCTTGACTTTGATTTGTGATCCCAATGAAAAAAGCCTAGCTGGCTGATTGACTCTTCCCCAAGCAATATCGCTAATGTGGAGCAAGCCATCAATGCCTCCCAAATCGACGAAGACCCCATAATCAGTGATGTTCTTGACTATTCCAAAGACAATCGACCCTTCTTGTAACACACCCAAAATATAGCTCTTTCGCTTGGACTGCTGCTCCTCAAGGACGATCTTGCGGGAAAGAACGATGTTGCCCCTTCGCTTGTTGATTTTTATCACCTGACATTGGACTGTTTGTCCGCGAAAATTATCCAGGTTCTTAACGGGCTTCACATCTATTTGAGACCCTGGCAGGAAGGCCTTAACCCCGATGTCGACGCATAGTCCACCTTTAATGCGATCAATCACTACTCCTGTAAGGATCGATTGCTCAGTGAAAGCCTTCTCAATATCATCCCAAACTTTGATGCGTTCGGCCTTTTCCCTCGAGAGAACAACATGGCCCTCCCGATCTTCGGCAAATTCTAGTAGGACATCAATTTCATCACCTGCTCTCACGTTGACAACCCCATCTAAACCGATAAACTCTCGGATGGAAATCATCCCTTCAGACTTGTACCCCACATCGACGATCACTTCGCTTGAAGTCACCTTAAGTACTTTTCCTTTGACGACCTCGCCCTCAATCAGGTCCCCCACACCACCATATTGATCTAATAACTGTGCATAATCAGTCGATCCATTTTCTTGGATGTTCTCTCCGAGACTGGCTCCTTTGCCGTTCGGGGACAAAACGTGCGCATTGACAGCTCCTCCACGATCTAATGAAGACATATTCAAACTCCCTGCCGGCGATTAAGTTTGGTAAAATGAATCCGCGAAATGTGAAATTTAGTGCACTAACCTTTTGCAATACCACAAGAAAATTCTTTGGTTGACAAAATCCTCAGTCCTCCTGTCAAATATTCCACAATTTAAGGTCTTTATTTCCACCATCGGAGCGAGGCTGGCTTGCTCGGAAAAGAAACCTTAAAATTAGGTAGAATTATTTGGATAGATTCTTTGGCGGGAGCACACACCCAGTGTGCAACCCTGTACGTTCTAGATTCAGGTGGTGTTCAAAACCGTCCTAATATAGCGGAACATAAAAATTGCTGTCAACTACATTTTGCCCTATAATTGGTGTTTGATCACGGAGCGTTCCGATCGCACAATCAACGCTTTTTGACGATATAGAAGATCAAATTGTAGGGAAGAGAAATCATTAATGAGACCAAACATTCATCCGAAGTATATCGAAGTAACTGTTTCATGTGCTTGTGGGGAGACATTTAAGACCAGATCTACCAAGGGAGATCTTCGATTGGAAATCTGCTCTAGATGTCACCCGTTTTTTACTGGCAAGCAAAAACTGGTGGATACCGCGGGACGCGTCGAGCGCTTTCAGAAAAAGTACAGGAGCAAGGGCAAGGATGTTCTAGCCAATTAGGATCGACTGGGAACTCGGCCTGATCGAAATTCTCTCGAGACTGCCAGGAAATTTGCGAATTTTGGAATTGAGGAGTTGGAGAAATCAAATCTGAAATGATGATAAATAATTTTGTTTCGAAGCTTGAGCTTTTGATTGCGAACTTTACGGTCTTTCTTATGAAGGCGGGTGAAGAGGTGCTAGTCGGAGGTCAGGCAGTATTTGAAGGCGTTATGATGCGTTCGCCCGGATCTTATTCGATCGCAGTGAGAAAACCAGATCGGTCGATCGTTGTCAAAAGGGATTATCTCAAGAGGTCGTCGGAGCGGAACAGGATCTGGCGATACCCTGTCATTCGCGGCGTGATGACCTTAGGTCAGGCCTTTGTTCTGGGGCTTCGAGCATTAAAGTTTTCCACCGACCAAGTTTTGATTGGTCGAGCAACGCAGTCTGGGGCAGCGGGGCGAAGCCAAACGGAGGGAAAAACTGAGATTAGCCCATGGATGATGGCTCTAAATGTGGGATTTGCTGTTTTCTTTTTCATTGTGTTTTTCAAATTGCTTCCTTTGTTAATTGCGAGTCAGCTCAAAGAGTATTTTGCCCTATTGGATAACCGGTTTCTATTTAGTGTGGTGGACGGAAGTGTTAGGCTCTTTATTTTCCTTGCCTATATTTTCTCTATTTCGCAGATCAAAGACATAAGGCGAATTTTTGAATATCATGGTGCCGAACATAAAGTTGTATTTACCTATGAATCTCGAGAAAAGTTATCGGTTCAAAATGCTCGAAAGTATCCCACGCTGCATCCTCGATGCGGCACCAGTTTTCTGATGGTGGTCATGCTAACGAGCACCTTTGTCTATGCGCTGATCCCCTTCGACTCCTTTTCCCTCAAGCTTCTTTCCCGCGTTGTTTTGATTCCTCTAATCGCGGGTCTCTCCTATGAGATTATCAGGTTTGCAGCCGCTCACGAAGACTCTGTTCTGAATTTGATAACTTTGCCAGGACTTTGGCTGCAAAAAGTGACTACCAGAGAGCCCAGTGATGATCAACTGGAGATCGCCATTAGAGCTTTGGACGAGACTATAATCCTTGAAAATGCTGAGGGGCAATTAGCTGTCATCTAATGTTTGAAAAGCTTGAGCAGTTAGAAGCTAAGTACGAGGAAGTTACTCGGCTGCTTAGTAATCCCGAAGTCTTGGCAGACACAGCTCGGTACCAAAAGCACGCCAAAACACACCGTGATCTTTTGGCCGTTGTCGAGAAGTTTCGAGAGTATAAGGGTCTGCGGGTCGCCATAGCTGACACTAAGCAGATGGCCCAGGACACTCGTTTAGAGGAGGAGCTTAAGAAGCTCGCGCAGGATGAACTTGTCCAATTAGAGCAGAAGCTCCTCAAGCGCGAAGAAGAACTCAAAGTCCTTCTCCTTCCCAAAGACCCAAATGATGAGAAGAATGTGCTTCTCGAAATTAGGGCAGGGACCGGTGGAGACGAGGCGACCCTTTTCGCCCAAGAAATGTTTCGCATGTATTCCCGTTTTGCCGAATCCCGGGGGTGGAAGGTTGAAGTAATCTCTTCCAGTCCCTCTGGAGTGGGTGGTCTCAAGGAGGTCATTGCCATCGTTGAGGGAAAGGGTGTTTATAGCAAGCTTAAATATGAGAGTGGCGTTCATAGAGTGCAGAGAGTCCCCGCGACTGAAGCTAGCGGCAGAGTTCATACTTCTGCGGTAACCGTAGCGGTGCTACCAGAGGCCGATGACGTTGAGCTCGATATCCTTGAGAAAGATTTAAGAATCGATACCTTCTGCTCTTCAGGACCTGGAGGACAATCCGTTAATACGACCTATTCGGCTGTCAGAATTACTCACCTGCCTAGTGGGTTGGTCGTTTCCTGCCAGGATGAAAAGTCCCAGATAAAAAATAAAGCCAAAGCGTTGCGTGTTCTTCGGTCCCGTCTTTACGATATTGCCTTGGAAGAGCAACGCAAAAGCATTGCTCTGGATCGTAAATCTCAGGTTGGCACAGGCGACCGCAGCGAAAAGATTCGCACTTATAACTTTCCTCAGAATCGGATGACAGATCACCGCATCGGACTTACTATTCATCAGCTTGACTCCATCATGGATGGAAATATCGATGGAGTCATCGATGCTCTGGTGACGCACTATCAAGCGGAGAAGCTCAAGAACGAGTTGGTGGCAGAGACAAGTCGCGGACTCGTCTCAAAGGATTGATCCTTTGCTCTCCAGCTCATGAAGGTTTTCGAAGCGCTTTCGCATGCTGCCCATCTCCTAGAGGATTGTACCCCCCGTTCCAGATCAGAGGCAGAGTTGCTCTTATCGTTTATAGTTATCTTCTCGCTCATTATCACGACAAATTAGATGATTCGGTGGTCTGTTCTTTCCTTGCTTTAGTGCAAGACCGCAGCCAAGGTAAGCCAATCCAGTTCATTACGGGTCGGCAAGAATTCCGGGGTCTGGAACTCGAAGTTACGCCAGACGTTCTAATTCCCAGACCGGAAACCGAATTAATCGTCGAAGAAGCTCTTCGATGCGTCTCTACAAAACAGCCAGTACTGGTTGACCTGGGCACAGGTTCCGGATGCATTGCCGTTGCTCTTGCGGTTGAGTTACCTCAAGCGAGGATTTTTGCTGTAGATTTGTCCGGACCTGCGCTGGAAGTTGCCAAAAAAAATGCCTCCAGGCATAGCCTTTCTGGAAATATTCATTTTTTAAAAGGCGATCTCCTAAGCCCACTCCAGACCTTTAATTTGGAAGAAAAGATCGACTGCATTGTTTCAAACCCCCCTTACGTTTCTGAGAACGACTTTCCAAAACTCCAGCGGGAGGTGAGGCAGTGGGAGCCGAAGCTGGCTTTGCTAGCCGCTAACAATGGATTGGAGATTTACAGCCGCCTCATTCCTCAAGCTAGATCCTATCTGAAAGCGGGGGGTTATCTGGTTGTGGAAATCGGCTTCAATATGCGGGATGAGGTATGTGCTTTGCTGGGCCCTGGATGGCAACTCAGCAGAATCCGAGAAGATCTTAATAGAATTCCACGAGTCGTGGTGGCTCAAAAACTCTAGATTGATGCGTGACTACGGGAGAGGTATTTCTCAATGCCAGATTGTATTTTTTGTCGGATCATTCAAAAGAAAATGCCTGCCAAAGTTCTATTCGAAGACACTCATTTCTTGGCCTTTGAAGATATTAATCCCAAGGCCCCCACTCATATTCTGATCATTCCCAAGAAGCATATTGAATCATTAGACACCATGGTGGAGGAGGATGAGTTCGCGGTGGGTCGCCTCTTCATGGTGGCCAGAAATTTGGCTCGCGAGAAGAAGGTTCATCGGTCCGGCTATAGGACTGTCATCAACACTGGTACCGATGCAGGCCAGTCAGTTTTTCACATCCACCTTCACCTTCTCGGCGGACGGCCGATGGCCTGGCCTCCGGGATAAACCCCAATCTTGAAGCAACTTATCAAGTCCTCCGAGTAGCATTTCCCAGGACGCCAACAGAATCCAGGGAAGACACTCCAGACGGAAATGGCAGGTTCGTTAGCCCCGCTTGCTAGTTTTAGGAAAGGCCGCAGAGTTGAAAACTGACTTATCTTCAGTTTCTCACGGCCTGCGTATTGCGGGATTTATCGGCCCAATTTCGATTTTGATACCTGGTGCTACTTCCTCAGACAAGAAAAAGGGTAAAGTCCCATTATTCGTGCGACGAACAACGAGGGTTTCCCCTTTCCAAGGAATTTCAAAGAGTATTCTAGCTGCAACCGCTGGTGCCGCCGCAGTTCAAGCATTTGTAGCAGGCTCCATTCCGTACCATGATGGAACCGCAATCAGGGCAGGGAGGTGCATCGGCTTGGGTTTGAAAGACCTGTCGTTCCCGTGCTTCAATGGCTGCTTGACCCACATTGGTTCGAGTGTCAGCCTCAGGTTGAGGCTGATCCGAAGCGGGCAGGAATTTTTGACCCAGCCAGCGGAAAATATAATCCACAATCGATTTGGCGATAGGGATTTGAGGGTTGTTGGTGAATCCCGACGGCTCAAACCGCGTGTGGCTGAATTTATCTACCAGGACTTTCAACGGAACTCCATACTGAAGGGCCAGCGAAATCGAAGTGGCGACGGTATCCATCAAGCCCGAAACGACTGAGCCCTGCTTGGCCATCACCACGAAAATCTCACCGGGAGAGCCGTCGTCGTACATGCCAACAGTAAGATAGCCATCGTGTCCGGCCACGCTGAATTTGTGGGTGATGGATTTACGCTCATCGGGTAGGCGCCGGCGCACCGGGCGGGAGGCAGCAACCTGCGTCTCTTCCTTAAGACTAGTATTGAGAGGTTGAGAACGTTTGGAACCATCACGATAGATAGCCAAAGCCTTCAGGCCAAGCTGCCACGCCTCAATGTAAGCCTGTTCGATTTCTTCAACCGTTGATTCTTCCGGCATGTTCACCGTTTTGGAGATAGCGCCAGAAAGAAAAGGCTGGACTGCACCCATCATCCTCAAATGCCCCATGTAGTGAATGGAGCGCACACCATTTAAGGGCTTGAAGGCGCAATCAAAAACGGGCAGGTGTTCCTCTTTGAGGTAAGGTGCACCCTCAATGGTCTCATTTTCGTCAATGTATTTGATAATGTCATTGATCTCAGCATCGTTGTATTTCAAACGTCTCAACGCGTCAGGAACCGTTTGATTGACAATTTTGAGCAATCCACCTCCGACTAGCTTTTTGTATTTGACGAGGGCAATGTCAGGCTCCACCCCTGTTGTGTCACAATCCATCATAAATCCGATTGTACCCGTCGGAGCCAGGACTGTGACTTGAGAATTCTTGTATCCAAATCGCTCACCTTGAATGAGGGCGTCGTTCCAGGATTTCTGGGCGGCATTATAGAGATCTGAAGGAACATACATTGGGTTGATCTTTCCCGCAGCTGCCCGGTGCTTACGAATAACACGCAACATGGGATCTCGGTTGAGGGGGAATTCCGCGAAAGGCTCTATGTCTGCAGCAATCAAGGCCGAGGTATGGTAAGCTTCGCCACACATGAGCGCAGTAATAACACCGGCATAGGCCCTTCCTGCTTCGCTATCGTAAGGAATCCCCAGGGACATTAAAAGGGCTCCCAGGTTGGCATATCCAAGTCCTAAAGGTCTGAAGAGAGCACTATTTTTGGCAATTGCCGGCGTTGGATAACTCGCCTTATCCACAATGATCTCTTGTGCTGTAATCATCACCTGAACGCCGTGTCTGAAGGTTTCCACATCCAGCTCGCCGTTCGGTCTTCTGAACTTCATTAGGTTCAAGGAGGAGAGATTGCACGCTGTATCATCAAGGAACATGTATTCACTGCAGGGATTGGAGGCGTTAATGCGGGCCGTGTTGGTACAGGTATGCCAGTCATTCACGGTCGTGTCATACTGCATTCCGGGATCACCGCAGACGTGCGCGGACTTGGCAATCATTCTCAAAAGATCGCGAGCTCGATAGGTATCTACCACCTCCCCGGTGGTCACAGCCCGGGTCTGCCATTCTTTGTCCTCAATGACCGCTCTCATGAAATCGTCAGTGACTCGAACGCTATTGTTAGAGTTCTGAAAGAAAATGGAACTGTAAGCCGGCCCATTAAAAGAACTATCATAACCCGCTGCAATCAGCGCCCAGGCTTTTTTCTCTTCCTCTTCCTTGCACGTGATGAAGTCCACTATATCCGGGTGATCAATGTTCAATATGACCATCTTGGCTGCTCTCCGGGTTTTTCCGCCAGATTTGATGACTCCTGCAAAGGCATCATAGCCCTTCATAAAGGAGACCGGACCGGAGGCTTGCCCCCCACTGGAGAGTAACTCTTTAGAGGAACGAATGACGGAAAGATTGGTACCCGTCCCGCTACCCCATTTAAAAAGCATCCCTTCTGTTTTGGCCAGTTCCAGTATGGATTCCATACGATCCTGAACTGAGTTGATAAAGCAAGCCGAGCATTGGGGTTTGGTTTCAATGCCGCAATTGAACCAAACTGGACTATTAAAGGAAGCCTTCTGTTCTACTAGGAGATGGCAAAGTTCTGCCTCAAAGGCGTCTGCTTCCTCCGGAGAAGCGAAATACCCCCCCTGTCGACCCCATCGAGAAATGGTGTCAACGACCCTGCCGACCAACTGCTTCACGCTGGTCTCGCGGCCTTTACCATCGCTGGAACGACGAAAGTACTTGGATACAACTACGTTTGTAGCCAGCATTGACCAGGCAGAGGGAACCTCCACATCGGGTTGTTCAAAGATGACCTCTCCCTTTTCATTAGTTATCACAGCCTTTCTCTTTTCCCATTTGATCTGGTCGAATGGATGCACTCCAGGTTTAGTAAAGACTCGCTTGAAGTGGAGTTGTCTCTCCTCGCGGATATTGGTTGCGGTCAAAGCTGCTGCCTCGCCTGTTTCATTTATCTCCTTCACTAACATTGTAACGCCTCCTTATATAGGACAGAATAAAACGGTAGTTCACAAAATTTGAAAGCGACTGGTTGTCTTCCTAAGTCTCACCCGGAGGTAACAATTCCTAACAATAAGAAAACAACCAGTGTCTGTACGGCTAGCCCGTATTGACCAAAGTTATGGATCGAATTTTAGCCACATAAAGGGATTTGTCAAGGGGAATATTTGAAAGAATCCACAAAATAGTGGATATTTTCTTAGCCCCTACACAAAATATAGTATCACCTTTGTAGCGAGAGAAGGTAGCCCAGGCTTTTGAGCAATAGAAATTCTTAGGGAGTGCCATCCGAATGTCCGGGGCGTTTTCTACACTATCAATTAAAATGGGAGGAAATGGAGTGTTGTGGAGGATGTATCAATCAGCCTTACCAGCGGTGGTGCGACCTTCTTGAGCAACCGAGCTCCGCCTCTTTCCACACTATCTCTTCGATAGTTAGCTAGAGCCCAAGGAAATTGGCTAAAAAATTTGGGTTTGCTTACTTTGTCGTCCATCAAAGGCGGGACCATCAATGGAAAACCTCCCCTGCTAGCCAACCGAAGAAAAGCATAACACAACGATACGGTTTTCATTAGAGCTCTCTCTAATTCGTTTGTGAAAGCTCATCCGCGCTTTGCTTGACGTGCAAGGCCAAGCTCTCCAAGGCGTCAACTTCAGCGTAGAGTTGTGTCTGCAACTTGGCATCGAGAATATGCTTTCCGCGCCCCGCGTAGCACCATCGGATTTTTCGAGCGCCGTAAGCTTTCAGGGCTGAGGGATTGCACGGCTGCTTTGGGGCTTTTATCCTGGGGCTGATTACCTAAGGTTAGAGCAGATTTTATTCGACTGGCCAGCTTTCGAATTTTGTTGGCCCTTTGAGAAACCTGCCTATAATTTTCGATTCCAAGAGAGGGTTGGGATTCTCCGCTTATCTCTTGTCCGAGCTGAAAGAGAGAGGAAAGATCTTCCCTGAGCCGTTGCTCCATGTAATAGTGATAGCTATCGCTCCTGAAGGCACGCACGGTCCGTGGAAATGACGTGCTAGATTCCACGCCAGCAGGTTTCACTTCTGGTCCTCGGCTGATGCAGGAAGAAGAAGTGCAGCTGAGGAGACAAATTGTTGTTAGAATGAATTTGGGTTTTGTCATTCCCAAGGCACTCCAAATTATTCTAGATTATGAGCGATTTTAACACACCAGCTAGGGAGGATTCATCATGTTCCATACTGCCACTGAACAGGATGTCGTTCGTGGTGACATTACCGATGTTTATTTCACCCGGACAGTTGAGATTCTAAGAAAGAACAATATTAACAAAAAAGTGAAAGCAGAGTTGGCGGTTAAGAGTCTTCCCGAGAATTATCATTGGGGCATTTTGGCGGGGACAGAGGAATTTCTGGCGCTGATTGAAAGACTGAATCTGCCTCTGAATGTTCGCGCAGTTCGCGAGGGCACTCTCTTTCGAATCCATCAACCAGTTATCGAAATAGAAGGTCGCTACCTGGATTTTTGCATTTATGAAACAGCCTTCTTAGGATTGCTTTGCCAGGCATCTGGAATCGTGACGCGAGCTGCCCGATGCGTGGACGCTGCTCGAGGAAAGCCGGTCGTCTGTTTCGGGGCGCGTCGAATTCATCCCATTATCGCGCCCCTGGTGGAACGCTACGCTTACTTAGGAGGATGTGAAGGTGTGGCTGGCGTCAAAAGCGCATCCGAGCTGGGAATTGAGCCGTCAGGAACCATGCCGCATGCTCTGATATTGCTTTATGGCGACACGGTAGAAGCAACTCGGGCCTTTTACGATTCTTTCGGCCACAGAGTGAACATCATTTCTTTGGTGGATACTTTCAACGACGAAAAGTTTGAAGCGATCCGGGTTGCCGAAGCTCTGGGAGACAAAGTTTCTGCTTTACGTTTAGACACTCCGGCGTCACGCAAGGGAAGCCTCCTGGATATTTTGCGTGAGATCCGGTGGGAGCTGGATCTTCGCGGGCATAAGAACATACGGCTCTTCTTGAGCGGCGGCTTAACCGAAGAAAGCATTCGCGAACTCAACGAACTGGCCGATGGTTACGGTGTTGGAACACACATCAGCAATGCTCCGACCCTGGATTTTTCGCTAGACATTGTAGAGATCGAAGGCACGCCTATTGCCAAGAAGGGAAAACGGTCCGGCTCCAAATCTTTCTTTCGGTGCAGCGCCTGCCAGCAAGAGGTCGTCCGAGCTTATCAAGCCCCTCCACCCCGGTGCGAATGTGGCGGGGAGTTTGTGGAATTACTGCAAACCGCAATTCAAAAGGGAAAGCTCACGAGTGAAGGGCGACTGAGTATAGAAGACTTTGAAGGCAATCGCGAATATATCAAGACTCAGGTTAAGGCGATTCATATTTAGCGCCTCGTCGCCTGGAAGGTGTGGGAGGTTCGAAGGGCCGCCAGGTAATCGCAAGGGCGGGGAAAAGCAAGGAACGAGAGCGGGTCCGAAGGGCCGACACCTAGGGTTGAATCCGAATCCGCTCAGGGGACTAGAACGAAATCTGCTTTTTCCTGGTCGCGACTAAAGGGAATTCGGCCCCGTGACTTGTGAAACGGGGCAGTGAGGGGTTCTACTCCAACCGCCGCCGCCGTAATTCATCCACAGCCACAGCCAAAACGATGATGCCACCAATGAGAATTTGCTGGATGAAAGGCGAAATTCCCAGCAGGTTGCAGCCGTTGTTCAGCAGACTCATAATGAAGGCTCCGACGGTCGTTCCCAATACCGTTCCTGCTCCCCCGTTCAGACTGCCTCCGCCGATGACCACAGCCGCAATCACTCTCAGTTCATAACCGTCTCCAGCAGTAGGCTGACCGGTCACCAAGCGGGAAGCTTCGATCATTCCTGCCAAACCAGTGAGGGCACCCAAGATCGAGTAAATTATCAGGGTCCAGCTCGTCAAATTTATCCCTGAAAGGTAGGCGGCTTGAGCGTTTCCACCGATGGCATAGGCGTACCTGCCCAAACGGGTATAGCGCAAAACGTAAGACATCATCACTCCAATCCCGAGCAAAATCACCACTGGGACAGGGATCATTCCAAAAAAAATTCCGTCTCCCAGCCGTCCAAAATTTTTGGGGATGGCTGTGACTGGAATCCCATCGGTGATCAGCAAGGTCAAACCACGAGCCATTCCCATGCAGCCCAAAGTTGCGATGAAGGGTGGGACTCGAAACTGAGTGACGATGAGGCCGTTGCCGAGTCCCCAGGCCAAACCTGAGAAAATGCCGAGGAGTGTCGAGGACACAACTCCCATCCCCCTTTCCATCAGCAAAGTTCCACAGACTCCAGAGAACGCTAGGACAGACCCGACGGAGAGATCAATGCCTCCGGAGATGATTACCAGGGTCATCCCAATAGCAATGATGTTAATTACAGCGGTCTGTCGAGCCACACTGGAGAGATTGTCAACTGTCAGGAAATAAGGGGAAAGAATCGAGAGAGAAACAAACAAGGCTACAAAACTAAGAAACGGGAGAAGCTTTTTGAAGAGATCTCTCATGACGAGGGGTCGAAGAACGGAAAGCTGGAATCATAGACCATGAGTGAAACGCGACAGTCCATTCGAGCATTCCAGACCCAGCCTCGATTATTGCCTACCCAAGTACCTTTCGAGGGTTGGGCTTATCAACTGCTGAATCTGCGGCTCGGACAAGTTTTCCTTTGTAACCAGGGTCACGCCGGTATCAACCCGTCGCCGAGGGGTTTTCCCCTCGAGTTTTTCACAAAGGGTTCGTACGCCTTCGAAACCCATAGCGAAGGGATTTTGTACTATTAAAGAATCGATAATACCTTCTCGCAGGTCTCCTATCAGGCTGGGTGAAGAATCGAACCCGACAATTTTGACCTTACCGCTGAGTCCACGACCTTTGACCGCCTGAGCGGCGCCAATCGAACTAGACTCGTTAGGTCCAAAAATTCCCTTTAGACCCGGGTTGGCGGTAAGGATGTCTTCAGTCACCGACAGAGACTTGGCGCGATCTGACATCCCATATTGAAAGGCGGCGATTTTGATCTGTGGATATTCTTTGGCGATCGTTTCTTTAAATCCGTTTTCCCGTTGGGTAGTAGAAGAACTACCTGGCATGACGCCGACAATTGCCACGTTCCCCTTCTTACCGAGCATTTCAGCCATTCGGTGAGCTGCTTTCACACCACCCCCATAATTGTCGGTTGCCACAAAGGAAACATAAGATTCAGTTTGAGCCCCGGAATCGAATATAGTTACAGGAATGCCACGCCGTGCAGCACTTTCAATGACGGGGACCAGAGCTTTTTCATCGGAGGGCGCGAGAACAATGCCGTTCACTCTACGGTTGATAAAATCTTCCACAATGTTAATTTGTTTGCTGATTTCAATTTCTGAGGCGGGTCCATTCCACAGGACCTTAACCCGAAATTGGGCGCCGGCCGCGAGCGCTCCGGCATGAACCATTTGCCAAAAAATATGAGCCTGCCCCTTGGGGACTACGGCAATTACCTTTTCTTTACTTCGTTCGCAGGAAATGGCCAAGAGCAGAATGACTAGAACTGACCCAAGAGGCTTGGCCCTAGACTTCCGATTAAATTTGAGCTGGCTGCCCTGGCTTGACATCATGGTTTTTGTTGAACTATGGTAGGAGCCCTTTGAACTTGGTTTTCCGTGGTGAGGCAGATTTTCCACAGAGTCTTCTTTGATTGGGACAGGCGACTGCCTTCAAAGTCATTTAGAAGGGAGAACCATCCAATTGCAAGAAAAACCCCAATTTCTAATCTAAACGAATCGAAATCAAAAAGAAATACCATGTAAAACGAAAGGGTAGGATATGTCCAGTCAAAATCTACGAAGCTCGACACGACACGACTGGACTACCGCATTGGTACCAACGTAAATCAGAAAAGGTACTCAGAACTGTTGTGAAGCCTTCCTCAAAAAGGAGGCTCAAACTGCCGTCCTAGTAGCGAGTCCGGTTTGTTTCCTTCCGATGGATAAAAATTTGAGCCATTCTTCATCCCAGGCCAGCACAACCAACGTAGTTTGCAACCGCAACCTGTTGCAGATTGCGAGGGCCTTCTTCTATGTGGGGGTCATTGGTTTCGGAGGAGGCCTGGCCATTTTGGCCCAGCTACAACGGCATGTTGTAGAAAAATTAAAATGGCTTACCAACGAGGAATTTGTCGAGGCAACAGCTGTAATTCAGTCCCTACCCGGGGTCATAGCCGTGAATATTAGTTGCTACATCGGGTTTAAACTGCGAGGTTGGATCGGTGGTTTGGTTGCCGTCGTGGCTATGCTCCTACCTGCTTTCGTCTCCATGTTGCTGCTGTCTGAGTTTTATTTGACTTTTAAGGAAGTGCCGGACCTGGAACGTCTGTTTCGCGGAATGACCCCATCAATTGCCGCGTTTATCTTGGTAGCTACGTACAAGCTGGGACACTCTGTTCTCCGCAGTTTCTGGGATTGGCCACTTGCTATCCTTTCTTTTTTGGCCATCTCGTTCTTTGATTGTGGGGTGGTTCAGGCGGTTTTAGTTGCCGGGAGTTTGGGACTCCTGGCTTCTGTCTGGAAACGCGCATTCGCCGGAGATTTTCGTTGTTTCTCACCTTTATGCTTAGGAGTTGGGATTCTGATAACGTTTTTCTTAAGCAACGATATCTGGCGTTTGCTGTATGTCTTCTTAAAGATTGGCGCTTTCACGTTCGGGGGAGGGTATGTCATGGTTCCCTTTCTCGAAGGTGAAGTAGTCCGAAGGTTTGGATGGCTTAATCACCGTGAGTTCGTCGACAGCGTTGCTCTGGGACAGATAACTCCGGGTCCCGTAGTCATCACGGCAACCTTTGTGGGATACAAAGTTCTTGGACTATTGGGGGCATGCCTGACGACCGTGGCCGTTTTTTTACCTTCATACTGTATCACGCTGGCGGTCAGTTTCTATTACCGGCGTTTCAAAAGCAACAAAGTGCTCCAAGCCTTTCTCCGCGGAGTCTCTCCTTCCGTCGTGGGTATGCTGGCCTCCGCAACTTTGAGTATTGGTAAGATAAGCATCCACAGTTTGGTCGGTCTCTTGATTGCTTTTGCGACACTGGTGGTATCGCTTCGTTTCAAGGTTAGTTCCTTGTGGATTATTCTCGCCGCAGGTGGGTTGGGTTGGTTCTTGCGATAGCTCGCCATTTGACAATGTAATTGCATATGGGCTATTTTGGACCCTATGTTCCTAACGCGCTCACGAGGCCATTATGAAAATTCTGGTTTGTCTAAAGCAGGTTCCAGAGAAAGACTCACGGTACAAAATAGACGACCTAGCGACTTGGATTCGCGAAGACGATCTCGTTTTCGAAACCAACGAAAGCGATGTATACGCCCTGGAGGAAGCGCTGCGACTTAAAGAGAAACTGGGAGGGGAAGTCGGCGTCTTATCGCTGGGAGAAGAACGGGCCTTAAAAACTATCAAGAGTGGATTGGCCATGGGTGCCGATCGCGCGTTCCATCTCAGCGACCCTGCCTTCCAAGGTTCCGATGCTTTTGTGGTCGCCACAGCCATAGCGCGGGCAATTAGCGGTCAGAATTTCGATATCATTTTCACAGGGGTGCAGTCAGAAGATATGGCCTTCGCTCAAACAGGCACAATTCTCGCCCAGCTCTTAGGTTGGCCTCACGCTACCATTGTGATGGAAGTCAATGTGAGTGAGGGGGGTAAGAAAGCCCGAGTGAAACGCGAACTGGAGAGCAACCTTTTTGAAGTTGTTGAAATCTCTTTGCCGGCTGTCCTAACCATTCAATCCGGAATCAATCAACCCAGGTATGCTACGCTGAAGGGGATTATGCAAGCCAAAAAGAAGGAAATACGAAGGTTCTCTGCGCAAGATCTGGGTTTGGAAAGTAGCCAGCTGGGAAAGACGGGTTCCATGGTTGACCACCAAAAAATGTTCTTTCCAGAGAAGAAGAAAAAGACGGTTATCCTCGAGGGAACCCCTGAAGAGGCTGCTAGGACTTTGATGGAAAGATTGCGCAAAGAAGCGAAAGTGCTTTAGACGGTTGCGGAGTGCAGCCTGCAACCTGCCATCAATAAGGGATAGTTATGCCGGGCAAGACTCTGGTTCTCGCTGAACATCGGGCCGGAAAAATTAAAAGTATTTCATGGGAAGCCATTGGTTTTGGCCAGAAGCTAGCCGAACGGCTTAATCAAGAATTAAAGGTTGTACTCATCGGCAAAGCTATTGGAGATTTGGCGGAAGAGGTGTCTCGGAGGTGTGGGCAAGAGGTCTTAACCCTGGTTAACGATCACTGTGAAACCTACACTCCCGAAGCCTACTGCCACATCCTTTCGCAAGTGGCTCAGCAGGAAACTCCTTTCCTGTTCTTGATGGGACACACCTATCAAGCGATCGATTTCGCTCCCAAACTGGCTACGAGGCTGGGCCGCGGGTTCATTCCCAACTGCGTTGATTGTCAAATAGACGCAGACCGTGTCGTGTTTGTTCGACAAGTTTTCAACGGAAAAATCAATTTGCAGGTGGGTCTGAAAGGTGAACCCCCTTACTTTGTTTCCTTGCAGCAGGGAGCCTTTAATGCCTACGAAGTCCAATCGCGTCAATCGCCCCGAGTTGTCAATCTGACTATCCCCCTACCGGATGAAGTGCTCAAGCGAAAAGTTCTGGAGATTTTTCAGGCTGCCCAGGGGAAGGTAGATTTAAGCCAGGCTGAAATTATCATTGCCGGAGGTCGAGGCTTAGGGAGCAAAGAGAAGTTTCAGCTTATACTCGATCTGGCCGAGGCCCTTGGCGCGGCTGTAGGGGCTTCGCGACCTGTCACCGATGGCGGCTGGCTTCCTAAAGAACATCAAATTGGAAGTTCCGGACAAACTGTGACTCCTAAACTCTATATCGCCTGCGGCATTTCAGGCGCGATTCAGCATCTTGTGGGAATGATGAATTCTTCCTGCATTGTTGCCATCAACAAAGACCCCAATGCCCCCATTTTCAGTGTGGCTGATTATGGAATTGTCGGAGATGTCTTCAAAGTCCTGCCGGTCCTCATTGAACTCGCGAAAGAAATTCGAAAATAACTTCGACGGCAACTGAAAAACCTTCGTCGCCGAAAGTCACAAATATCCAGTGATATTGGTAGACTCCTACTTTTCGTCCATTAGCATCTGATGAAAATGTCTCATCGTACCCAAACGAAAGGATCGTCCGAAGTCCTCTCCAATATTGCCTATTGGAGCGGCCCGCGCCGATTTTCTCCCTGGCAAAGAATACAAGCCCTCCTGATTGCTGAGATAAGCGCGTGGCTCATTCGTCTGATCGGAAGAAGCTTGCGTTGGGAGAGTCGCGGAGACGAGAACCTGGAATCGGTTTATGGGGCGGGCAAACGGGCTATTTTTGCTTTTTGGCATGGGCGAATCTTCCCTGCTACCTGGTACTGGAGGAAGCGCGGGATCGTTGTTATGACCAGTCAAAACTTTGATGGAGAGTATATTGCCCGTTGTATCCGAAAACATGGCTACGGTGTGGCCCGTGGGTCAAGTTCGCGAGGGGGGCTGAAAGCCCTGGCAGAAATGGCTAGAAGTCTTAGACGAGGAGTGGATGTTGCTTTTACCGTGGATGGGCCAAGAGGGCCGCGTTATGTTGCAAAAATGGG
>QHZP01000008.1:10831-55554 GCA_003224715.1 Acidobacteriota bacterium | reverse complement strand
CATCTCACTCCTGAATAAGCTGCAACTGAACAATTGGGACCAGTCTCAAATCCCACTGCCCTTTTCGCGAGCCTTAGTCTTAAAGGCGCCACCGATCTACGTTTCAAGGGAGGCAGACGAAGAGCAAATCAAAGAAAAGGTAAGGGAAATGCAGGCCGTGTTAGACCAGTTGCGCGAAGAGGGAGATGCCTATTGGAGGTTAGGAAGCAAAAGGTAAGGGGGTCTACAAACAAATTGTTCCCTTCGCTTTCATCTTTAGCTTTTGATGTGAACCCTAATCTCACTTTTTCCGATAAATGGTGATTGAAAAGGTGAACTGATTGCGCCTTTCACCCCTGAAAAAAGCGCAGGCTTCTTATGGATGAATTAGCAGCTAGGCAGAAAGAAACGGTGCTCAATCAATGGCTGGATCAGATCAGTCGCAAGCAGAAGATTGACTGTGTCTTTGAACTAGAAATGTGGATCAAATGTTTTGACCGATTCTTTCGAACTAAGAACCAACCTTGATGTCATCCTTAGAATGAGTTTCCTGGCCAACGAGATCATGACTCAGGAGCGGTCCAATCTCCTTCAATTTGATCGCTATCTTTCCAATCATCTTAAGCGTGATTATGTGATGGATGATTTCTGCAATCGCTTGCTGACCCAACCGACCCCTGACGATTCTTTGGCACTCCTGCTGGATTCCCTGGCTGATCTGCGCTTTGTTATTGACGAACTGGTGAAAGCACCCGAGGTAACCTTCCAAACCTTTACCACCATAGGGAAACTGATCAATCGGGAAATCAAGCAATGTCGCTATATTGAAATGCTCGTGGCCTTCAAATTTAAAGTGCATTTTGATCGAGTTGAAAATCCGTCTATTGCTGCTCTGATCAAGAATATAAAGAACGAAGGGCTGCGGCAGGATGTTGCCAAGGTTTTTCTGGAGCTTTTCCGATTACTACGGTATTTAGAGTTTATCGAGAAAGATCTGACATTCGATCGCCCTTTAAAGAATTCGTTGTTAATTTTTTCTCTCATTAATTCTGAGCTTCGCCTGCTGTTTGATTTTCTGGAGACACGTATTTGTAAGCATCCCGATGTTAGTGCGCCAATGGCTGAAAGTCTGGATGCCACCATTTTTGCGCTCAGCCAGGAGATTAAGAAGGTCTTCAGCTACGAGCTGGTGGGTCTGGTCTATCTTCGTCAAGCCCCCCCCATCTATGCCAAGGTCGAGAATAGCCACGGCTTGCTGAAGAATTCTTTGCAGCAGTCCATTGTCCAGATTTCTCAAGCCTTTGACTCAAATTTTGATGGCAAGAAGATTTTTTCCACCCTCGTAACTCGATTGGAACAATCCAAAAAACTACTCGCCGAGATTTCCTCTTTGTCGGCTTCCATCGGCAGTTTCGAAATGATGCCGGATCACCAGACCCTCCCCCAGCTCCTGAAAACCTTTGACACTTTTCGTGAGAGCAGTCTCAAATACCTCATGTACAAAGATTGGGAGGAATATGAGAACTTCGTGGAAGAAGTCCGAACCTCAAAAGCACCCGAGTCACTTCGGTTTACACTGCATCGATTTCGGGTTTTTCTGGGAGCGTTATCAGGTGAGGTAAGCAAGAGATCGGTCTTACGATCTGCGGTTGGGACTTGAGTGTTGTCAAGGAACTCGTTAGCCTAAGCCAATCCCATCGCTCAGTCAGCCCCTTGAAGGCTCACCCCCTACAACTTTTTCGCATCTTCGGAGGATCAGCTTGAGGACCAGGCTTCGACCTCATTAATTTCTACCAAACTGTCAGTTGACTCAGCATTTCAAAGAAATTGGGAAAGGAGACAGCCGCACATTCGCTGCCTTCGATAACTGTTTCTCCCTGCGCCAAAAGGCCCGCGATGGCAAAGGCCATAGCAATCCGATGATCTCCATAACTATTAATCAACGACCCTTGCAAAGATTGTCTTCCTGCGACAAACATTCCATCCTTGAACTCTTCCACCGTAGCTCCCAGGGCCCTTAAGTTCTCCACGAGACTCTTAATTCGGTCACTCTCCTTGATCCTTAGTTCTTCCGCATCACGAATCTCCAGCCCCTCGTGGGTTTGAGTGGCCAAGACAGCAAGAATTGGAATTTCATCGATAACCTGAGGGATTTGCTCTCCGGAAATCTTGCCGCCTTTCAGGGCGGCAGATCTTATCCGAAGATCACCTACTGGTTCGCCGGCTCGATGCCACTGTTCCAAGGTCTCTATTGAAGCCCCCATTTTTTGCAGCAAATCAACGATAGTTCGTCTCCCGGGATTCAGCCCCACGCCTTGAAGAATAATTTCAGAATGAGATAATAACGTAGCGGCCACAATGAAAAAGGCGGCTGAGGAGATGTCTCCAGGAACCTCGGTATGAATTCCATGAATTCTTTGCCGGCCTTTTAGGGAGATCACATTTGCATGAACGTTTACCTCACCCCCGAATTCTTTTAGTGCCAATTCCGTATGATTGCGGGTGGCACAGGGTTCAATGAGTTCAGTCTCCCCTTCGGCAAACAGACCTGCTAGAAGTATCGCGGACTTGACTTGAGCGCTGGCAACCGGAAGAGTATACTGAATTGCCTGCAAAGGACCCCCCTCGATAGACAGAGGAGGGAAGTTTGCCTCGCGGGCATGGATTTTGGCGCCCATTTGGGTTAGCGGTGTTATGATTCTTTTCATGGGTCGCCTGCACAAAGAGTCGTCGCCACTAATTCGGGTCACAAAACTTTGACCAGATAGAATTCCCGACAGCATTCGAATGGTTGAACCCGAATTTCCGGCGTCCAAGGCTTCTTTTGAGGCTGTCAGTCCTTCCAACCCCTTACCTCCTATTGAAACCCCGGTCTCATGGGTGATTTCAATGGGAATACCCAAAAGCCGAAGACAGGATAAGGTGCTTTGGCAGTCCTGGCTGGTAGCGAAATTATTAATAATTGTTTTACCTTCTGCTACTGCTCCCAAGAGAGCCAGCCGGTGGGAGATCGACTTGTCCCCCGGCAACTGAACCTCACCTCGTATCTTCTTAGCACGCGTAATTGTCGTTCTCATTAAACCACTCGATTCCAAAGATGATAGGCACGAACTATAGACATAAATAATATAAGAAATGAAGAGTCATTTCCGCCCATTGGATAAGATTAGCACAGCCCTTGCTCCTTGTCGGTTGCATTGAGTAAATATTTGAAATCGTAGCTGGTCTCAATTGAACCGTCGGCCTTCTTTGTATTCGGTTTCTTCATTGCCCGGGCAATAATTATTGGTGCATTCTTTATTTCTCGGAACAGGCCGACAAGATCTGGATTGAATTCTCGACCTACCAAGTTAGGCCAAAATAAAGGTGTTATTCCGAGCACTTTGTCCCTGTCTTCCGCGGTCCAGGACCGGGAGAGGGTAATCAGGTTTCGTTTCCTCCAAAATGGTCTGGACTTCGCACCACTGGCAATTCGGATTGGGGTAGTCTTCGGTGCCTGTTAGAATGCCTAATTTTTTTCCTCTCTGTTCTTTGCTGTGACAGAGGACTGGACATTGGCAGTGACGAGCACACCTGCGTTATGCTTAATTATGCCAACAATCAGTGAGGGCTAATCAAGCTGGAGACCATGATGTCGCTGCGAATATTCCTTTAACGCCGCTTTGGCACTCGCGATTCCAATCCCGACGGCTCAAGCCAAGGATGTTATGCACGTCGGGATTCGCGACGGATACTTGAAGAGCATGAGGTGCAAAGATGTGTGGACTGCGGCCAAAGCGATTGGGGTGAAACCGCCTAGAGGTTGTGGTCACGCCCGAACTAAGTTGTCCCAACTTGTACGAGGCTGATGGAAGAACCCGCAAAGTTTCTCAACGAATCTCCATAATGTGCTTTTACGACAGTCATTCCGCTGTCAGGGGAGCAGACCCAGGCTGAGCTCCAACAATGGGTTCGCGCAGCCGCCAAGGCCGCGCAACAATTGAAGGTGCCGGTTATGATGATGCCGCTTATCGCAAAGGGCATCGAGGATGATGAGTTTATCAAAGGAGCCAAGGAATTCGTGGTTCCTTTAGAAACGGTAGCCCAGGGCACTGGTGTGCAACTTACAATCGAAAACTTAGGGCACTACTTGAACCGTGAGGGAATTCTTGACCCTCTTCTCAAGTCTCTTAACGTTGGCAGAATTGCCTTAACATTGGACATCTGAATATGTACTGGTTGGCCACCCACTCTCCAAGATTTATGGGCTGGCACGCCACTTCGCGCCATACGTCCGTTACGTTCACGTGAAGGATGTCAAATATCCCGAAGACCAAAGGGAGGTGCAACGTTCGGAGGGCTGGGAGTACATCAAACATGCTGAGCCCGTAATAAGCTGTGATCTCGATTTTGGAAAGATCATTACATTCTATTACGAGACAGGCTATCGGGGGGATTTAACTCTAGAAGACGACAGCTTAGGAAAATACAAAATGCCAGAACTGCAGGAAGTTCATAAGCACGACGTTGAGTTAGTCACCTATCATTTTTTCGCAATTTTTTGTTTGCCTTATTCGAAAGGGTGGTTTATTTTCCTGGCTAAGGATCACTCGGCACGATTTTTGGTTATTTCACAGCTTATATAGGTATTCCGCGAGAAGTCCTTGGGAGATGGCTTGTTGGCGTTTGGGGCGGAACTCTCCAACAGGGACACCTCGCTGCTCCCTCGAGAAATCTTAATAGAACGCGCACGGGCCTGACGAAGTCCGACCATGGATCAGAAGGTCTTGTTACAAGATTTATCCAAATCTACCCAAAGGGATAGGGCTTTACTTCACCTGGAAGGTGGTTCTCTCCTTCGCCATTGCCAAAGGCTCTACCGGCTAGAAATGCATCGCCTCAAGATAGGGCATTGGAATGGTATCAGTGGTGACCAGATCGCCGCTTTAAGGAGTGCTTTGATTGATGCCATCCTCCAGATGATTTGGGAGACGGTGCTGAGCAACCCTGAGAAAAGCGGTTCCAGGATGCCTTCCTTGTCATTGTCGTGGGTTGCGCTGGGGGAATACGGCGGTCTGGAACTGGCACCTTTCTCTGCGGTTGAACTACTTCTTCTGGGGAAGTCGACTTCAAAGACCGATGCCGTTCCTGAGTTGAGGAAGATCGGAGAACTGATCAAATCCATTGGTTTCGACGTTCGTCTGTCGATACTCACCCCGAAAGAGTGCTTACAACGAGCGCAGAGCGATTTTCCTTTTTGTTTCTCCTTACTATCCAATCGCTGGGTCACCGGAGATGAAGCCACTTTCCAAGACTTCTTTCATCGGTTTAAATCTGGCCAATTCAAAAACCGATTGGTCTACATTTATGAGTTGAGCGAGTTCCTCAAACAACAACATAACGAATACGGCCATAGCGTATATCTCTTAGAATCGGACATTGATCGAGGCGCCGGTGGTCTGTTGGATTATCACGCGTTGTTGAAGTCCATCATGCTCCTTATTGGCAGCGAGAGCACGGAGAAAATAATGGCGGAAGGGGAAATCACTCCACTCGAGTGGAAGCGTCTGGGGGAAGCCTTTCAGCATCTGTTAACCGTTCGAAATCATTTGCATTGGGTTGCAGAGAAGGCCCAGGATTTCTTAGCCCACGATGTTGCTGGGCAACTGGCCAATTACCTTGGGTACAAGAACGGTCGGTCTCAAAAGTCGACAGAAGTCTTTCTACAGCGTACCATTCGCCATCGAAAACATATCAACATGCTCCTCTCCCGATATTTGGATCAAGCGAGAGCCAGACTCAGAGGAGGAGCAGACCCTCTTCGAACATCATATCTCAAACTAGTCTCGACACCGGGTCCAGCCCAGGAAGAACAAACCCCTGAGCGGTGGATGAAGCTTTTTCACTTCAGCCAGACCCAACCAATGGTTCTCACTAATCAATTAAAGCGGTCGATAGGTAGCAACTTATCCAAATGGGGTACTAGAGACTTTAACCTTCTTTCGATGCATGATGAATTTCGTGCCATCCTGAAAAACAAAGGCAAAGTGGGAAGCACCTTGCGTATCATGCGAGATCTCGGTTTCATGGGAAGATACTTGCCAGAGTTCGGACGCGTGGAATGTCTTCCTCAACTGGACCGTGCTCATAAGTATTCAATCGACGAACATACTTTGAGAGCTATTGAAGCCCTCGACCAATTGGCTGATTCCACAGATCCAACTTTGCATGACTATCAAAGAGTTTTGGACCAGGTCATGGATCCTTCTCTGATTTACTTCGCTCTGCTCTTGCACGATGCTGGAAAAGGACTGGCTCATGCGGATACAACTGGAAGTGAAAGGTTGGCAGCCAGGGCACTTCATCGACTGAATTATGACCTGGAAAGCCGTGAGAAAGTATTGTTCCTGGTCCGGGAGCATTTGTTGCTCGGGCATATTTCACAGCGACGGGACATTGATGACCCTTTAATTGTTCAAGAAGTTAGTGCGACGGTCGAGACCGCTGATAACCTAAATATGCTTTTGCTCCTGACTTATGCAGATCTTCAGTCCATGGGAAAAACGGCTCGGTCCGAACGCAAGCATTTTCTGCTTTGGTCTCTTTACTTCAAGGTGTTTGATCGTCTCATGTTTGGTGATGACCTTAGCGAACCGGAGCATGCCCAGGTTGCGGCGATTCAGCAAAAGGTCTTGGAACATTTGGGCCAAGAATTTGACCTGGAGACGATTTTAAGGCACTTTTTATTTTTGCCAGAAAAATACGCGCTTTACACCCCGTTGCCAGAGATTCTTTCGCATCTCCGTCTCTGTGAGCGGTTGCAAGAGCTTCCCGTTATTACTGAGTGGGTTCCCCATCCCCATGCAGGTTACACGGAACTGAATCTTTCGACACGAGACTTGCCTGGGCGTTTTGCTCAAATTGCAAGTGTTCTAGCAGCCCATGGGATCAGTATTCTCAGCGCTCAACTCAATACGCGCGACGATGGGATTGTGATTGATACCTTTCAGGTGAGTGATACTGAGGGTCAGGCCATCGTTGATCCGGCATATTGTGATCGTGTCAACCAACTTCTTTCTGAGGTCATCACCGGGGAAAAGACTTTCGATGCTTTGGTCGAGTCTCGATTGCACCATCTGTCTTCCCGACAGACCAGCTCGTCGATGATTCCTCGAGTTCGGATCGACAATGATGTCTCTTCCCAAAGTACGGTGATCGAGGTTCAAACAGAAGACCGATTAGGGTTGGGATATTACATCGCCAAGACATTGGCTGATTTGGGATTGAATATCCTCTCGGCCAAACTGGCCACCGAAAAAAACTATGCCTTCGACGTATTTTACGTCCAAACCCGCGAAGGTGAAAAGATCACCAGCAGCTTTCAAATGACAGAAATTTTGGAAAGATTACGGTTCAAACTCAACATAGCATAAGAATGGTACGCTGCTATATCAGGTGAGACAGGGAGGGGCTTTTGACAATGCGAATTGAAGAGCTGGACACTCCGGCGGTTATAGTCGATTGGGATGTCATGCAAGAGAATATTCGTTCTCTTGCAGATTATTGCCTTAAACACGGCATTGGTTTGAGACCACACACCAAGACTCATAAGATTCCGGCAATAGCTAAAATGCAGATACAGGCCGGCTGCCAGGGGATTACCGTGGCCAAAGTTGGTGAAGCCGAAGTGATGGCAGCTGCTGGTCTGGAGGACATTCTCATTGCCTATCCTGTCCTCGGCACCTCCAAGCTGGAACGTTTAGCTAAGCTGGCACGGGATCGGAAAATCACCGTGGGTGTGGATTCTATGGAAGCCATTGAGGGAATCTCACAGGTCGGAAGAAGGGCCGACTCCCACATCAGCATTTTGATCGAGTTTGACATGGGCATGCAGCGCTGCGGGTTGCAATCGCCGGAAGCACTCGTAAGCATGGCCCGAAACGTTGAGAAACTGCCTGGGGTTCGATTTGCGGGAATCATGTTTTATCCTGGTCATATTTGGGATTTGCCCCCGGATCAGTTGCCCGCATTACTGAAAGTGAGCCAGAAAGTTCGAGAGATTCGTGAAAAATTGAGGCAGCATGGATTGGAGTGTGAAGTGGTCAGCGGCGGCAGCACGCCGACGGCTTACAATAGCCATCTTGTTCAGGGGATAACGGAGATTCGGGCCGGGACATACGTGTTCTATGACATGAATGAAGCAGGGGTTCAGGCCTGCAAGTTATCTCAATGCGCGCTCAAAGTGCTAGTTACCGTCATCAGCAATGCAGTTGAAGGCAAAGCGATGATTGATGGTGGATCAAAAACGTTTTCCGGCGATCGGCTGATTTCCGGCGACAAAACCGGCTTTGGCTATATTACCGAGCATCCCGAGATAAAATTCGTATCCATGTCCGAGGAGCATGGTCACCTGGACTTGGGCCTGTCGTCCCATAAGCCAAGCGTGGGAGAAAAGCTTAGCATTATCCCCAACCACGTCTGTGCTTGCGTTAATATGCACGACCAGATTTATTACCACCGAAAAGGCATTGTAGAAGGAATGTGGACCGTCGAAGGAAGAGGAAAAGTGAGATGAGAGAGAGACGAACTGCGACCGTACGCCTAGAGCGGGCGAGGGTCCAAGGACTTGGGACTGAGGCCAGACTTTAAGTCTCCACTTTTCGCCCGTTGACTGCCGTCCCGCCGATCAACCATCCTCTATTGGGTCATTGCGCCATTTCCTGAAAAAAGTGGGCTGAAGTAATAATCCCGTAGCGGAAATTATACAGATCTAGTTTCTCATTGGGGGCATGAGCGTTCTCGTCGGGAAGGCCTATACCCATTAGAACGCTAGGTAAGCCGAGGATTTCTGCGAACGTGGCGACCACCGGTATGGATCCTCCTTCGCGAACGAAGACTGGCCGCTTACCAAAGCCTTTTTCGTAGGCGCGGGACGCAGCTTGAATAGCCGGATGGTCAATCGGTGCCACCCAAGCTTTGCCCCCATGCATTCGCGTGACAGTTAGTTCCACCGCAGAAGGCGCTATCCTTCTAATATGAGCCTCAAACAGATTGGCAATCCTTTCCGGATCTTGATTAGGAACGAGCCGCATACTGATCTTGGCCATGGCCTTTGCCGGAATCACAGTCTTGGCTCCTTCTCCGATAAATCCACCACAAATCCCATTAACTTCCAGGGTTGGACGCACCCAGATTTGTTCTAAAGGGTTATAGCCCTTTTCTCCAAAGAGAGCAGGTGCTCCCAAACTCTTGCGATACTTTTCTGGATCAAAGGGCAAACGGGAGAGTTCTACTTTCTCGCTGGGGCTCATAGGCTGAACATCATCGTAGAAGCCAGGAATTGTAATCTGTCCGTCAGGGTTTTTCAGGGAGGCAATCATTTGGGCTAAGGCGAAATTGGGATTAATTACCGTCCCCCCAAAGGAGCCCGAATGAAGATCGCTATCGGTCCCTTTCAGATCGATCTGAAAGTAAACCAATCCACGGAGCCCATAGCAAATTGAAGGCACCCCACGATCAAACATGGGAGTGTCTGAAATCAAGACCACATCTGCTTTCAATAGTTCCTTGTGAGAAGCGATGAACTCATCGAGATTGGCACTACCGACCTCTTCTTCACCCTCGATTAGGAATTTGATGTTAATTGGAAGCTTTCCTTGGCTTTTGAGATGAGACTCGACCCCCTTCAAGTTCATTATGACCTGACCCTTGTCATCAGCCGAACCGCGCGCAAAAATCTCGCCGTTGCGGATGGTGGGCTCAAAAGGACCTGAGGTCCATAAGTCCAGCGGATCCACGGGCTGAACGTCGTAATGGCCATAAAAAAGAACAGTCGGTTGCCCCTGGGCTCCCAGCCATTCGCCGTAAACGATAGGATGGCCGGAAGTGGGAAAGATCTCGACCTGTTGCATCCCGATCTGCCGGAGTTGGTCGACAACATAATGAGCGCATCGTAGCACATCCCTCTTGTTCTCAGCATTGTTGCTGACACTGGGGATCCGCAAGAATTCCTTGAGCTCCTCGAGAAATCTTGACTGATTCTTCTCTATGTACTGAAGAACTCTGTCCATAGCAAAGCCTCCTCTTGCAGAAATTCTCAATCTGGAAAGTGTAACCGACTTCTTTGGGAAGAGGGAGAAGAATTTCCAGCTGCGAAGCTGCGATTGCAGGAGCACTTGAAATAACTCTAATGTGACATGGTCCGATGACGATAATTGACTTGAATTTTTCTAATAAGGGGATTCAATGTTAAGTCTAACTTCCGCAATGCACACTTTTTCTCATGACCTAGCCATCGATCTGGGAACGGCAAACTCATTGGTTTATTCTGAGGGTAAGGGAGTGGTGGTCAACGAGCCGTCCATCGTGGCCCTCAATACGATAACTCATCAAGTAGAAGCAGTAGGTCTCGAGGCCAAAGAAATGTTGGGGAGAACGCCCCAAAACATCGTGGCAGTCAGACTTTAAAGTGACTGAAAAAATGCTGACTCACTTTATTCAGAAAGCCCATGGCCGGAAATTCTTTGTGCATCCACGAATCGTTGTGAGCGTGCCGTCTGAAATAACTCAAGTGGAAAAGCGAGCCGTAACAGACTCGGCTTCACGCGCTAGAGCCAGTGAAGTCTATCTAGTGGATCAAGCGATGATGGCTGCCATCGGTGCCGGTCTTCCTGTGATGGAACCGGCCGGCAACATGGTAGTAGACATCGGGGGAGGAACGACGGACGTCGCTGTCATTTCCCTGGCGGGCGTAGTGTACAGCAAGTCAGTGCGTGTCGCGGGCGATGAGATGGATGAATCCATTATCCGCTATATTAAGCAGAAATATAACCTCTTGATTGGCGAACGGATGGCTGAGCAAGTTAAGATTCAAATCGGATCGGCTTGCCCATTAGAGCGGCCAGTTGAAATGGAAATCCGAGGCCGCAATCTTATGCAAGGTGTACCCCAATCCATCATTATCAAAGATTCGGAAGTGCGCGAGGCGCTTTCGGACTGTGTAGGCGTGATCGTCCATGCGGTCAGATCGGCACTGGAGAAAGTCCCGCCTGAGTTGTCCGCCGATTTGGTCGATCGCGGTATCGTAATGGCAGGTGGGGGAGCTCTCCTGAGAAACCTTGACAAGAAGCTCAGCGAGGAAACTCAGTTACCAGTCATGTTAGCAGAAGATCCCTTATGCGCTGTCGTCTTAGGCACAGGCAAACTGTTAAAGGATTTCAAGTTCCTCAAGAAAGTTTCTTTGGATGCATACTAGTTTTGGGCCATTTCCAACGTCACGGGCTTTCGAGTGGAATCCTAACTTGAGTTACGCGCGCCTTGAGGCAGGTTCACCCATCGGCCTCCGCCTCCCACAAACGCGCGAACATCGAAATTACCAAATGTAACATCAATCCATCCCTCACAAAATCTACTCGCTTCATACCCAGATTATTCAAGCCGTTACGCTCGAGCGGCTTTATGCGGTTCGTGCTTCTCAGAGTGGCTGACATTTAGCTCAAGTTGCCTAAGACACCTTAACCAGTGCTGGAAACAAGTGGAACACAAATCGTCTGAAACCAATGTCTCCCAATCGAGGTTTTGCAGAGAAGTCGGCAGATTGAAGGACTGGTAGAAATCAAGCCTGCAGCCGCAGCTCTTACATATTGGCATCTTCAGCTCAGCCAGGGGTCTTCGTTCGATCTCGTCCCTCGCATGCGTAGAGGTCTGTCGGCAAAACACGACAAAGGAAACTATTGGAGACTAGAAAACTTCCTACTAAAATGAGAATGTCGAAATGACAGTCGACGGTAGTTCCACAGGCTGAAGTTTACCACTTCCTGACTTTTTGGAACAGGGAGTTAACTTGATGGACTTTCCCAAACTGCGCTACCTTGAGGCCTTTCCGGTAAATTCCCAAGGGGAAAAATTCGTTTGTCTACGAGACCCGCTAAATATGACGGACAAGATAGTTTTTCTCCCTTTGCCTGTTTATTTCATCGTTACCATGTTTGATGGCCAGCACTCGATTCGTGACATCCAGGCCGCCTATATGCGGCACTTCGGCCAGTTCCTGTACACCGAAAAACTTCACGACCTTATCACTCAACTGGATACCAATTTGTTCCTGGAAAGCGAAAAATATTTGGCGCGCAAGTCTGATTTGGAAAAAGAATTCCGGAATGCTTCCAAACGCCTGCCTGTCCATGCTGGAACCAGTTATTCGGCTGACCCGGGAGAGCTGAGAACCAAGCTGGATCAGCATTTCGAAGAGGTGCGGAAACAGAGAAGTCGTGACTCAGTGCTTGCTAACAAACCGCCCAAGGCCATTATGGCACCCCACATCGATTTGCGCGTGGGCGCCCTATGTTACGCCTGGGCTTACGAACAAATCAAAGAAGGTGATTTCGACCTCTTCGTAGTTCTTGGAACAGCTCATGCTCAGACCAATCATTTATTTGTGGCAACCTGTAAGGATTTTGAAACTCCCTTGGGGACAATAAGGACCAATCGCTCTTTGCTGGAAAATTTAAAAGAGAAATGCGGTGACCACTTGTTTGAAGACGAATTCGTGCACAAACAGGAACACTCCATTGAATTTCAAATGGTATTTTTGAGGTACCTCCTCACCAATGGAAAGGAATTTGAAGTGTTACCCATTCTCTGTGGCTCCTTTCATCAGATGATTTATGATCGTAAGTCCCCTCATGCCGTTGAAGAATTCCAGCAATTTATAGATAGCCTACGAGAACTGCTGGCAAAGAGCAAACTTCGAACATGTCTAATTGCGGCCGCTGACCTGGCGCATATCGGTTTAAGATTTGGCGACGCCCTTGCGCCTGATGATCTGGAACTTGCCAAGCTCAAACAGGAAGACGAGGCGAAGCTTAAGCACATCGAGAAACTGGACAAAGACGGATTTTGGGCCTCAATTGCCTGTGACCACGATAGCCGTCGCATCTGTGGCTTTCCGTGCATCTATACGATGTTAAATTTGTTAGAAGCCCAGGAGGGGCGGCTTCTGAAGTACAATGTGATGGATGATCGCAACACGGGTTCAGCCGTCTCTTACGCCAGCATGGTGTTTCATTAGGATTTCGAGTCTGAATAGTGGGAACACCTGCCATTTCAAACCTGGGATTCAGCCCTAGTGGATTTTTCCTCTTTACTTCCCATGCCGGTCCTTTGCGCCTGAAGCGCTGGCTGGTTGCGGGTTTAACCCCCTTATGGCAATAATTTCTAATCCTTTATTGGTGTTGCCCGATAAGATCAATGAGTTTCGTAGTTCCGGACAAACCGTTGACAGCTCAATTCTAGATGGCCTGAATCGCGTGAGGATAATTGAAAAAATGAGCAGTGACGTAACGAATCAGAACAAAAAAGAAATCAAAGGGTATGTATTGAGACGTAGTCCGAGAGCGATGGTTAAAATCTCGGTATTCATTAAAGGCAAGGACAAGCATGGGTGCGAATTTGAAGAAGAAAGTGAAACTCTTTTGGTTAGTAAGTATGGCGCCCGTATCTTTACCGTCCACGAACTTGAGGTAGAAGCTGTCCTCAAGCTGCGTCTTAAGATTAGCGAAGAATGGTCAGAGTTTCGCGTAGTTTGGATCGGCACAAGAGAGAACGACACAACAGGCCAAGTGGGAATAGAATTTATCCATACCACTAACTTTTTTGGCGTGTCTTTCCCACAAGAGGACTGGGCCTAAGCCAAGAGACCTAGATTCCCTCTTTCATCCCGAGCAAAATTCAAACCCCTACCTCTCAGTACTTTGTCACCCTCGTGAATTAGGATCAAAAGACGGTGAAGCTCTCTGGTTGAACCGTAGCTCTACTGGGAGGTATTCCATTTAGGGGCGGCGGCTTATGAATTTCACGCTCTCGCATATGTTCAACGAGGTTGTGAAACTCGTTCACGAGTTCACCCAGTTCGTCCTTGGCCGATAAATGCAAGAACACATCATAGTTCCCGCTGGAGGCTTTTCGCAAGGCTTGAGTGATTTCACGAATAGGGTTCAACACCTTTTTAGGTAGATACCAGGTAAAGGCGAAACTAAACAGCAGGGTAACAGTCAATGTAATGGTAATGAAGAGGGTTGCGCGGTTGCCCAGCTGTTCAGCGTGGCTTCGCTCCTCCTCCACTTTTTTCCAACTGTTTTCATTTACTTGGCGCGCCAGGGCAGCGATTTCATCCCCTTTGCTTTGAAGTTCGGCCAATATCTTGGATCGCTTGGGCTCCGAGGCGATGACCGACTGGACAATGAAACGATCAAAGGACATCGCTTCACTGCTGATTTCATCGATTGACTGGGATATTTCTTCCTGGGATTTGAAACTGCTGGCTGCCGCCAGCAAGCTATCAATCCTCTGCTGGTAATTGCGGACCATATTTGAAAACTGATTGAGGGCAGCAACATCCTTCACCGGTGCAGTCGATTGGGAGACGATTTCAATGTTATTGACGTAAGATTTAACGGCCGCCTTCATCTCCGCAAGACGGTTCCTTTCAGAAGAGGAGATAAATAAACCATCTTCAATCTGAGCAATGACCAACTGCGAAACTTCGTTGATTTTCTTTAGGTAAGAAGGGTCCTTGAGCAGTAAGTAGTTCTTTTCCGCTCTCCGCAGTTCCCCAATTTCGGAAATGATCTGTTCAGCCAGTCGGGCCACTTTGGCGTCTACAGTGGCGATTTGGTTAGTTGCATGTACCATCCCTGCGATGTAGTAAATAGCGAGGAAGATCACAGGAAGAAAAATCAAACGCGAGATGGTGATACCTAGGGCAATTCTTCCTTTCATAGAAAGGCGATTACCGTAGCCCCACCAAATTTTCCATAATCGAAGACTCATAATCTTCTCCTAGCCAAAAAATAGGAAATGTATGATTGCCTGAATCAAGAAAAAATAGGAAGGGCCAAACCTTATTATAGGCAAAAGGCAGCATAACACCAAATGAAATGTTTACAGGGTCTCCGCGGCCGGCTACTCCTCCTAAGTCTCAACTGAGATGGTAAATAACTTTACATTGCCCACAATTGGCAAGGCCAGTAACTCTCAAGGCGTGGCTTGGACGCACAGATTCTCCATGACAAATAACCGGCACAATTAGAGAATTTAGCTGGTGACGAGAATTCGATGTTGTTAACAAGATTTGGAGCGACTCATGAAGATAAGACAAACACGATCCTTAGTCCTATCTCTGATTCTTTGGCTTTCATCCATGTGTGTATTCAGTTCCTGTTCGAAGCGGAAACCAATGAATAATCTGGCAACTCTCAAAAGGGAATATCTGGATGCTCTTTTTTTGGCCAAGCCCCATCTGGCCACGTTTATAGGCGATCGGCGCTTTGATGATCGCTGGGCCGATTTATCTCCCCATGGGTTGGACTTACGCCAAAAAGTTTTGGGACAAGAGAAGGTTCGCCTGACCTCGATTGACAAGAGTAGGCTTCGCCTGGACGAACAAGTAGACGTCGAAATCATGTCGGACGGGATTGAACTGGAGCTCCTTTATCTCGCCGAGATAAGAGACTGGGAATGGGATCCCCGCTTGCACGACTCGTTTCCCTATTACGATCCCCGAGAGATGGTTGCTAGCCGGATTTCTGACATTATCCATGGTGATTTTGCTTCCCTTCAAATCCGGCTGCGCAGCCTGCTCGGGCTCCTCCAAGAGCTTCCCACTTTTCTAAAACAGATCAAAGATCAATTAAAGAATCCCGCCCGGGTTTATACCGAGCAAGCCATCGAAGACAATAAAGGTCGAATCGAATTATTGAACAGCGAAGTCGCCGAATTCATTCGGGCGAGTAGAGGTGTCTCCGAGAGCCTTTGTGTCCAGGCGGAAGCAGCCAGAAATTCTGCCCTACAGGCTGTGGAGGACTATCAGAAATTTCTAGAGCAAGAGTTGCTACCGCGAAGTTCTGGAGACTGGCGGCTTGGAGCCGATCGATATCGCAAGAAATTTCCTTTGGCCTTACAAACGAACCTAACTCCTGAATCCATCATTCCCAAGGCTGAGGGGGCATTCAAGAAAGCCAGGCTTGAGCTTTTTCCACTGGCCGTTCGGCTCCATAAAGAACTGTTCCCACAAAAACCTCTTCCCAAGCCACCAAATGCGCCTCGAGTTCAAAATCAAATTATACGCGCTGTGAAAGATGAGCTTTCCAAAGATCATCCCAAGGCTGAGGACCTGGTGGAGGCTCATCGACGTAACTTGGATGACTTGCGAGGTTTCATAACAATGCACGATTTACTGGAACTTCCACCCAAAGAAACATTGATAGTAAGAGAAATGCCGCTGTTTAAGAGAGGTGTGGCAGCCGCAGAGTATCTGGCTCCTGGCGTATTGGAGTCGAAGCCTCAATGGCAGGCCACTTACTATGTCGACCCCATTGATCCCTCCTGGAATGCTGCTCGGCTTGAGTCCTATCTGCGTGCTAATAACCGTTACGAAGTGCAGCTCACTGCAATGCATGAGGCGTATCCGGGTCACCACACCCAATACTATTATTCTCGCAGAAATTTGAACCCGCTGCGGGCTGTGCTGTGGAATGCGCCGTTTGTGGAAGGATGGGCGGTCTACGGGGAGAATTTGATGATCCGATTAGGTTATGGCGGAAACCAGAACGCGCGCTACGAGTTCTTCGCTCGCCGGGGTGACATGATTGTAGCCGCCAATATTCTCATGGATATCCAGTTACACTGCGGCCGAATGAGCCCGGAGGAAGCCATGCAATTCATGGTCGAGGAGGGATTTCAAGAACAGGCCCAGGCCGAAAAAAAGCTGTTACGGGCCAAGCTGGATAGCACCCAACTGGCCCAGTATTTCCTGGGGTATGATGAAATCCTGGGGTTGGAAAGCGATTATCGCATACTCCAAAAGGACGCTTTCAATCAGCGGGCATTTGATGAGGCCCTTATCGGCCAGGGCTCAATTGCAGTGAGGCAGCTGAGGAAATATCTCTTGCGAAAATAGATTTGAGACTCGAATCTAAATTTCGTATCACACTAGATCACAAAACCACAAATGTATAGGCCAAAAGGCGATGTCCTCTCTTCGGGTGGATCAAGTTTGTTCCCAACAGCAAAATTGTGTGACGAAAATCTTCACGATATTCCACCAGCCTTCTATGATTTCCGTACCCTAAGGGACGTCTCTCGGTTCAGCGCTTCGGGGTTCATGGCATCCCACTCTGCCATCACAGAAGCGGCATTCAAGCCGGAATGACAGTCAAGCATCCGAAGGAGTAACTGACGCAAAATAAACTTGCGGCTCCCGGGAATTAAGCTAAACTGACACGCCTGTGAGGTGAAGGATGAAAAAGGATTTTAAATTTGTCGATAGAGGCTTTGCTTTGGAGATGAACGGTACTGCTGAGGCCGAAGGAGATTTCCAGAAATGCCACGGTGTGGTCCTGGATGGACGAGTACAGCACAAGGGTACCTTTGAATTAACCAAGGTCGCCTGGGAAACAGCTAACAAGAAGGCTCAGGAAAAGAGCAAGCCCTTAGCGGAAGTCCTGATCGATGGGTGTATCAACTCACTTAAAGCCGAACTGTACATCAGGCCGATCCCAGAGGGTTTTACCTATGTCGTGGACCACCGATTTTTCGAGAGCCTGTAACTCACCTTGGCAGAAAATTCCCATCCAAACCAGCCCTATGTTTGCCTAATTGGCCCCCGCTTCAATCCCAGGAGGCATTTGCTTTCATTCCTGCGACTGACGTATGCTTACCTCGGTCCCCACGTGTTAACACGACGTCCCAGGCAGCCGTTTGTGAGCTACCGTTAGGGGTATGAGCATGACAACTAAAAGCATGTCTAATCTAAACCAAAACCATAATTATCCTGGTAAGCTCATTATCGCAGAAGGAATCGATGGTTCAGGAAAGACTACTCAAATGATTCTGTTGCAGAAATGGCTGTTAGCGCAAGGCCGGCGTGTGTTCTTCACCGAATGGAATTCCTCTCCACTGGTTAAGAAAGCGACTAAGGAGGGGAAAAAAACCGATACGCTTACTCCCACAACCTTCAGTCTTCTTCATGCCACAGATTTTGCCGATCGGCTTAATTACCAAATTGTTCCCCCACTAAAAGCCGGCATGATTGTCATTGCCGATCGCTATGCTTATACAGCCTTCGGAAGGGATACGGTTCGAGGTGTGCACCCGCTTTGGGTGCGCATGCTCTATCAATTTGCCATCAAGCCCGATGGAGCATTCTATTTTAAGGTTCCGATCGAGGTTTCTTTGGAGCGCCTTCTTAGTGTGCGAATGCAATTAAAGTACTACGAAGCCGGTATGGATCTAAGGTTGAGCAAGGATGTCGTGGAAAGTTTTCGTCTGTTTCAAAGCAGGATTTTGCAGGAATATGACAGGATCGTGGAAGAGTTTGGGCTGAAAGTCATTGATGGTACCAAGACTATTCAGGAGCAGCAGAACGAAGTGCGAGAGATCACTAGCCAACTGCTAGAGAAAAAGAATGGTAGGCTATAACCTGGTTGAAAGACCAAAAAAGTATTTCGGATTGGGCCTTCCCAATGTGGATCTTAACCAGCTTAAAGGGAAACTGATAACGATTGAAGGCACGGACGGGGTGGGTCGCTCCACTCAAATCCAACTGCTGAAAGAATGGTTGGAGATACAAGGCTTTGCAGTCATGGAAACCGGCTGGACCCGCTCCAAGCTGGTCGGAAAGACGATTGGCGACGCCAAGGAAGGTCACTGGCTTAATCCATTGACCTACACCCTGCTGTATACCACCGACTTTGCCGATCGCCTGGAAAACGAAATCGTTCCAGCTCTGAGGGCAGGTTACGTAGTACTAGCCGACCGTTATATCTTTACCGTTTTTGCTCGCACCAAAGTAAGAAATGTCGATCCTCAGTGGATCCGCGACCTGTTCGGATTTGCTTTAGTCCCTGATCTGGTTTTCTATTTAAAAATTGATTTCAATACTCTTACGCGCCGCGTGCTGGATTCCAATCGGATGGATTATTGGGAAGCCGGAATGGACCTGAACCCTGGCCTGGACATTTATGACAGCTTTAAGAAATACCAGACTCAACTCTTAAGAGAATTCGATCAATTGGCTAAGGAATTCAACTTCTTGGTCATCGACGGCCGCAAGTCTATCTCAAGAATTCAAAATGAGATTCGAACTCGGATCATTGAGAATCTCTTCACCAAGGAGCCTGTCACCTGGACAGAAGTTGTGCTTCATGAGCTTGAAGAAAGAAAGTAGAAAGCCTTTAGGCATCGCCCTTTCCTTCGGTCTTCAGCGTAACTTCTCCCCTGGCTTTTTCGACGTCAGCCTGCGATTCAAGGATCCTCGCATCGGCCTCGATTTCCACCAGCATAGCTGGATCGATGAGACGGCTTACTTCCACCATGCTGGTCGCGGGTCTAATCTCATGAAAGAACTCGCCGTGAGCCTTTCCGATTCTTTCCCAATCACCAATGTTGGTGACATACATGCGTGTTCGAACCACGTCCTTTAGGCTGGCACCAGCCAAATGTAAAGCCCTCTCGATATTATTAAGAGCCTGGACAGTCTGTGCGTAAGGATCCCCTCGACCAACAATATTGCCAGCCCCGTCAGTCGCTGTCGTTCCGGACACAAAAACATCGGTTCCGATCCGGACAGCGCGCGAGTAGCCAACGATAGGTTCCCAGCAAGTTCCAGAAGCAATGTTCTGTCTTTCCATCTGAAGTTCCTCCTAGAGAACTTTGGCTTTCACTTGATATCATATGACCACTAGCAGCCTGTAATACAGACTCTCAATTCCAAAGTAGGACGAGCTGAGAGTCTTCCGCCTGCCACCCCTCCTGGTGAAGTTCTATCAAGCCTTCACTCAATGGCCTTCTCTGACTCCCTTTTCACCTCAAGGATTGGTATATTTTTTTCTTAATTGATTGGTTAAAATGATTTTGAGTGAACTGAGAGAAAGAAATTCGTAACTCGTGATACACGAGGAGGTACTTTGGATTTTGATTTCACCGAGGAGCAGCTTGAAATCAGACGTTTGGCCAGAGAATTTGCAGAATTGGAAATAGCTCCATATGTAATGGAATGGGATGAGGCCCAGAAGTTTCCGCTGGATCTTATGAGAAAGATGGCTCGCTTGGGCTTTTTGGGAGTTCTCCTCCCTCAGGAATACGGCGGAGCGGGGCTTGGATATATCGAATATGTCAGTGTTATTGAAGAGATCTCCAGAGTGGATGGCGCCATTGGGTTAAGCGTGGCCGCCCATAATTCACTTTGTTCCAATCACATTTTCACGTTTGGAACCGATGCCCAGAAGCACCGCTATTTGGCTCCGCTAGCCTCGGGAGAGAAACTTGGCGCTTGGGGACTTACCGAACCTGAAGCTGGGAGTGACGCCAGTGGAACCCAAACTACCGCAGTCAAGGATGGAGATTCCTACGTTCTCAACGGATCGAAAACCTTCACCACCCATGGCACTTATGGCGATATCTTTGTCCTAATGGCAGTAACAGACCGCGACCAAGGCAATAAAGGCATCTCAGCTTTCATCCTGGAAAAGGGAACATCAGGATTACGAGCCGGAAAGAAAGAAAACAAATTAGGCTGCCGGGCCAGTGACACCTCTGAGGTTATTTTAGAGAATTGTCGCATTCCTGCAGAGAACCTGCTAGGAAAGGAGGGCCAGGGATTTATCAACTGTCTGGAAATTCTTGACGGTGGAAGAATCTCCATTGCTGCTTTGGCTGTGGGTATGGCTCAAGGTGCCTTTGAAGCCTCTTTGAATTATTCTCGGCAACGGAAACAGTTTGGGAGACCCATTGCCGAGTTTCAGGCTATTCAGTGGAAGCTGGCGGACATGGCCACGGAAATCGATGCGGCCAGGTTGTTAACTTACCGAGCGGCCTGTTTGAGAAACCAAAGGAAACGTGCGACCAAAGAGGCCTCCATGGCCAAGCTCTACGCCAGCGAAGTGGGTGTGCGAGTGGCTGCAGAAGCGATTCAGATTCATGGAGGATATGGCTACATCAAGGATTATCCCGTCGAAAAATTCTATCGCGATTCCAAGATCTGCACACTGGGGGAAGGCACCAGTGAGATTCAACGTCTTGTCATCGCCCGCCAACTGTTAAGAGTGTAATGGAGCTTATCCAAAGAATTCTGAGTGCGGATCCGCGCGCTATCGCTCGGGCCATGAGCTTAATTGAGAATGGTGACCTTAAGGCGCGAGAAATCCTAAAAGGAATCTATTTTCGAACCGGTCAAGCTCTCGTCATCGGAGTCACGGGAGCTCCTGGTAGTGGCAAGAGCACACTGGTAGATAAGCTGGCCCTGGCTTATCGGAAACTCGGCAAGCTTGTGGGAATCATCGCTGTCGATCCTACCAGCCCCTTCAGCGGTGGGGCCATACTGGCAGACCGCATCCGCATGCAAGCACTCTATAATGATGAGGGTGTCTTTATCCGAAGCATGGCCACGCGCGGACATATAGGAGGGTTGTCACACGCGACGCGAGAAGTTATCTCTGTCCTCGATGCGGCCGGAAAAGATATCATCCTGATTGAGACCGTGGGAGTGGGGCAGGATGAGATTGAAGTTGTGAAAGTGGCGGATATTTCTGTAGTGGTTCTGGTACCGGGAATGGGCGATGAGCTACAAACGCTAAAAGCAGGCATTATGGAAATAGGTGATCTTTTTATCATCAACAAGGCCGACCGAGCCGGAGTGGAGAAGCTTGAAAAGGAACTGGAATCGATGCTCGCCCTGGATGCTCGCTCGGAAAATTGGAAACCGCCAGTGGTAAAGACAGTGGCGACTCAGGGCGAAGGAGTCTCAGAGTTGATAGCAGCGATTCATCGCTTCGATCAATTCAGGAAGGCATCTCCTCAAGCTCTCCAAAGCCGTAAGTACACGGTACAGGAGAATCTCATCGAGCTCTTAAAAGAACGCCTCCTGGAAAGGGCTACTCAACAGGATGGGATCTGGGATAAAATTCAGGTGGCATCTCGTGACGTCAAGGCTCGCAAAACTGATCCTTACACTGCAGTCGAAGAGATTGTTCGGGATCTGGCATAGTAACCGGCTTAAGGAATGAGGCTCGATCATATTGGTATTGCGGTCAATTCCATCGAAGAGGCCCTGAAGACTTACCAGTCAGGCCTGGGTTTTTCCCTGGCAGACATAGTTACAATTGATCATCAAAAGGTTCGAGTAGCGGTCATGCCGTTGGGGGAATACTCTCTCGAGTTACTTGAACCGACCGATCCCCTCTCTCCAATTCGCAAATTCCTGGACAAACGGGGAGAAGGTATTCATCATCTTTGTTTTCAAGTGAGAAATCTGGCCGAGAAGTTACAACAGCTGGAGGGTACTAGCGTCCAGGTTCTGGACGCCGTTCCATGTCGTGGGCTGGAAAATCGAAAAGTTGCCTTCCTCCATCCGAAATCGACTCATGGAGTTTTAATTGAATTCGTAGAGGAAAAACAGTAGAGCCGCTGGTATCTTCTGAGGAGAGGCCTTGGAAAAAATTTCTATTGGGATCATCGGTGGAAGCGGGCTTTATCAGATGGCAGGATTGGCCGATCTCAAGGAAATAAGCCTGGAGACGCCGTTTGGGAGACCGTCCGATAATTTTGTTACGGGCACTCTGGAAGGGAAGCGAATTGCCTTTCTCGCCCGTCATGGCCGCGGCCACTACATCCTGCCTTCTGAGTTGAACTTTCGTGCCAATATCTATGCCATGAAAAAACTGGGCGTGGAGAGAATTATTTCGGCCAGCGCAGTTGGTTCTTTGAAAGAAGAACATAAACCACTTGATATCTTAGTACCCGATCAGTTTTTCGATCGAACTTGTGGTCGTATCTCGACCTTTTTTGGAGAAGGATTGGTGGTTCACGTGAGTTTCGCTCATCCTGTTTGTCCCCATCTTTCTGATAAGCTCGTGAAGGCTGGGAAAGCGTCGGGAGTGACGGTTAAGCGAGGTGGTACCTATTTGTGTATGGAAGGCCCGGCATTTTCCACAGTGGCGGAATCAAATGTTTATCGCAGTTGGAATATGGACATAATCGGAATGACTAACCTTCAAGAGGCCAAGCTGGCTCGGGAAGCCGAGATCTGCTATGTCACCATGGCTCTGGTCACCGACTATGACTGCTGGCATCCAGGGCATGAGGCCGTAACTGTCGACCAGGTTATTGCAGTTCTAAACCGAAACAGCGAGAACGCCCAACGCTTGATTCGTGAAACCGTGCGACAATTGAACGGCGAACGGCCCTGCAAATGCGGTTCAGCTTTGAAGTCCGCGATCCTGACAGACGGTACAAAGATTCCGGCAACCACCCGAGAGAAATTGAAGCTGCTGATCGGGAAATATATTCAGTAAGTTTCGTGAGACCCGCTACGATGTTCGTTTCGCCATTAATGCAAGGGCAATGGATTCCGTTTTCAGCAAAGTTTTAGCAACATTCATACCCGGTCCGGAACTGTGTAAGCTTCCCTATTGAAAAAATCTTGCTCTTGCTCGTCTTTGTGCTCTTACCCTGGTTTGAAGTTTCAGACATAGCAGGAGTAAGAGGACGGCATGACTCAGAATTATAGGTCGACCAGGGGCATTAACTGGTGATTTTGAAGCGGATTATGGATGATCGAAACCAGGCTGACCGGAATGACTAGAATCTCGTATGTCTATTCTTGTTGTTGGCTCTGTAGCTTTTGATTCCGTGAAAACGCCCTTTGGTGAGGCCAAAGAGATTCTGGGCGGGTCAGCCTCCTATTTCTCAATTGCCGCTAGTTTCTTTTCTCCCGTCAATCTGGTCGCCGTGGTGGGTGAAGATTTTGGTGATCAATACCTGGATCTCTTCAAGAGTTTCTCCGTTGATACTGGTGGGCTAAAGCGAGTCCCTGGTCGAACTTTCCGTTGGGCCGGCGAATACGGATTTGCTTTGAATGAAGCCAAAACGCTGGAAACACAACTTAACGTCTTTGAGAACTTTCTGCCGGAGATTCCCGAAAGGTACCGCAACTCAGAGTATGTGTTTTTAGGGAATATTGACCCCGTGTTGCAACGCGAAGTTCTTAGGCAAGTCAACAAACCGAGGTTTGTGGCCTGCGACACCATGAACTACTGGATCCAATCGAAACTGGATGAACTGAAAAAGACCATTGAGTTCGTCGATATCCTGATTATTAATGACGCGGAAGCTCGAATGTTGACAAACGAGCCAAACCTGACCAAGGCAGCCCGGAGGATTCGTTCCTGGGGGCCCAAGACCCTGGTGGTAAAAAAAGGAGAATATGGCGTTGCCATGTTTATGGATGGGTCTATTTTCGGCGCTCCGGCCTTTCCGTTGGAAGAGGTATTTGATCCCACTGGCGCGGGTGACAGTTTTGCCGGGGGATTTGTGGGTTATCTTGCCAAAGCCGGGAGTTTGGATGAGCAGACCATTCGCAAGGCGGTGATTTTTGGTTCGGTCATGGCTTCTTTCAATGTTGAAGATTTCAGTCTAAATCGCCTCAAAAGGTTGCAGCCCTCCGAAATTCAACAACGGTATCGTGAGTTCAAGAATTTGACTCACTTTGAAGTTGATGCTTCTTTCTGAGCTTTCGTAATTACGAGCGCGCATTTCATTTCTATTCGTACTCGTACTCCTGCCGTGCTCGGCTTTTCGCCGACTGATCGAGTAAGAGTATTGTAAATCGATTCCACATCGTATTGTGAAACAGTGCCTTGAGCTTATCCCATTTTCCAAGCTGGAAGGTCTCGGTAACGATTTCATTGTGATCGAAACTGAGTCATTAGATGAGAACCTCTGTTTCGACTTGGCCCAGAAGATATCCAACCGCTGTTTCGGAGTGGGTGCAGATGGCCTCATTCTATTCCATTCGATCACTCCCTCCGCCAGAGCTGATTTCAGCATGCGGATTTTCAATGCGGATGGTAGTGAAGCTGAACTCTCAGGAAATGGTTTGCGTTGTCTGGCGGCTTATTTATGGCATCATGGGTTACACAGCCATAATCCATTGCGAGTCGAGACGCGAGCCGGTTTGAAGGAAGTTGAGTTGACTCATTCCACGCCGCCGGAATATTTTTTTGAAGTGGGGATGGGAAGCCCTATTTTGGATCGGAATCATATACCGCTCAATCTTGATTCTGAACCCGATTCGTTGGTTGGTTTCGATCTGGCCTTAGGAGATAAGGTCTACCAGGTGACGATTACCTCAATGGGAAACCCCCATTGCTCCATTTTCCTAGATGATTTTGGCGCTATGGATTGGGAACGATTGGGCAGTCGAATTGAAACGCACCCAGCGTTCCCCAACAGAACCAACGTGGAATTCATCCAGGTGAGGAACCGGCAGGAAATTGAGGTTCGTTTCTGGGAAAGGGGAGTGGGCAAAACCCATGCTTCTGGAACAGGCTCTTGTGCTGCGGTGGTTGCTTCAGTCCTCAATGGCTATACGTCCCGCGAGGTCAAAGTGCATACTCTGGGCGGGAGTCTGGAGATTTCTTGGCAAGCCAATGACTCGCTTTGCCTAAAAGGACCGGCCAGATTTATTTGTCATGGGCAATACAGCTATGTAAACCCCGGTCGCTGATGTTTCTTGGGCGCCGTCTGCGGCTTTGGACCTATTGAGTGGGCGACTGGTCGCTGGTCAGAGAACGCCTTGAGCTTAGACATCATGACAGTTGAAACTAAGCATATTCACATATCGACCAAGGGCTTTTGCGATGTCATCGATATTACCGATAAAGTGAAATCCGCCTTGAGTTTGGTCAGCGATATAGCAGAGGGCTCTGTCACCATCTTTGTCCCTGGTTCCACTGCCGGACTGACAACCATCGAATACGAATCGGGTTGCATCGAAGATTTGAAATCCACCTTTGAACGTTTGGCTCCTCAGGACGCCCACTACGCCCACAACGCGCGGTGGGGCGACGGCAATGGATTTTCTCACATTCGGGCTGCCTTACTGGGTGCTTCGCTGCATTTGCCTTTCAAAGCAAAGAAGCTTCTAACCGGCGCCTGGCAACAGATTGTTCTGGTCGACTTCGACAACCGTCCTCGCCGCCGAGAGGTTATCCTGCAATTCATGGGTAAGTAACGGGCCGATTGATTTGATCAATTCCTGTAGAGATGTATTTGAAGACCAGACCTGACAAGAGTCCATAAAAAACCGTGTTGGCTACAAAGACCATCCGGATATCAATCGATGTCAACAGGCCGCCCAGCAACGGTCCGGCTGCACCGCCGAGCATGGCGAAGCTTGACAATAGACCAAAAGCCGCCGCGCGATCACTTTCAGGAATGACCCGGCTGGCCAGCGTGTAGGCAATGGTTAACGTTCCGCCAGCCAGCAGAGCTAGTAGCAAGCGCAACCACAGCAGCTGCGAGACTGTGCCGGCGAAACTCAATACCAGCGAAACAAGCCCCCCTTGGGCCAAACGGAACAGGAGAAATTGTTTGGGTGAAACTTTGGATATCCTCCTACCCGAATACCAGGCAGAAAAACTCTCCCCGAAGGCTGCCAACGAAATGATGATCCCGGCCTTGCGAGCTGCCTGCTCCGCATTAGAAGTGAGCTTCATCACAAATAGGGGGATGACCGGCCCAAAACCTCGATCGACTGTTGTGATCACAAACAGGAGAATCGCCAGCACGGTGAAGTTTGGCAGAGACATCAAATTTCTAAAGCTATGATGTTGTTTTCTAGGGGCTGGGCTGTCAGAGGATTTTAGGGGGAGGGGCTTGTCTTTATAAAGAACCAGAAACAATATTAAGCTAAGCAAACACATGAAGGATGTAGCCAAAAAGGTTCGTCGAATACCAATCCAGCCTGCCAGGACACCTCCAAAAAAAGGACCGACAGCCGCGCTGAAGATTTGAGTCGCTTGTAGTGTTCCAATCGCTCTTCCTACCTTCTCTTGAGGGCATAGCTGGGTGACTAAAGAGATCGAAAAAGTGTTGAAACCGCCGAAAATCCCGAGCAGAATTCGCAAGAAGAAAAGGTGGTAGACGTTTTGCGCGAAACCGGTGAAGAACCAGATCAGGAAAAGCACCAGGGAAATGCGGACAGCCATGATCTTGAGACCGTAGCGGTCTGCCATTCTTCCCCACATTGGACCAACTATAGAAGCGAGTAAAGGGCTAACCCCTAAGACCACTCCGGCCCATAGGGCTAGCTAGCTGCGCTTGAGTGGGGACTCCGAGCATTTGAATATAAAGAGGCAGGAACGGCATTACCAGGGTAAAGCCGACGAAAATGAGAGAAGCAGAGACGGTTACTGCAAGCTGGTTTCGTTGCCATTGGACGGCAGGAAAGAGGTGGGAAGGGAAGGGGAATCGTCTCACGCGGTGCAGAGTTATTTGGCTTTGGTCAAATCGCCCACGGAGATTTGCTTTAGAAGATCCGCCAGCTGCTCAGCCCAGTCGGCTCCACCCCGAATGGTGGTGACGAGTTCGTCCATTGATTGCCTGATTTGCTCGTAGTTGATAAAGCTCTTGTACTGCCGGATGACTTCCCTGTCTTCGGGAACCAGAGGAGAAGCCTTTTCGTAAAGCGCCAGGAGATTCCGCAGGCGGTCCAAATCTTCGCGCAGTTGGTCCGCGCTGCGACTGATATGCTGCATAGAGCTATCAATTTCCGGAGCAATGCCAGTTGCGAATTGAACCAGAGGCAACAGCTTACTCAGATGCCCGGAGTGAGATTGCAGAGTCGTCATTTTGTCTTGTAGGCTCTCAGCTTGTTTCGTAACGGCACCGAGTCGTGAGGACAGGCTGCTGTTTTCTTCGTGCCTTTTTGCCAGCTCTGTTTCCAATTCCAATTTTTGCCGTTCCAGCTCACTGAGAGAACTGGTAAACAAATTCTTGGCTTTCTCAATACCTTCAACCAACTGGTTAAACTCATGCACATTGCCAGCCAGCATCTCAAGCTGCTGATTGGATTGATTGGCAATGCCGGCAGCAATCTTCTGCAGAGGCCGGGACAACGATCTGGCAGCCAGGAGCGGCAGGCAGACACCCAAGAACAGAATGGCTCCGCAAAGAAATCCCAGTTGCAGGCGCAACTGCGTCAGCGCCAAAGATGCCCAGCGGGCCGAGATTCCAAGCACGATGGTCCCGATGCGTAGCTGCTCATAGAAAACCGGACGGGCAATGTGAAAGAAGGAATCTCCCGTCGAGGGCCATTGGTCGGTGGTTACTAGATCCGTCTCCGCTTTGATGATTTCAGGTAGATGCCTTTCAATCACTGAATAGTCTTTTTTCTCGATGCCACTATCAGCCAGATTTTGGCCGTCTTTATCCAGGATCAGGACGAAGAGGATTTCATTGGAACTAATAAATCCCTTGGCCAATTGATTCAAGGCTCTCTGGTCTTGAACCACGAGAGCTCCGAGGGCCGATTTGTCCAGTGTCTCGGCAGCTAGTTTGCCCCTTTGAGTCAATTCGATCTTTAGCAAATTCTCAACCTGCCACGGAATCCAAAGAAGGATAACCGCAGAAAATAAAACAACGATTATCAGCGTCGGAAACAGGAATTTAATTCGCAAACGTTCGGTTCCCTCCCGAAAACGTCGTAATATAGACTTCAGTCTTCTTATCCCTGGAATTCACGCTGGTCCTGGCGAACCTCCTCCACTTCCCACTACGGCGGGGACCAGAGCAGATGAGGAGATAAACTCTGGTCTGTCACAAAAATCCTGTCTCCAACTCAAACCGTCTGCACGGTCTTGCGCCGATTTAGGACAAGAATCAGCACGAAATTGCTGACAGAATGGGCCACGATCACCGGAAGGAGATTATGGGTCAGTTCAAACAAGCTGCCGAAGAGAAATCCCGCAAACACTGCATAGGCTGACCAGGGCAGAAAGGCTCTGCGCGGAATGATGTGGGCCAGCCCAAAAAGCAAGCTCGTTGAGACAAGCCCGAAAGCCGGCTGGATAGCGCCACGGAAAAGGATCTCTTCGACCAATCCACTCAAAAGCGCGAGGGCCAGTATTTCCCACACTGGGAGCGGCACCAGGACTTTACTGAATTCGTCCTCCAGCAATTGAGCCCAAGCGAAATTCCTACTGGCGAATAGGGACAGGCAAATAACAAAGACAGCAACCGCCAGGCCTGCGAGCAGATCACGAGCCAACCTCTCCTCACTGAGGGGAGTAAAGAGAGTCCATTTCAACCGGTCCTGAAAGTAAATCCAAGTTAAGGCCAGTGCCAGCAAACCCGAATAAATTTTCCCTGCCGTCGCCAGAACTCGCATAAGCGAGCCCTAGTTTAATGATTCAAGCCCGATTAAGCAAGACATGGAGCCCTTCTAGCTTTTGGTAAATTGACACGAGTTGACCGGTAAACCAGCAAGCCTCAGGGCGGCGTTGGCCGAGGGCTCGGCGACTAAACCCTCAGAGGCGCGTTTTTCGATCCCATTCAAAACTTGCAAAAGAGCGTCAACTAAAGGCGAGCTACGGCGGCCCTTGACAAATCCGGTCTAGCGCTGGTGTCTTCCTTTGTCTCTGTATCGATGCTTCCCTTGAACTGAGCGCCATCAGCAATCGAAATTCGTGGGCATTTAATATTGCCCGCCGCCGACCCTGAGGCTTTAATTTCCACCATTTCGCTAGCCGAAATGTCCCCACTCATCTTTCCTGCAATGATCACACTGCCTGCATGGATTTGAGCGTCGAGAACTTTCCCATTCGGACTAATCCAGAGGGTATGGTCCTTCAGTTCGATCCGCCCTTTCACACGACCCTCGATGGTAAGATCTTCTTGGACGATCAGCTCCCCTTTGACGGAAACAGTGTCCTTTACAACGGCGGCGATAGGCTGGGCCTGCGCTCTCGACCAGTCAATCGCCAAAGGCGCAATGACCCGAAAGGCAAAATCCAAAAAGTAATCTAGACAATCTGGGCAAAAGCACCTTTCCCGGTGATTCATTCCGTCTACGATAAATGAGTCTTCGATTCTTGTGGGACGGTTACAGGAACAGCAGTATGTTTTCCCGCGAACCGTCTCCGGATGCAGAAGTATTACATCGCTCGACATTTCGTTCTCAGTCAATTACCTTGATTCTAAACAAACTTACCACCCTGGTTGGGACCACTCCCTCTTGTCGGGTCAGGGGCCGCCACGCTTGGTTTCTCTGACAATTTCAACTTTGCGGCGGGTCGTTCTGCGTTTTGGCCAATAAGTTTGGCGTGAAGAATAGTTCGGTCCCTAAGTCTTCAAAGGCATTTCAATCTACTCAAACTCGCAAATGAGCCTAAAGATGAGCCACGGCCGTCTTTGACAAATCTGGTCTAGCGCCGGTGTCTTCCTTTGTCTCCGTATCGATGCTTCCCTTGAACCTGGCGCCGTCAGCAATCGAAATTCGTGGGCATCTAATATTGCCCGCCGCTGACCCTGACGCTTGAATTTCCACCATCTTGCTGGCAGAAATATCCCCAGTCACGTTTCCTGCAATGATCACGCTGCCTGCATGGATTTGAGCGTCGAGAACTTTCCCATTCGGACTAATCCAGAGAGTATGGTCCTTCAGTTCGATCCGCCCTTTCACACACCCGTCGATCGTGAGATCCTCTTCGACGTTTAGCTCTCCTTTAATGGAAACAGTTTCCTTTACAATGGCGGTGATTGGCTGATACATCCAGTTATCGGACCCACAGGTCGAGCAAACCAGATTCCCAGAAGTAGAAACTGACAATGTGCGATTGGCATTGCAATCAGCACACAGGACGACTCGATCCTCCAAGGACCTTCTGACGCCAGATTTGGAAGTCATTGCACACCTCTTTCTTCGCTGTTTATCATGAAATGTTACTCTTGATCTGGAGCAGGAATCCAGTTGCTGTTGTCTACGCCAGGCTGTTAGCTCCTTTGATAAGCTCGGAAAAGACTGAGAGAGCCGGAACCGCACCAGGCGAGTCAAAAACTCCCGTCCGGCAGCCAGGTCTCCCACAACTCCGCCCGGGAGTCAGGTACCAGGCGGGGCCGAAGCCGAGTCGGTTTTGGGTTTGGTGTGATCAACCCGTTGAGCATGGCAGTTGCACACACCAGACGATCCTTGCTCGGCTGCGGATAGAACCTGCTCCTTCCTCGCAGCATGGACGCAGGCATTCCCCTTACCGATCAAGCGCAAAGCAACGAATGGCAAGACTACTTCTTTGTAGCCGTCGCTTCCATGATATTTATGTCAAAGGCTCCTGGGGAGTGATCAAGAAACAGACAATGGTCACTCCTGATTTGCACATTCTCTCGTATTTCAGGCCAGCAGGAACGAAGAAATAAGAGCCTGGTCGTAGCTCCTTTGGAGTTTGGCCCTCAAGGGAAATCACCAGAGTACCTGACATGACGACGCCCCTTCCCTCGTGGCTATGCGTATGAAACGGGACTTCAGTTCCCGCAGGGAACTTGACAAGCACTCCATGAGCTCCCCTGTTAGGATCGCCCAAAGTATGGCTTGCTTGGCCTCCTTTAGATCGCGAATATCGGTCCATTTGAGCTCTGCAGGTGCCCAAAGGATAGCTCACTTCTTGGTGGCTGACTTCGACGCGGCCTGAGATGGTGCAGCTGAGAAATCAGCCTCGAGAAGAAGAGCAAGGCCCACAACCGCTAGCAACAAGACCCAGGATGATTTTTTCATAGGTAGCCTCCTCTATGAGAGGATCCACAAATGAGACAAGGAGCCTATCCAATAATGCCCTCAGCGGAACTGAAAAATCAAGAAAAACAGGGTCAATAGCCTTGCTTTTGACTCAGGAGATAATTTGCCTGCGCACCACATCTGAGGACGTATGAACTGGACCAACGGATGGCGGAAGCTGTCTGCAACGCCCTTGAGTTCGCCGGTTCGCTGCAAGCACAAGACATCCTTACCAGACAAAAAAAATGGCGAGGTACTGGTTCCGCCCAAGGTGTTGACTGATTTGAAAAGCTATCTCTCCGTCGATTCGTTCAGGGCTTTGATCACCTGAGATTCATCTTTGGAGACCTTCAACGAAGAGCACCCGGCTACGGGTGCTATACATTCGTCGGTGGGGTGTCGGATTTCGGAGTGAAGGGTGGGATTTGGGTGTCGCGTGAAAGTCTGAATCCATAAGAAATATACGGGGCATCGAAGGCAAGTTCCCGAGACGGCAATGGTAAGAGCTTGGGTCGGGGGCCAGGGTTAAAGATGTCTGCGTGCGGCGACGGAAGTGACGGGAGCAGAGATCTCCGCCTATCGTTGCTTATTCCGCGCTTTCACAAATACGATGAGGTATTCCATTTCCATTCGTTCTCGTGCTCTTCCTCGGCTTTCCACCGGCTAACCGAGTAAGAACAGGAGCGCGACGATCCTGTTTTCGCAAACAATCGGCTCGGAAACGGAAGGCAGGCCACTGAACTCAGGTCTTTATGAGCTTCTCCTTTTGTGGATCCCATCTCAGGTAAGCCTGCTGCCGGAAGGATTCAACACCCATGAGGGTTACGACAGTGCCGTAATAGCCGAGCTGGACGTCGCAGCGCAGCGGCTCACCCTTACGGATGGCCTCGTGCAGATTCCGATGATGGAGCTTAACATCCTCAGCCCCGGTTTTCTTGTACACCAGGGTACACACCTCTTGCGCTTTCCTTTCCTCTGGCTTAACCAGGTCATCACGAATGCCTTGTTGTGGCGTTATCACAAAGCCATCCTGCGTGAACTGCAAAGTGGCGTTGTGGCCGCGGATGACGTGATCGATTGAGGTGTCATTAGCCATGGATGACACAAGGACTACGGTTGGGCCGCCAGGATAGTCACACAACATGTTAAAGGTCTCAGGGATCTCTGCCACACTCTCAGTAAAGTTCCAAGTACCACCGGTCGCGACTACGCGTTCTGGAAAAGTCAGTCCCACGGCTTTGATGATGCGAGTTACCCGGTGGATGAACAGGTCGGTGGCGATTCCCCCGGAATAATCCCAATAGCGTCGCCACTGGAAAAAACGTCGAGGATCCCAGGGCCGCTTGGGGGCTGGGCCGAGCCAGGCTTCCCAATCGAGGTTTACACGGGGTTGAGCATCAGTCTCAATATCGTAAGCCCAGAAATCCTCTTTGTAATTTCTGGAATAGTCGATTTGAGCCATCACCACCTTCCCCAGTGCGCCGGCCTGGATGTAACGGTTGGCGATTTCGTAGGACTCATCCGACATTCCCTGGACTCCTACCTGCAACTTAAGGTTAGACCTCCGAACCTGGCGGACCAGATCCTGGGCTTGCTCGATGGTGTGGGTCATCGGTTTTTCAAGGTAGATGTGCTTGCCGGCACCAAGGGCATCCAGGGCCATCCGGTAATGCCAGTGTTCTGGTGTAGCAATCAATACGTAGTCGAGGTCCTTCTGTAGAAGGAGCTCTTGGTAGTTTGCAAACGGTTTCCCACCTGTTTTCTGGGCTGCCGAATCCAATCGCTTTCTGAACACATCGCAAACTGCTACGATTTCCACCTTGTCGGCGGCCTTCATAGTCAACAACTCATCCATGTGATGGTTGGCCATACCACCACACCCGATGACACCCAGACGCAATCTTTCATTGGCGCCGGGGATGGCAGCGTAGCTACGCGCTGTCCAGCCTGCAGCAAGGCTAGTAGCGGTGGTTAGACCCTGAATAAAACGGCGGCGGTTTATGTGACTTGCCATTAATACCTCGAAGGAGTTGGATTTGAAAATTGTGGTTGGCCCAGGATGGTTGAGCGGGGATTATTGGCGTATGCGAGCAAGTTCCTTGGGACGGATAGCATGTTTGAAACGATCGAGCTAAGACCAGTTCAGGTTCGGTAGTCGGCATTGATGTGAATGTAATCCTTCGTCAGATCGCAAGTCCACATAGTGGCCGAAGAGGAACCCACATTGAGGTTAACAGTGATGCGAATGTCCCGGCGACTCAGAATCTGCTTGGCCAAGGCTTCGTCAAAGCTCAATCCAGTTCCATTCTTGCAAACCTCTAGATCGCCAATCTTAATTCCCACTCGATCCGGGTCAAACCGAACCCCGGAATAACCTGCAGCACACAGAATGCGCCCCCAATTGGCATCTTCGCCAGCCAGAGCCGTTTTGACCAAGGGCGAATTGGCGATGCTGCGGGCTATGCGGGTGGCATTGGGTTCGCAGTCGGCCCCTTCGATCGCAATCTCTACGAATTTGCTGGCCCCTTCGCCATCGCGCACAATTTGCTGAGCCAGACTTTGGCAAACTTCTGTGAGACCTTGCAAGAAATGATGGTAGGTCTCATCTTTTTGTTCTATTAAAGATGCGCCGGAAGCCCCATTGGCAAGGACAGTGAGCGTATCATTCGTTGACGTATCCCCGTCGACCGTTATCCGGTTATAGCTTCTCTCACAGGACTCGGTCAGGGCCTCCTCCAAAAGAGCCTTTGTAATGAATGCGTCCGTCAAGACAAAAGCCAAAGTGGTCGCCAGGCGTGGATGAATCATTCCAGCCCCCTTCGTCATTCCGCTGATGCGAACGGACGATGGGCCCACAAGGCTCTCGGCCGTGCACACCTTTGGGACCGTGTCTGTGGTCATGATGGCTTTGGAAACAGCATCCATTCCTTCGCCGCTCAGGTTCCGTTTCAATTCCTGGGATTTTTGTTTTATTCGGTCAAAAGGAAGCGGGACGCCAATGACCCCGGTCGAGCAGACGATTACCTGGTCGGCCGGGACAGCAACGACCTCTCCAGCCAGTTTCGCCATTTTCCTGGCAACTATCATGCCTTCCGCTCCTGTACAGGCATTGGCGTTCCCGGAATTCACAAAGATGGCCCGGATCTCTCCGCCCGATTCTTCCAGGTGTTCCTGAGAAAGCAAAACCGGCGCGGCCTTAACAGCATTGGTGGTGAAACGTGCGGCGGCGATGGAAGGCCGCCGGGAATAGAGTAGACCGACGTCTAACTTGCCTTCTTTCTTAATGCCGGCCGCTGCGGCGGAAGCCAGGAAACCCTGAGGAGCTATGACCTGCTTGGAGTCGAGTTTCCAGGCGGTCTCAATAATGGATGATTTGTTCAATGAATAGAACTCCTCTAGATGTAGATTAGTTCTGCAAAAGTTTTCCCTCTTTACATACTACGAAAGGAGCGCCAAGTCTCGAGCGTAGGAAACAATATCAAGGGAACAAACGTCTCTCTGTCAATCAACCATCCTCATTCGCCGATGGCTAATCGTTTTTCCGCTTCTTCAATCGCTTCCAGCACGCGGGATCTAGCAGTCCCACCCACTACAGAACGAGACTGGATGCAGTTCTCAAGCGACAAAGCGGTATAGACATCGTCTCCTATTAGTTCGGAGAACGACTGAAATTCGGCCAATGGTAACGCATCCAACGGGATCTTGTGGGCTTCACAATGCAACACAATCTTGCCGACCAGTTCGTGGGCTTTGCGAAAAGGCAGTCCTTTGCCGACAAGATAGTCGGCTAGATCGGTAGCATTGAGAAAATCTCTCTGGACGCACTCTCGAGCCACCGTCCTATTCACGTTCGTCGTCTTGGCGACGGTCTCGGCAACTTGTAAGCATTCGACAAGGGTGTCCAGCGTGTCAAACAGGATCTCCTTGTCCTCCTGCAAGTCCTTGTTGTAAGCCATTGGCAAGCCCTTCAGCAAAGTCAGGAGGCTCATCAAATGACCAAAAACTCGGCCTGCCTTACCGCGGATCAACTCCAGGGAATCGGGGTTCTTTTTTTGAGGCATAAGGCTGCTGCCGGTAGTGACGGTATCGGAGAGCTCTAGCAACCCAAATTCTGTCGAGGAATAAATGATGAAATCCTCGGCCAGGCGGCTTAAATGAACAAGGGTCAAAGCGGCACCTGAGACAAATTCAACCAGATAATCCCTGTCGCTGACGGCATCCACACTGTTGCGGGTAAGCTGGGCAAAACCGAGTTCCTTGCGTAGAGCCTCCCGGTCAACGGGAAAGCCGCTGCCCGCCAGGGCTCCTGAGCCTAAGGGCATAAAGTCCGTTCGCCTGAAGCAATCGTCAAAACGGTCATAATCCCGTTGGAACATTTCAAAATAGGCTAACAGGTAGTGGGAGAACAGGACCGGTTGAGCTTTGCGGAGATGCGTGTAGCCAGGGATAATCACATCCAGGTGAGTTTTGGACAGATTGAGAATGGAGCGATTTAAACTCTTAATTTGCACCTGAACGCGAATGATGGCACGCTTTAGACAGAGGCGCGTGTCCAGGGACAACTGGTCATTTCGGCACCACCCAGTGTGTAGCTTAAGAGCAACATCGCCGACTATCTCATGAAGGCGCGCTTCCACAAAGCTATGCACATCCTCATCCTTTTGACCTGACAGCCATCCGGGGTCCTTTTCCACTCGTTTCTTAATGTCGGCCAGACCTTTGCCAATCTGCTTGAGTTCCTCAGGAGAGAGGATCCCAGCCCTTTCCAGGGTGCTCGCATATGCCATAGAACCTTCAATGTCTTCGAAGATGAGTCGCTGATCCGTGTCGAACGAATTATTGAATCGCTCGAACACCGAATCCATGTGTTCGGTGAATCTTCCACCCCAGGTTTTCATGTAGGTAAAAAATTATTGACCGCCAAGCCACAAAGAACGCCGAAGAGTTGAGACTTCCGTCAGGTTGCTCTCATTTCCAAAATGGCAAACCCATTTCTGAGAGAACTTCACGACCCCTCTGGGGCGGCCAGACAATCCCTCTTTCCTCTCCAGGTCGTCTTGGTTAATCGGAGGAGACTACTTCCTACTTCTCTCTGCCAGTGCCTGAACCTTAACCGGAAGCCCGAAGAGGTTAATAAAGCCTTCGGCGTCTTTTTGGTTATAGACGGCTTCTTCGCCAAAGGTGGCCAGATCCTCACGATAAAGCGAATAGGGAGACTTCCTTCCGGCCACAATAATATTGCCTTTATAGAGTTTCAGGCGAACAGACCCCGTGACCGTCTTTTGAGTCGCTTCAACAAAGCCATCCAGAGCTTCGCGGATCGGAGTAAACCACTGTCCGTTATAGACTAGGTCGGCGTATTTGATTGCCAATTGATCCTTAAGCCGTAACGTCTCTTTGTCCAGGCAAATGGACTCGAGCTCCCGGTGCGCTTGCACGATCAGAGTTCCACCGGGAGTTTCATAGGCTCCCCTTGATTTTATGCCGACGAGGCGATTCTCCACCAAATCGATTCGTCCGATAGCGTGCTCGCCGCCAATCTTGTTGGCCAGGCTGACTAACTCAACAGGGGGAAGTTTCTTTCCGTCGATTCCCACCGGAGTACCCCTCTCGAATTCGATCGCGACATAGCGAGCCTCGTCAGGCGCTTTCTCGGGGGACGTGGTCAACTTCCACATAGATTCTTCCGGCTCGCTGGCGGGATCTTCCAGAACGCCCCCTTCGTGGCTGATGTGCCAGATGTTCCGATCCTCACTATAAATTTTTTCCTTCGTCGCAGTGATCGGAATATTCTTCTTCTGAGCGTAATCAATGGCGTCTTCTCGAGACTTGATACTCCATTCCCGCCAGGGGGCAATGACTTTCAGGTGTGGAGCCAGTGCTTTGTAGGTCAGTTCAAATCGAACTTGATCATTGCCTTTGCCGGTGCAGCCATGGGCTACTGCATCCGCTCCTTCCCTCAAGGCAATTTCTACTTGTCGCTTGGCCAGGATGGGACGAGCCATCGAAGTCCCGAGCAGGTATTTTCGCTCATAAACCGCCCCGGCGCGTAAGGTAGGCCAAATGTAGTCACGCACAAACTCTTCGCGCAAGTCCTCCACATAAAGCTGGGAAGCCCCAGTCTTGGTGGCTTTTTCGTGGAGCCCGTGTAACTCTTCACCCTGTCCAACGTCCCCCGCCATTGCGATGACTTCGCAGCGATAATTCTCCTTTAACCATGGAATGATAACGGAGGTATCCAAACCTCCCGAGTAAGCCAAAACGACTTTCTTGATCATCAGTTCGTTCCCTCAACTGGAAGCACAATCGCACCTGTAACGGGATTGGCTGCCTCGTGATTAAAGATTCTGAGTTCTTTTTCCCGCTCAGCTTGGACTCTATCAAGCCATATTCCGCAATCGACTATCCGCATTGGTTTAGGGTCCCATCAGTAAGTAGAGAATCGCCTTCTGCACGTGGAGGCGATTTTCCGCCTGATCGTAAACAATCGACTGCGGGGAATCAATCACACTGGGAGCCACTTCATAACCTCGATGGGCCGGCAGGCAGTGCATGAAGACCGCATCCGGGTGGGCATAAGCCATCAGCTCGCTATCCACTCGAAAATCTGCGAAAACGGCCGCTCGATCTTCTGTTTCTGCTTCCTGGCCCATGCTGGCCCAGACATCGGTATAAACAATGCCGGCGTCTCTAACCGCATCCACCGGATCATTGACAATCTGAATTTGGGCCCCGGTGTCTCTCGCAGTTTTTTCGGCCTCGCTGACAATCCGAAGATTGGGTTCGAACCCTTCAGGCGTGGCGATCCATAGCTCCATCCCGAGCTTTGCAGCCCCATCGATGAGAGAGTGACAGGTATTGTTGCCATCACCGACGTAAGCGAATTTGATGTTCGTGAAGGAGCCGAACCTTTCCTGGATGGTGAAATAGTCTGTCAATGCCTGGCACGGGTGTAAAAGGTCCGTCAACCCATTGATGACGGGAATGCCGGCATGCTCGGCCAATTCCGCTACCGACTTGTTTTTATAAGTTCGGGCTACAATTCCATGGACCCATCTTTCGAGGTTTTTAGCCACATCTTTAATCGACTCCCGTTCACCCAATTTGGTGAGGCTATGATCCAGAAAGACGACGTTTCCGCCCATGCTGGTCATCCCGACATCGAAGGTAACACGGGTTCGCAGAGAGGGTTTCTCAAAAATCAAAGCCACTGTCTTCCCAGCCAAAGCCTGGGAAAAATGGGTCGGATCCTTCTTGAGGGCTGCCGCCGACTCAAAGATCAGCTCAATATCCTGGGGCGTTAAGAATTGAATCGAGATTAAGTCTTCGACGGTCAGCTTCTTTTTGATATTCAAGCTGGAGTCGGTGGTAGCGCGGGAAACTTTCACTGAGTTTTTTTTAATGGCTTCCTCCGACGGATTGGGATGCAGAGGTCAGTTCCGTGGTCGCTAGCTTTACCTCAGACAAAATTTTGTCCAGCACCTTAATGAACTTACTGATCTCCTTTTTCGTAATGATATAAGGGGGAAGAAAACGCAGCACTCTGTCGGCAGTGCAATTGATGATGAATCCCGCATCCAGACAGCGGTTAACAATCTCCCGACCCGGGAAGCTCAACTCCATCCCCAGGATCAAACCTTCCCCACGGACATCCGTTACAAAGGGATACTTGGCTTTTAAGTCCAGTAACTTTTCCTTAAAGAACTCGCCGGTTGTGGCAATGTGCTCAAGCAACTGGTCTTCTTGCAAGATTTTTAGAAATTCGAAGCCTACCCGGCAAGCCAGAGGACCTCCCCCGAAAGTAGTACCATGATCACCGGGACCAAAGGTTGGAGCAATTCTGTCGGTTGTCAATAGCGCTCCCAACGGCAATCCTAATCCTATCGGTTTAGCTAACGTCAAAACATCCGGTTTGAGATCGAACTTTTGAAAGTAGAAATAGCGGCCGGTGCGCCCAATGCCACATTGAATTTCATCAAAGATAAGCAGCGCCTGATATCGATCGCAGAGCTGGCGGGCTGTATTCAGAAATTTGTGAGAGCAGGCATGAATTCCCCCTTCGCCCTGGATGGGCTCGACAATTAAGGCGCAGACTTTTTCGTTGAACTGGGTTTTAAGGTCCTCGACGTCGTTGAACTTGACGAATCGAAAGCCCGGGACCAACGGCTCATAAGGCTTGCGGTATTTGTCCGAGGCCGTGGCTGATAACGCCCCATAGGTCCGGCCATGAAAGGCATTGTCGAGAGTGAGAAATTCGTGTTTGCCCTCGCCGAGATGATTCTTATAAGCGAATCCCCTCGCCAGTTTAAAAGCCGCCTCGATAGCCTCAGTACCACTATTGCAGAAGAACGCTTTTTCGAGACCAGAAATCTCGATAAGCTTTTTGGCCAACAAAGCTTGATAAGGGTGATAAAAGAGGTTACAGACGTGGACCGACTTCTTAATCTGTTTTCGAATTGTATTGTTAATGCGCTGATGGTTGTATCCCAGCGCATTTACCGCGATGCCCGCCAAAAGGTCAATATAACGCTTACCGGCGTAATCATAAACCACGCACTTCCGGCCCTTGTCCACGAAAAGGGGATATTTCTTATAGTTGCTGATGAGGTACTTGGATTCCGCGTCCCTTATCTGTTCTAAGTTCATGATGAACCTTCCGATTGCCGATCTTCAAATGCCCATCAGACAGCTCATGTGAATTCGCCAGTCTTAGTCTTTCGCAACAGCGCCCGTACTGCTTTCGAATTCCCGCATTGCTTTATCAACGCCATCCGCTCAACGTGATACTCGGCCCTCGTTAAGGAGAAATCGCAGTCCCCAGTAATTCGCTCTGCACCAAAATGCGGCTTAGGCCGTCTCGCATCTTGCCGCTTACAATATGGATCTGTCGAATCCCATTTTCCAAAGCACGTTCACAGGCCCGGGTCTTGGGAAGCATGCCTTCCGATATCGCTCCGGAGGCTCGGAGTTCCTCCATTCGAGCTCGAGTTAAGGAGGGGATGACTTTTTTCTCTGCATCCAAAACTCCGGGCACGTCTGTCAAGAAGACTAAGCGTTCGGCTCTACAGAAAATGGCTACGGCGGCCGCCATCTCGTCTCCGTTAACGTTATAATAGGCTGATTCTTCACCAAGGCCGATGCAGGCGATGACTGGAAAATATCCTTCTGACAGCAGTAGATCGACCAATTTGGGCTCGCCGTGGACAATTTCACCCACAAAGCCATAATCGAAATCCTCCGGCTGGGTTCCATGATCCACGAACTTCCTGGCAATAAAGCTACTGCCGTCGCCACCGCAAAGACCAACAGCCAACCGATGGTTTCTTGCGAAGGCCGCCACGATATCTTTGTTGATCAGGCCTGCCAGGACCATCTGCACGACTTGCATTGAAGCAGAATCGGTTACCCGCAACCCGCGATGAAAGTGACTGGGAATTTTTAGTTGCTCCAAGTAATGCCTAATTTGTTGGCCGCCTCCGTGGACCACAATAACATCATGCTGGTGGTCCTGCACTTCCCCAAGTTGGGCGATTATTTTATGGAGAAGTTCCAACTCCGTCAATAAACTTCCCCCCAGTTTTACGACAATTCGCAATGAAAGCCCCTCGCTTATTGAATCTTATGCGTCCAGGATGATCAGGCGGCCGAGGCTTAGAGACACGCAGCCCCAATTTACCCTCAAAATAATCCCGCCCTTTCCTCGACCTCTAACATCACATTCATGTTTTGAACGGCTTGGCCGGCTGCGCCTTTACCAATGTTGTCTATCGTAGCAATAATGATCAGGTTCGACCGATCCCTATCAAATGTCCAGCCGATGTCGCAAAAATTCGTGTGAACCACGAACTTGACTTCAGGGAGAGTTCCATTGCTATAAAGGCGTATGAAGGGCTCGTTGTCATAGGCTTTCCGGAGACACTCAGAAATCATCACCTCATTCACTGATCTTCGCACCTTTACATAAATGGTAGAGAGAATGCCCCGATTGATGGGTAGAAGATGAGGCGTGAAGATCAAGTTTGGGTTCCCCAACTCCTGCCAAATTTCAGGCGCATGGCGATGCTTCATAACGTTGTAGGCTTTAAAGCTTTCGGTCACCTCCGAAAAATGCGTGTTGGGGCTGGGAGCTTTTCCGGCGCCGGTCACACCCGATTTTGAGTCGCACACAATATCGAATCCTGGGTCGATCAATCCCCGTTGCTGTAAGGGAATCAACGGTAATAAGACGGAGGTAGGATAGCAGCCAGGGTTGGCCAGCAGTTGAGCCGTGCGAATCGAATCACGATGGATCTCGGTGAGTCCATATACTGCCGATTCCAGGAGCTTGGGGAATTGATGCTCAAATCCATACCACCTGGAATAAAGCGCACTTTGTTTAAGACGATAAGAGCCGCTTAAGTCAATGACCCGCAGTTTTCGTTCCAGGAGTTTTGGTACCAGTTCATGAGATATTTCGTTAGGGGTCGCCAGAAAGACCACATTAATGTCGCGCTTCTGGAGTTCATCAACCTCCAATGGCTCAATTTCCAGGTCACAAAGACGGTAGAATTGCGGCAGAGCATCACTATACTTCTGGGGCCTGTTATCCCTGCGTTCTTGATTGGCAGTCATCAAGGTTGTCAGTTCCACTGCAGGATGACTCAGGAGCAGACTCACGATTTCGGCACCGGAATAGCCACTGGCCCCGATAATAGCGATCTTAGAACGACTCGACATTAATCGTTTCTCCTTCTATTGGCCCATCGGGTCCATAACACACTTTTTGACCAAATTGTTGGCGGCAGCTACTTCAGTCATCAGTTGGGGAAGAACCTGGCGCAGGTGATAATTGGTTCCGTTGGAACGATTCAACGATTCTGCAAGCGGGGCAAAGCAGTACAGCGCCCCAGGAAGAGAGGCTGGCGGCCACTGAAAATTCCATAACCGAGCTGCCTCAGACCCTTTGATAGACAGTGGCTCCAGCTTGTTTGAATTCTGCAGACTTGTTTTCCAAGCCCTTTTGAAGAGCTTCTTCAGGCGTCACTCCTAGAGTCTCGGCATATTGCCGCACGTCCTCGGTAATTTTCATAGAGCAGAAATGGGGTCCGCACATAGAGCAAAAGTGGGCCACTTTGGCATTTTCACCGGGAAGAGTGGCATCGTGGAAGGCACGGGCTCGTTCTGGATCCAAACCGAGGTTGAATTGATCTTCCCAGCGAAATTCGAAGCGCGCCTGAGAAAGGAAATTGTCACGGGCTTGGGCACCCGGATGGCCTTTAGCCAGATCGGCAGCATGAGCCGCGATCTTGTAAGCAATGACACCTTCCTTGACGTCGTCGCGATTAGGCAGCCCCAGATGCTCTTTGGGGGTGACGTAGCACAGCATGGCGGTTCCGAACCAGCCAATCATGGCGGCACCTATGGCGCTGGTGATATGGTCGTAGCCTGGCGCAATGTCCGTGGTGAGCGGTCCCAGCGTGTAGAAAGGAGCTTCGCCACAGACCTCCAGTTGCCTGGTCATGTTTACCTGGATCAGATGCATTGGGATGTGTCCTGGGCCCTCAATCATCGTCTGAACATCGTGCTTCCAGGCAATCCTGGTTAGCTCGCCCAGGGTTTCCAGTTCTGCGAACTGAGCCTCATCGTTGGCATCCGCGATCGATCCGGGCCGGAGACCATCGCCTAAACTGAAGGTCACATCGTACGCCTTCATAATTTCGCAGATTTCCTCGAAGTGGGTGTAAAGGAAGTTTTCGGCGTGGTGGGCCAGGCACCATTTGGCCAGAATGGAACCTCCGCGGGACACAATGCCTGTCACACGCTTGGCGGTCAGGGGAACGTAGCGGAGAAGAACACCCGCGTGGATGGTGAAGTAGTCGACGCCCTGTTCTGCCTGTTCAATCAGAGTGTCGCGGAATATCTCCCAGGTTAGTTCCTCAGCTCGTCCGTTGACTTTCTCAAGGGCTTGATAAATGGGTACGGTGCCGATCGGCACCGGACTGTTGCGCAAGATCCACTCCCGCGTCTCGTGGATGTTTCGGCCTGTGGAAAGGTCCATGACGGTATCAGAGCCCCAGCGGATGGCCCACACCATCTTCTCGACCTCCTCCTCAATGGTCGAGGTCACCGCTGAATTCCCGATGTTAGCGTTGATCTTCACCAAGAAATTGCGGCCGATGATCATTGGCTCCAGTTCCGGGTGGTTTATGTTGGCGGGTATCACGGCGCGGCCTCGCGCCACTTCGTCCCGCACAAACTCAGGAGTGATCTGCTTGGGTGTGTTGGCTCCCCAGGAATTTCCAGGATGCTGCGTCGCATGGCTGTTCTCAAGAAGCTGGTTTTCCCGGATGGCGATGAATTCCATTTCAGGCGTGATGATTCCCTGGCGGGCGTAGTGCATCTGGGAAACATTGCGTCCAGGTCTTGCCCGCAAGGGGGTATGCAGATGGCCAAAACGCAGAGCATCTAATTGCGCGTCGGCCAGTCGCAGGCGACCATATTGTGAAGAGATGGCAGGCAAATCCTCCACGTCTCCGCGTTCACGGATCCAGTCGCGCCGGATCGGCGCAATTCCTCGGCGAACGTTGATTGATGCGGAGGAATCGGTATAGGGGCCACTGGTATCGTAAACTGTGACAGGCAGGTTGGGGACTGTTGCTGCACCTCTTGTCCCGTGCTGCTGGGTGGCGGTTTGACGAATCTCGCGCATGGGCACTCGAATATGGGGATAGAGAATCCCGGACACGTAAACCTTTCGAGAGGCAGGCAGAGGCCCGCAGGTGATGGCGTCGAGGCGGGAATCGTCAATTTTAAGCTGTGTCGACTTCATCTCAGGTCCTCCTAAACACTCTTATGAATCCACGAAACTTCCAGATAATAAAGTCTCTCTCCGTCTCTTCCGCATCATACCACAGGTTTTCGGGGATCGCAGCGCGCAAATCACCGGGCTACCCTCTTGCAGCTGGATTGACAAAGCCTGGATCGGAAACTAAGATGAGGCTGGACTAAATTCAAGGAGCTGTGCTTCCAATTTTATTGATAGGGGAGGATTTCATATGGCGCAAACTTACGGAAACTTTATCGCCGGGGAATGGGTGAATTCGTCGTCGGGCAAGGTCTTCGATAGTATTAATCCGGCTAATTACGAAGAGGTGGTAGCCAGGTATCAGTCCTCAACGGAGGC